>NZ_JHZB01000004.1 GCF_000621145.1 Desulfobulbus elongatus DSM 2908
GCGAAGCTTCGCCTTCCTCAAATGCAGCGGCAACTTGGGCCGCATGACACTTCGCGGTATGGACAATGTTGCCAAACGCTACCTGATGCATGCCGCTGGCTACAATCTTGGTCTGGTGATGCGTCATCTGTACCGGCACGGCACTCCCAGAGAGATGGCCGGCCTGGTTGTTCGTCTGTTTTGGCCTGTAGGGAGCCTTGTATTGCTCCTCGTAACCGGATTTCGCGCTACGGATAAAATTCCTCCAGGGCATGTTTTGACCGGTGCCGGTTTGTCTTGATCGGCTTGGCGTGCCGTACCGAGTGCATGCTCCCGGAAACATGGCTTTTTCAACGGGCTGTTAGGGCGTCCACCTTTTCGACAATAGCGGCGAATTGGTTTTGCTGCTCGACCGGCGGCTTGATCATCGTGATCTTTTCGAAGTCGCCTTTGGTCAAGATTTTCTTCATCCCCTTTGACGCATGACTTTGGATGTAGGCTTTGGAAATCTTGAACAAGACGTACAAAAAGAACGGATTAATATCCTTCTTTGGCTGAATGGCGTTGATTTGCTGGTTAAACGCAACTGTTCTGTCTGTCAGTGCCGCCCGCCCGATGGACTCAACGCTTCCAGCTATACAGGCCACCATAAGAGCGCCCTTCGTTACTGTTCGCGCTTTGGTTGCCCCAGTTTCTGAAAGGTATTCTGCGGCCTGACTTATAAAAACAGAGTCAGCCGAAATATTGTCAGTCTTTATCCATTCAATGTGTCTGCTCGAATAGTTGGACGGGTCTTTTCTTGGCGGAGTATTTCCCGTCGAAATCTTGCCAAAATGTTTCAATTCCGGTTTATCCCACCCCTTCTCATTCCGCACGGGGTCACCGAACATCTCCAGAAAGACGCTTTTGAGCAGGTCGTCGAGTTGTTGCAGGTGTTGTTTGCGCCGGGCGATCAGCCCTTCCACCTTGCCGAGCAGATGGGCAATACGCTTTTGGTCATCGATTGCTTCGGGGACCGGAATTTCGTAGCCCTGAATCTCCCCGAGTCCGATGGCTGGATAGGCAGGGTCTTTGATGAGGCTTGAAGGTGGAAACTGTTTGAGCGCAAGCCGAAGATAATCCCTAAAAACGTTGTCTTTTGAAGTCAGGATCGCCAGGTGGCTGACGACATAGGCAGGATTCTGCAAAACATAAATGCGATCCTTGGTCGCAGACATGCCGCTTTTCGCAAAAAGAATCGAGCCGTTCGGGTAGAGTTTCAGCTTTCGCTTCTTGGCTGTTTCGGCAGGCACCAGTTCAAGGTCGGATTCGCTTTTACCAGCGAGCAAATCTTCCAGACTGCCAGCGCGAACGAAAGGAATGCCGCTGTCTGCAAATTCATCCGGCTTGGGGGCGCCTTGCCCTGCGGTAACATCCGCAATAGAGCTGATAGGAGCCTTTTTCATCCAATCATCTCCCTCAACTCCAGTAACTCCCGTACAATTCCGTTTTGAATCTTTTTCAGTTCAGCCTCGTCCACATTCCCGACTTCCTCCTGCAGCAGCCTCTCTAGGATCACCGCAGGCAGCTCATACGCCACCTCCTCAAATACATCTTTCTTATACCGGGACAAAGACAGGTCATACCCCTCAGCCTCAATATCCCCCCGCGCCACACAAAACCATTTCGCGGTGCGGTCGATATCGGTCTCGGGATTGCGTGCATGGAACCGGTCAACAATATCTTGCAAATCCCCATACCCTTCCTGCTTGCTGCGCTTGTCGTCCAGCGAGTAGCCGTCGGCCTGCATCTCGTAAAACCAGACCTTTTCTGTGGCTGGCTTGTCCTTGGCGGCTTTATCGTCTCCTACCCCCCAGACTTTGGTAAACAATAGAATCGCGGTGCTGACCCCGGCGTAGGGTTTGAACACGCCGCTGGGCATGGTGATGACAGCCTTGAGGTCGCAGCGGGTCACCAATTTTTCACGGAGGTCTTTGAAGGCCTTGCCGGAGCCGAACAGCACCCCCTGCGGGACGATGACGCAGGCGGTGCCGCCCTTTTTCAGCAGGCGGTAGATATTCTCGACAAAAAGCAGTTCGGTCTTGGTGGTGGCAAGGGTCAGGTTTTCGTTGATGTCGCCCTTGTCGATGCTGCCGGTGAAGGGCGGGTTGGCCATGACGATGTCGTATTCGGACTCCTCAAGGTAGCTCTTGGAGAGGGTGTCTTTGTAGTCGATGTTGGGCTCGTCGATGCCGTGCATCATCAGGTTCATCAGCCCCAGGCGCACCATGGTGGCATCGATGTCGTAGCCGAAGAGGGAGGCTTGCAGAATGGCCTGCCTTTTTTCGTCGAAGGCAGCTGCTACAGATGTTCGAACAAACCCATCTTCATCAGGCTTCAGGTCATTGGTTCCCGCCTTAATAGCCAGTTGGGTGACGATGTACTGATACGCTCCCAGCAAAAAGCCGCCGGATCCGCAGGCCGGGTCCCCGATGCGGTGGCCCAGTTGCGGCCGCACCAGCTCGGTCATCAGCTTGATGATGTGACGCGGGGTGCGGAACTGGCCGTTCTTGCCCGCCGTAGCAATCTCGGAGAGGAGCATCTCATAGACATCGCCCTGGATGTCCTGAAAGGCCTGACCCTTCTCCTGCGAGTCCTGCTCCATAACCTCGAAGATCTCGTCGATGGTCTTGACCGCCTCCACCAGCAGCGCCGGTTTGGGGATGATGAAGACAGCGTTTTTCATGTGGCGGGTGAAGCTGGACTCGGTGCCGTTTAAATCCTTGAGAAAGGGGAAGACCTTGGTCTGGACGTGCTGGAGCATGTCCTCGGCCTGCATGCGTTTGAACTCGCTCCAGCGCAGGCTGCGCTTTTCAACCGCGTATTGCTCGGGCTTTTCCTGGTTGCGGTATTCGGGTGGAATCCACGGACCGTCGAATTTGGCGGTGTAAGGTTCACCGGTCCAATCGGCATCGGCCTGTTTTTTCTGGTCCAGCTCGTCGAGCCGTTTCATGAACAGTAGGTAGGTGATCTGCTCGATGGCTGTGAGCGGATTGGAGATGCCACCGGACCAGAATTTGTTCCACAACTGGTCGATCTTGCTTTTGAGTTCGGGGTTGTTTTGCAGCATGTTATTTTCCTTGGTTCCCGGCAGGAGTCTCGGTCAATACTCCTGTGGTTATGGGTTCTTTGTTCACTCTTCGAGCTTCGGGTTGGGCAGCTTGCCTGACTGTTTGACGAGCTTCTTTTCTTCCGTCTTGACCCGGCGCTCCAGCTTTTTGATGTCCTCTTCCGGCGGCAACCGTTCGGGCTTGATGCCGCGCTGGCCGAGCATGTCGCGCACGCTCTCGTTGTTCTGCACATGCTCGCGGGTAATCGCGTGCTCGCCCCGCAAATCTTCCTGCTGCACGTTGTGGTTGGTCATCTCGGTGGCCAGGTTTTTGGCGGCAATGGTCAGGGTCGGCAGAAAATCCGCCAGAGGGCGGGTTTTGGTAATGCCGTAGCGGTCTTTCATCACCTGGGTGGTGTGACCGCCGAAAAGCGCCGCATCCCCCTTGGAACGGATACGACCGAATCCGGCATCGTCCACACCTCGTTCATAGATGTTCTGGGAGAGGGTCTTTTCCGATTCCCGCAGCCGCTCACGGGCATCCAGCCGGGCCAGAAGGCGCATGCGGTCTTCGATCAGTTCCTGCTTGCGGGTCTGGATGGCGAAGTAGCTTTGGGCAAAGGCGATTGGTTCCTTGCGCGGGTCGCCATTCTGGGCAATGAGATAGCAGGCGTAGCGGGTGAGCATGAAGTCATCGACGGCTCGCTGCCCTCCCTTGCCGATCTCGATCATTTTCGTGACGCCACGAAAATGATCATTTGGGTCATAACCCGTTGTTTCGCAAGACTCTATGGCTCGCTTGATGGCGGTCTGGAAGTTTTCCCAGCGGACATAGCCCAGTGGCTCCATCAGATCCCGAGCGAACCAGAATTCTATCCCTTCATCGGGTATGGTATGGCTCAAGCCATCAAAATAGTATGACAATTTCTGTACAGACGTCTTATCCATGACAAGCCCTCCGGATCATTTTCCCGGTGCCGGGAAAATGGTCTAGCGCTGATATTTTATGTCTTTCGTGGTTCTTATCCATCAGGCCGCCAGGCGTTCCGTAAGTTGTAATATTTCGTTGATCTCCGCTGGGCTGAACACGCCGCGAATGCCCTGCGGGTGGATGACCGTAAACGGCGCGTTGATGAGGTCTTTCTTCTCCACCTTCTCACGTTCGATGATGAAACCCTTGAGTAGGTTCAAAAAATCCAGCTGACGGCTGGAGAGGTTAGTATGCTGCCGGATGAACTGGTCAAACGTCTCGCTGACAGTTTCGGGGAAACTCTTCAGGATCTCGATGCCGAGGATGTGGCGGATGAACTGGATGAAGCGGGCCTTGCGGATATTGTAGACACGGCGCAGCAGGTCTTCGGTGATGTGTGGGTGCTCTGCATGGAGCAGCTCGGCCAGAGCGGAAGCCTCACCCGGTGAAACCTCTTCACCGTTCTTGATCTTCTGCAATATGGGATTGTGCGCGGTCAGCTCCGCAATCATGGCCTCGACCATCTCGCGGTAGCGGCTGATGCTGACCGACTCATGCTGCGGGCCGAACTCGACCCATTCTTTGTTGTGCAGCACGTCGGTGAGGTCGAGATGTGTCGGCCCGAGGCCGGTCTGGAGCTCGCGGAATTTCATTAGCGGCCCGAGGTGGGTGTTGAGCTCGTCGAGGGCGTCTTCCAGCGTGTTGGCATCCGTTTTGGCCCAGTAGTGGTTGGTCTGGGCGGCGCGAATCAAACCTTCTTCGGCCTTGACGAAGTTGATCGAGAGCGGGAGTTCACTGATCTGCGCAACAATACCCTCCTTGAGGGTTTCAGCCTTTTCCTTTTCCCCGCTTAACCAGGCGAGTGAGTATTCCAACGCATCACGTTCGAAACGCATGGCCTTGAAATCGGCCTCGGAGACGGTGCGGAACAGGGGCTTGATCTCGGTGCGCAGAAATTCCAGTCGCTGGTGATTCAGGGTGATCCAGAAGTTTTCCTCATCTATCCGGGCGAGTACGGCAGCCGCCTCCTTGATGATGACGGAGCTTCGCGGCAACTGGCTAATCTGGTGTCGCAGTTTGACAATTTCGCGCTCGGCAATGTTTGCCTGGGTAAGGTCGATGGCCTTTTCAATTTTATCCAGCCGCAATCCGACCAATCGTACCGGTAGGGGGAGCTGGGGCTTGAGCTCTTTGCCCTTGGGTTGCAGCTTGAAGTATTCGAAGTTGTCCCAGCAGTCGAGGATGAGGAACACCTCTTTTTCGGTGCACCAGGGCTTGGGCTTGCTGGTTTCCAGCAGGCGGGTGCCGCGCCCGATCATCTGCCAGAATTTGGTGTAGGAGTAGACCGGCTTGGCAAAGACGAGATTAACGATCTCACGCACGTCGATGCCGGTGTCGAGCATATCGACACTGATGGCAATGCGAGGCATGTCGTTGTTGGTGAACTGGTCGAGCAGGCCACCCTTGCCGTAGACGCGGGGATCATCGGAGACCAGCACCTTGGCCAGCTCGCCCTTGTATTGGGGAAAGAGCTTGTCGAAAATTTCTTCCATACGCCGGGCATGGGCCTTGGAAGAACAGAAGAAGATGGTCTTGCCGGGCAGCACCCCGCTTTCGTCCTTGATGCACTCCTCCATGAACTCTTTGACGATGAGGGTGTTGGTCCCCTTGTTGATCACCTGCTTTTCAAGTTGAGAACCCTCAAAATTGATCTCCTCGATTTCCTTGCCTTCCAGCAAAAGCTTTTTCTGATCTTCCAGTGAGATAGTGCGTTTGCTGATCCCTTCCATCTGGAAGCGGGTCTGAATCTTCATCACCTGAAAACTGCTCAAATAAGGCGGCACATTGTTCACCGCCTCTTCGAAGGTGTAGGCAAAGGTGGGAAATCCGTCCTCGCAATGGAAGAGCTGGAAGGTGTTGTGGTCGATGATGTCGGTCGGCGTGGCGGTCAGGCCCAGGGTGATGGTCTTGAAGTAGCCCAGGACTTCTCCATAGGTGTTGTAAATGGAGCGGTGGCTTTCATCGACCACGATGAAATCGAAAAAATGCGGCGACAACTGCTGTGATTCGTCCCGGATGATGTTGAGCATGGTGGGATAGGTCGAGACGTAGATGCGGCGGTCTTTGGCGATGAGCTTTTCGCCGACGTTGGGCCAGCGTGGCTCGTGGGGCAGGTGCTCCTTGAAGGCGGCCAGCGCCTGCTCGCGCAGCGCGATACGGTCAACCAGGAATAGTATCTTTTCCGCATGCCCGGCACGCATCAGTGCATCGACTAGGGCAATGCAGGTACGGGTTTTGCCAGTGCCGGTGGCCATGACCAGGAGGAAGTCGCGTTTTTTCTGTTCGATGCCTTCCAGGACGGCGCGAATGGCCCGGATCTGATAGTCGCGACCGGCGATGTTCGTATTGATCAGCTCCTGAGTCAGGGGCTTGCGGTTGCGGCGTATATACTGGAATCGCTCCAGATCGTCGCGAGTCGGAAAGCCGACAATCTTGCGCGGTGGGTAATTGCCGAGATCCCAAAAATAATGATCATGACCGTTGGTGTAGAAACAGAACGGCAACTCGCCCCCCAGTTGCTTCTGAATATTGTGGCAATATTGCTTGGCCTGTTCGCGGCCAAGAGCCGGATCCTTGCTGGTCTTCTTGGCCTCAACCACGGCCAGGGGCTTGCCGTTTTTCCCCAATAGCACGTAATCACTGAATTGGTGGCCAGCATAGGGAGACGGGGGCTCGGCGGTGGTCAAGGAAGTTGAGTCGACCAGGATGTCGAATTCCTGAATGACCAGAGTTGGGTTGGTCACATCCCAACCCGCCTGGGCCAATTGCCGATCAATGAGTTCTGAACGGGTTTGTGCCTCCGATTTTGTCATAGGTGTGGCGATCCTTGGGCATTATCACGTATATTCAGCAGGCTTACATCCCAATCGGTTGCACCTTATACTCCTGCCTGATGTTTCGCGACAAAAAAGTCAAGCAAATCAAGTCAATCTCTCATTTGTTTACTGAAGCGTGCAGACCATGAGCAATCAATGGTCACTTTGCACATCGTCTTCATGGTCTTGAGTGCTTCGGGGGACAATAATCAAACCCTGCTCTCTCGCTAAACTCGTCCATAAAGGATGAGAAGGCCTCGACAGCCTGGCGGGCATTGGCCATGAGTTCCAGAGCTTCCTGCTCCGGGATGCCGCCCATTTCTTTCCAGTGTGCCTTCAGATGATCGTAGGCCAAGTCGAACTGCACCACCAGATGCAGCATCTGCTTGGCCAACGGGGAACGGACATCGATGAGCTTGGCTGTGGGGGTACGCCTTGCCGTCTTTTTGATGACCTTCTTTTGGCTGGTTGCCATGATCCTTCCTCCAGTGATGTTTGTGGGTTATTTGTGGTCCAGGGTTTCCAAAAACACGCCGAGATTCCGGTAGCGTATCATTTTGATCTGTCAGGATTACTTACATAATCTCTCTTGACTGCCAACCGATACATGTCTAAAATGTGCGCGTAATCCCGATTCCGCCCGAGACGGTGGGGCTACAGATAATCAAATAACAACAGATACAACACTTACCCAGTCCGGAGAACCCTGCCCGGTTCCCGGATGAAGAACTGCTGATCCGTGCCAGGGTAGCACAGCACAGGATCCCCCGACCATTGCCGGCGTTGCTCCGCTGGCATCCGGCCGGGACCCGAATCGGACCCGTTGCGAGCACAATAAGGCAACGATGGTTCGTTCTCGTGGCCGTAGGCCAACTCCGCCGCCCCATGGCACAGCAGGCGAAGGAGGAAGAGAACGCCGGTTCCTCTACGGAACGCAGGCCACCATTCAATAATGCCAGGTCACCTGCCCACATGGAGGCAGCGCATTCCTCAATCGTCCCCCGCACTGCTGACCGCTGCGTTGGACATCAAAACCACCATCAGGTCGTCACGGATCTCTTTCCGGTGGGTCTTGGTTTGCCCGCACACCCTCGTGCAGTAGGCCACCCGTGCTTCGGCAAAAGTCCACCCTCACGACCGCCATCCATCCAGAGCCAGGAACGTTCAGTACCCTCTTTCTTCTTTTTCCAGGGGTGCTGACATCCAACAGCTTCATGTAAGAGATTTTTTCGCCCTTTTGGGGCTTTCCACCGCCTCGAGATGAAAACCGGACGGCCGGTTTTCTTACGGAATCCTCATTAGTTATCTAAGAGGAGCAATCCGTTATGGCACGTTCTACAAAAATAATTCGCATGCGCTGCGTGACATCGTTTGTCTCGCATCGCAAACACCCGGGAACCACCTTTTCATGGGTGATCTCAGCGTCCTGTTGCCCGACCACAAGGAGGGCAATATGGAAATGATGCCAAGGAGCACCCTGCCGGAAACCGGATTCCTGCGTCTGCCCCAGATTGTCGGCAACTCCAAGGCCCAGCCTCCCGTTCCAGCATTGATCCCGGTGTCGAGAAGCACCTGGTGGGCTGGCGTCAAATCAGGCCGCTATCCCCGCCCGGTCAAGCTCGGGCCGCGCATCACCGCCTGGCGGGTGGAGGATATCCGCCGGCTCATCCAGGACACCTTCGTGTGAGGTGGCTATGGAATGGGTCAAAGTGAAGTGCGACCTCTTTGATCACCGCAAGATCAAACTGATCCGCAAGGGACCCAAGGGCGATACCCTGGTGCTGCTCTGGGTGATGCTCATTGCCGAGGCCGGCAAGTGCGGCCGGGGAGGGGCACTCATGATCTCAGAGAATAAGCCCTATACGGCCGAGACCTTGAGCCTGCTATTGGCAATACCCGAATCAGTTGTCGAGCAGGGCCTCGAATTGTTTGCCCGGTTGGAAATGATCGAGCGGGATGCAATTATCCGGATTCGCAACTGGCGCAAGTACCAGAGCGAGGAAAAGCTGGAGGTCCGCAGGGAAAAGGACCGGCTCCGCCAACAGCGGCACCGGGAAAAAGGACCCGAGGTGTTACAGCCGGTGTCACGTGACAGTCACGCTTCTCCGTCACGTGATGTCACGCCTGAGAACAGAACAGAGAAGAACAGAGTAGAGAAGACAACAACAACAGAGGGAGTACGGTTGTTGTTGTCACAGACACCGTTGTCAAACATCTCTGCTCAGGAACTGGGTGGACTGATGCAACGTCACGGTCCTGGGCGTTTACGGCAGGCCGCCGATGTCGCGGCGGAAACCTGGCGACGTGACCGGGTGGAGATCCGCAATCCGGGTGGCTACCTCAACACCCTCTGCGAAACCCTGGTTATTCCAGACTGGTATGCGCCTCCTGAAGAACGGCAGAAACGTGCTCAGGAGATCCGGAGACGGCAGGAGGTGCAAACGGCCGGTCTAGTGGCGCAGCAACTGGCCGAAGAAATTGAGAACAAGGCCCGTGACCAACTGTGGCAGAGCCTGAGTGACAGCGAGCGTGACCAGTTCTGCACCGTTGCCCGGGATGAATATCCTGTCGGCACTCATGCCCCGGAGGGTGTGGTCCAGATCCTGGCCAAGATGAAAGCCTGGGAGGCCCGGCAGGTGAGCGGCTGCTCCTGAAAGCGTGGCAACCGTGCCTTGCACGGCTGCAATGCAGCAGACACGGAAATCCCCGGTGGTTGCAGCGCTGACACACTGAAGACTGTTTGTCACCTACTGCAAACCACTGTCAATTTCGATACCCGGATTTCCGCGCTGTGTCAGCAGGCGCCGACACAGCGCGGAACCCGCACCCCAGCACCGCTTTGCCGCGCCGGGCGCGACAAAGCACGGAGGACGAACCATGGAGACACATGAGGAGACATTTGATGCGCAGGCCGAGGTCGCGCGCATTCGCAGCCGCCGGGCAGTGGCCAGGCGGAAACACTACCGCAAAAGCCGGCTGGACCGCTACCGGGCCGAACTTGTGGCGATGAGGCGGGCCGGCGCCTCATGCGCCGATCTGGCCGAGTGGCTAAGGGTCCATCGCTGTCGGATCCATCGCAGCTCGATTGACCGCTATCTGAAATGCTTGCCGGAGTTACACCATGCCGAGTTTCCGCTCCCCGAAGGCCCAGGCTGAACATGCAGTCTCCCGCAAAATTGCCCTGGGGACCGGCAGGCATGATCACCAGAACGACGGTCGGATTCACAGTCTGGGTACGGCCCGGAGCTATGAACAGGCCCTCAAGGGCTTTGCCGACTATCTCCGCCAGCATCGATTGGGAGATCTGCACAGCGCCAGCGAACAGGAGGCCCGGCAGTATCTGGCCGAACGCTCAGAGGTAGTCGGTCAGAAAACCCTCGATCTGGACCGTCAAGCGATCCAGATCCATCTGGGACAAAAGCTGGAGATCGTCTGCAGCAGCAAAGAGAGCACCCTTGCCACCCGAAGCTATACCCCTGCCCAGGTGGAGAGGATAGCACATGCCCAGAGCGAGACCAACAGCCTGGCCACCCGGTTAGCCTATCATGCCGGCTTGCGGGCGCATGAGTTACTCACCCTGCGGCCTGCTGGTGAACGGGCAGCCTCCGGTCACCGCCAGTGGAACGAGGAGCGGTTCACAGGCCGGGAGGGGGATAGATACACCGTTGTCGGCAAAGGTGGACTGGTGCGCGAGTTGGTGTTGGCCCGAGAGTTGGTCACGGCCTTGGAAGCCAGGCGGTTGGAGGAACCCCGCCTGGTGATCGACCGGGGTGTGCACTACAGCCAGCATTATGACATCGGCGGCGGCCGGGCCTGGAGTCAGAGTTTTTCGTCTGCCAGCAAACGCGAGTTGGGCTTTTCCAACGGCGGCCATGGGCTGCGCCACAGTTACGCCCAGGAGCGGATGAACGAGTTGCAGCAGCAGGGGATGCGGTATGACCAGGCGAAGGGGACGGTGGCCCAGGAGGTCGGCCATTTTGACAAGGAAACCACTGAGGCCTATCTGCGATGAAAAAAGGATGGCACAGCTTCTGGTTTCTTGTTGGTTTCTTACCTCTGTTGGTTGTTCTCTGGTTGGCTTGGGTGTTGCCCGGTTGGGGTTTCTTCCGCTTGGAGGCGGACCCGTTTTATCTCCCCCAGGATGGGATGGTGCTGGTGGAGCGCAGGGCGGGCAAGGTGGTGAGCAGCTCTACCCTCTCTTCCCATGGCATCGGCAGGCAGGCATTATGGGAGCTGTGGCCACTGATGCTGCTCTGCGTCCTGGCCGGATATTCCTTGGGGGGCGGGTATCACTGGCTGTATCACCTGCTGGATGGCGAGCAACCGCCAGCAAAAGAAGTGACTCCAGAGGAGATAAAGCTCCGGGAGCTGGCTGAAAGTCTGCGCAACAATCAGCAGATACAAGAAGTTGAAATAAAGAACCTGCGGAAATTGCTCCAGCAAGCCCGGAAAGAATCCTTTGACCAAATGATGAAAAGCGGTGAGCGCGGCAAACAGATAATGATGCTGGAGCGCAAGGTCGAATCCCAGCAGCGGGAGCTATTCAATGCCAGGGCCAAGATGAAGCGACTTGCGGGAAAACAGCGAAGAAAACCAGTTGACCATCACTCCTGGCCCGAATACAGTGACGATATGTAGCGCACCGTGGCGCTTTGTCTGACGACACACGGATCGGCCCGCAGAGCCGGACCTCTTATGTGGCAGATCTACCTGACCTGATAGGCGCAGAGGCGCACAGGCCAGCAGCGGTGAACAGTCCCACGCTGAACTCTTGGGGGCGAATCGGGAAGGTGACTTCTCGCGGTGGTTCAGATTATAACCATCGGCCACGGCATCAACTGACCGTTTGGCAATCTAACGCGACGCGGACATTGAGCATGCACAGTGAAAGGCCTCCCCGGTAGTGGAGGCCTTTGGTGTTTGTAGCGCATTAAAAGGCAGGCTTACCCGGCCAGGTAGCATGGCTGGAGCAAAGCCGCAAGGCCAAGCCCTGCGGGTGCTCGCTCACTCGCAGCCTTGCCCCTTTCCCCCAGCCACGCTCCACCTCCAGGTGGCGAAGGCGGAGAGGCGCTCTGCCTCCGGCGGGGCTCAGACTGAAAGGCTTATTCGGTTTCAGTATGAGGTCATGGCGTATGCTAATGGCCAGATCATGACTTCTAACGGCCAAATTATTTTTTTTGTTTTTTGAAATACATTTTAAAATCAAATTGATATCGTTTGTTATTGGTAGGATGGCCGTTTGATTGAGCGCGATTTTTCCGCGTAGTGTCCTTTAGGAAATTGGCCTCAATCAGCGACGAAACTCTGAAAAATTTGTTGGTACTTTTGTTGGTATCTTGAAAAATAATGTTTGTCTTTTTAAATTAATTCATAAAGTTAATTGGTTAATACAAAGGTCTGCTTCACAGTAGTTTTTTATCGTCCAACAAAGGCCGGAAAATCCACGAGAAATCATGGGTTCCGGCCTTTTTCATGTCCTTTTCAGTCCATTCCCGTCCATTGACATCCGGCATTTTTTGTGAGTATGATTTGGAGTAACCCGCCTTACTCACAAAATTCCTACTCACAAACGAGGGAAACCGCGATGCCGCTGACCGAGACGGCCATAAAGGCACTCAAGCCGCGCACCAAAATATACCGAGTCGCCGACAGCAAAGGTCTTTGCCTGGAAATCACACCATCAGGCGGCAAGCTTTGGCGCTATCGTTACCGCCATGGCGACAAAGCAAAAATGCTCGCCCTAGGCAAATACCCTGAAATCTCCCTCAAGGAAGCGCGTGAACGCCGCGACGAGGCGCGGAAGCAACTGGCCCATGGTGTTGACCCCGGCGAGGCAAGAAAGGCGGAGAGAGCCGCCGAGGAGGCCAGGAGGGGCGCCACCGTGGAGGCCGTGGCGCGGGAATGGATCGAGACGTGGCGAGCAGGGAAAGCCGAGAGCCATGTCCGCAATGTCATTGCCCGGCTGGAAAATTACGTCTTCCCCCAAATCGGCGCACAGCCAATCGCCGAGGTCGGCGCACCGGAAGCCCTGCGCCTGCTCCAGCGAATCCAGGACATGGGCTTCGTTGAGAACGCACACCGGGTGAAATCCATCCTGTCGCAAGTCATGCGCTACGCCATCGTGACGGGCCGGGCGGAGCGTGACCCCTGCCAAGACCTGAAGGGCGCGTTGCAATCCCCCCAGACTACTCACATGGCGGCCCTGACCAAGCCGGCGGACGTGGCCGGGCTGTTGAAGGCGATCGACAGCTACCAGGCAACTTCGCACGCATCGAGCGTCACCTGCGCGGCGCTGAAGCTAGCCCCCCTGCTGTTCGTCCGTCCCAGCGAACTGATCGCCATGAGATGGGCCGATATCGATCTGGACAAAGCCGAGTGGGCATACACGGTCGGCAAAACCAAAACGGCGCACCTGGTCCCCCTTGCCCGGCAGGCTGTGGCGATTCTGACCACTTTGCAAGGGCTGACGGTTGAAAGCGGGTGGGTGTTTCCAAGCTGCCGTCATGGGCGGCACATCTCAAACGCCACCATCAACAAAGCGCTGCAAACTCTCGGCTACGACACCAAGACGGAAATCACCGCTCACGGCTTCCGGGCCATGGCCAGGACCATGCTGGCCGAACGTTTGGGCTATCCACCCGAGGTGATCGAACACCAACTGGCGCACAAGGTTCCGGACACCCTTGGCACGGCCTACAACCGCACCAAGTACCTCGACCAGCGCCGGGAGATGATGCAGGCCTGGGCGGATTATCTGGACGGACTGAGGGAAGGCAAAGGCTGACCACGAATTTCCCCGGCTAGGCGTGGCCTCATGAACCGCGTTGAACACCCTTCCCCTGGGGGGCCCGGGGAATACTTCACAGGGACTCCGCCAGGGGGGATAAAATATGTTTGGCGACTGGATAAGCCTGGGCTTGCTGGGCTCGGCCTACGGACTGGATGATAAAAAAAGCATAGAGCTGGCGCAAAGCCTGACGTACCAGGACAAGCACAATTTGCTGCTTGGTTTCGATATACAGAGGATTGACGATATCGCAAGGGAGCATGCATACCTATTTGAAGAACAAGGAGATGAATATATTCGTGGCATATTTGCCCAAAAATGGAGGTTAACAGAGCAATGGCGGCCCGACGCGCGGCGGGGAGATAACTCATACCTGGCATACGTGTCCTCCTTAGAGGGCGGGGGGAAAGAAGAGGCTCGCGATATTCTACAGACAGGTATACGGGGATATCTTTTCGCTCACCTGGAGGTGGACAAAAAGCGGGCTGTTCTCACTTTGGAGTGGGCTGGGCATTGGCTCCAAGCCGAAGTCCCCGGCCTGACTCGTGCTTTTGTTGCAAAAGTCCTGGCCGAGCACGCAAAAACCACCACGCCACCACCACAACCATCGCCTCAAGGCCATCCGCCGACTTCATCGGCTCAAAAACCAGCCGATCCCTTCGCCCTTGCAGCGTGGAAAACCGCTGTTGACACTTACGAAAAGGACCACATGACCAGATCCAACGATGCATTACCGGCCAGAATGCGCGTTTTCCTGCGATCCCTGGAAGGGGTGCCGTTTTCGGACTTGGAGAAAGAGTTCCCTGGCCGCACAATCTGCCGCGACCTTGGCGCCGCGCGAAGCAGGGATGTCCCCCACCTCGAGGCCCTTTTCCCCCACCTCGTCACCCTCAATTTCTGAAATTGCACCTCAAATTGCATGTAAATTGCATCTGCATGCAATTTTATCTTGCTGATATTTCGCTGTTTTATTTTTCAAGAACCCTATATTTTGCACTAAAACTGCATTCTCCCCATCGGTCATAATCCCCATCAATTCAGCGCGATCCACCCCGGAACGCGAAAGTCTTCTTGATGAGGTGACTATGAAAAGTTCAGATTTGCCCTCAACCGGATTCCTGCGAGTCCATCAAATTATTGGCGACAAAAGGCGCGGTGTCCCGCCCCTTTTGCCAATTTCGAAAAGCTCCTGGTGGAGCGGGATCGCCAAAGGCGTCTACCCGAAACCGATCAAGATTTCGCCTCGGTGCTCGGCGTGGAAGGTTTCGGACATCCAGGCCCTGATCGCGCGGCTTGGTGAGGGAGGCGGCAGCGCCGAGCCGATCCAGAAAACGACCCGTCGCACCATCTGCCCGAAAGCGTGACGTTGCCATGCTTGACGCTCAAGGCGCCGCAACCATGTACCTCGCTACAGGAATTTCGGTTATCCCGATCCAGCCCGGCAGCAAGAAGGCCGCCATCAAGTGGGAGCCCTTCCAAAAGCGCCGCATGTCCGCCGAAGAGTCTCGGCAGCATTTCATCAACGGGTGCCAGGTTGCCATGGTAGGCGGCACCATTTCCGGCAATCTTGAATGCCTGGACTTCGACAAGCCCGACCTCTTTCAGCCTTTTCTGGACACCGTGGAATCGGTCAACCCGGCCCTGCGCGGCAAACTGACCGCGTGGCAAAACACTCCGAGCGGCGGTTTCCACGTTCTGTTTCGGTGCTCCGGGCCGGTCGGCGGCAACCAGAAGCTGGCCATGTCCGCCCGCTACAAGGACGACCAGGGCAAGCTCCGTCAGGACGTGTTCATCGAGACCCGAGGCGAGGGAGGATATTTCCTGGTGGCGCCTTCCAAGGGGTACGCCCTTCATGGAAGCCCTCAAGCGCCCCCTGTGCTCACGCCGGAGGAGCGCGACCTTCTTTTCCATGGAATCGCCCGTTCTTTTGACGAGGCGGGGCAACAGGCCCCGCAACAGCCCGCCAGAACCGAACACGGCAACGGCGAACGTCCAGGGGATGGGCTCAACCGGGAAGCCGACTGGCGGGCGTTCCTGGAAGGCGAAGGATGGACCTACGTCAAGACCGTGGGCGATCGTGAGCACTGGACTCGGCCGGGGAAGAACGACGGCTCCACTTCGGCCACCCTGAATGACCAAGGGCTGTTCGTCTTCAGCACCTCGACCCCGCTTCCTGCGATGAAGCCTTTGAGCAAGTTCGCTTTTTACACGCATTACAGGTTCGGTGGCGATTTCACGGCAGCGGCTCGCGAGCTGAGCCGCCAGGGGATGGAGGCGGGTAGCCAGGCGGCGGGGGTGGAGCCATCCGCCTCACAAAAAATCAACCCCGTCCAGCTATTGGAGGCTTTCGCCGTGAGCAAGGAATACGCCGGCAGGCTAGGCAAGGAAGAATTTTTGATACCGAATCTTTTGATCAAGGGCCATATCCTCGTGGTCGTCGCGCAGCCGGGCGGGGGCAAGACAGCGTTTTTCTTTCGCCACGTCGCGCCCTTGCTGTCCGAAAAAGGGTGCAAGGTCTTCTATCTCGATTGCGACTCGCCGGTATCGGACCATCCGCAAATGCTCGAGATAGCCGAGCGCCACGGGTTCAGGTTTTTGAATCCCGATGCAAACGTCGGTACCAGCATTGACGGGTTGAAAAATACGCTTCAACAGATCGCCGATGGCGACAGTGACCTGGACGGATTCGTCTTCATCCTCGACACGTTGAAAAAATTTGCCAACCTGATGCAAAAGGATGACGTCAAAAACTTCTTCAAATTGTGTCGCAAGTTGACCGCTCGCGGTGCGACGGTGGTTCTCCTGGCACACGCCAACAAATATCGCTCAGCTGAGGGGCACCTGATCCCGGAAGGGACCGGAGATGTAAGAAACGACTCGGACGACCTCATCATTTTCGAGCGCGTCAAAAATGCGAATGATGGCATTGATGTGACCACGGTGGTGGACCCGGACCGGAACGCCAAAACGCGAGGGATATTCCACCCGTTCTCGTTTCATATTTCGCCGGAACGCGAAATCACATTTTACAAATTCCCGCTGGCGTTGGGCGATCCGGGCCAAACCGCCGCGCTGAAGACGACGGACGAGGAAATACTTGAGGCCGCCACGGCAGCACTGGAGGAGATGGGTGGCTGCGCACAACAGGCCCTTGTGAACCGTGTCTGTGACCTGACAGGGGCGGTGGCCAAGCGAACTAGGGAGCTGATCGTACGGAACTCCGAGCGGGCGGACTTACTCCAAAAAGAAGGGCGCAGGTTTTGGTTCACGGTTGGTGCGCACAACCGATATTCGTACAGTCTGGCGGCGGTCACGCGGCCGCCGGAGCAAGTCCCCATGTTTGAGGAATCCAGTTTTGCAAAACTCTAAAAAAATCGTTGGCTGCAAAACTGAGTTTTTTCCAGCCCCCCAGGCACACCCAGGGGAATACTAATAAACTAATAAACTAACAAAACTGCATAGCCGTGTGTTTACAGGTGGTTACGGGCCACCACCCCCGCTCGTAGCTCTGGCCCAGTTTTCAGCTTTGCAGTTTTGCGGCCCTGTGTGCCTGGGGGCATGAAAACTGGACCGGACTCCGCAAATCGGATGCATTTCGGACAGGGACTCCGAGAAAATCGGGGTCAAGATGATGAACAAAAGTTTCGTGAAAAATTGAAGAGGTAAAACATGGATAATTTCCAGCGAAGAATACTTGAGGGACAGTTTTACCGGACAGCAGAGGTCCGGGGAACAATCGATGAAAAACGCCGCACGGTCGAGATCGCCTTCTCAAGCGAGGATCCATACCGGCGCTGGTATGGGTGGGAGGTCCTTGGCCACCGATCCGGCGAGGTCAATATGGAGTTCATGGCGTCGGGCCGAGCTCCAGTCCTGCTCGACCACGATCACCGTCAGCAGATTGCGGTTATTGAAAAAGCATGGATCGGCGCGGACAGCAAAGGCCGGGCCTTGATCAGATTTTCCAAGTCGGCCAAGGCCGAGGAAATTTACCAGGATGTTATCGACGGTATCCGAAAAAACATTTCGGTCGGGTACGAGGTCGAAAAGGCGGAACTGACCGGCGCGGATGACAACGGCGTCGAGGTTTTCCGCATGAAGTGGCGGCCATTCGAGGCCAGCCTAGTAAGCGTCCCCGCTGACACTACCGTCGGCGTGGGGCGGAATCACAGCAACAACTCTATGGAGCAAAAAATGAATAACGAAAATATCACCACCAACAACCAGCAACAGGCCACCAGCAACCAGACCGGCGTTGAAGCCGAACGTTCCCGCGTGCGGTCTATCCTAGCCGTTGGTCAACAGCACGGTTTCGAGGCCGACGCGGCCAAGGCTATCGAGGACGGCACCAGCCTTGACGGCTTCCGGGCTCATGTCTTGGGCAAGATGGAACAGCCAAAACCCGTAGAGAACTTTTCCCGGGAAGGGATAGCCCTTCGCCAACAGCGGCAGGCGGAGGAATTCAGCATCGCCCGCCTGATCGCCAGCCAGATCCCCGGATCCCATATCGGCGCCGAGCGCGAAATTGAAGTCAGCCACAGGCTCGGCAAGGAGTTTGGCAAGGAGCGTCAATTTCGCGGCTTTGCCGTACCCATGGGGCAGCCCCAAGAGCGCGAATTGACCGTGGGCACAGCTACCGCCGGCGGCCATACCGTCGCCACCAACCTGCTCGCGGGATCGTTCGTAGATATTCTGCGGAACCGTTCCATGGTTATGAACCTGGGCCCGACTATCCTAACCAACCTGATAGGGGACGTTGCAATCCCCCGACAGACCGGCAGTTCGGCGCCGTATTACATCGGGGAGGGTGACGACATCCCCGCTTCCGATGCGAGCTTTGATCAGATCCTGCTCACCCCCTATACCATCGGGGCGCGGACCTCTTACAGCCGGAAAGCCCTGCTCCAGGCCTCGATCGATATGGAGCAGTTTGTCCGGCAGGACCTTGGCAAGATTCTCGCCCTGGGTGTTGACCTGGCGGCCATCAACGGCACCGGCACAAACAACCAGCCCCTTGGCATCCTGAACACTTCGGGTATCGGTGTGGTTGCAGGCGGCGAGAACGGCGCGGCTCCGTCCCATGGGGACATGGTGGGACTGTGGGCACAGATCGCCAACGACAACGCCGATGCGGGCAACATGGCTTTCCTGACCAACAGCAAGGTTTGCGCCAAGCTGATGACTGTTGATAAGGGCACCGATACCGGCGAATTCGTCATTCAAAACCTACCGGGGCAGGATGGCTTTACCCTTGCGGCTGGTATGCGTTGCGGCATCAGTAATCAGGTGCCGAGCAACCTGACCAAAGGCACTGCCACAGACTGCTCCGCCATCATCTGCGGCAACTGGGCAGACCTGTTGATTGGCATGTGGGGTGGGCTCGACATCATCGTAGATCCGTACAGCGACTCCGCAAGCGGCAAGGTACATGTCACTGCGTTTCTGAGTTTCGACGTGGCGGTGCGGCATCCGGAATCATTCGCGGCCATGCTGGACGCTTTAACGGTATAGCGAGGGCGGACAACTTGAACGGGGCCGCCCTCGTTCCCCGGCGCCTTCGGCATTGGGGACACCTCATCCCTTCAAGGCTGGTGCCGACTACCAGCGGGGCAAAGTCGGAAGCCCGCGAGGACATCCGGGGGATAACCATCCCCCGGATGGGGTTTCAACATCAGGAGATGAAGCAATGAAGCCAAAGTATTTTTGGGTGCAGGTCTACTCGGACACCGGTGAAGGCGAAGGGACATGGGTACAAGTGGTGCAGTGCTCCACCCGCTGCGAGCACTATCAGCGACTAACGGTGCCGGGCCGGGGTGTGACGCCCTGGTGCTGCTTCGGAGAGGACAAGGCACATTGGCAGCGGGTCCAAGGCGTCGTTCCAGTGGCCGATTGCCCAAAGGAGAGGCTGACAAGATGAGCAAAGTTTTCGTGAAGATCTCGCAGGCGGGGGGGAACTACGGGGTGTTCCCCTGCCCGATTTGCCAGGGAAGAGTGGACCTTAAGTTCTCGAATGGTGCCGGTTGGTGCGGGAAGTGCGGAGCCACTTTTCATGACTATGGCTATACCCCACGCTTCCGAGCACCAGGCGACCCGTTGAAGGCAACCTATTGGCGATGGCTTGGAGTTGATCGGCGACACCTCGCGCCCTGTCGCTGATCGGTGACATGAAAATGGGTCCTTCCCAGACGGCCTCAGCTGCGGGTGTATCGCGCCTCGACCTGTCGCTGGTTACGAGTTTGAAATTATCCATTTCCGCGTCCGCTTTCGAAACGCCACCATTCGCATTCACCCTTGCCCATGACTCAAAAATCGAACTCGGGCCGCCACAGCGCGAAATAGGGCCTATCGGTGTTCATGCCTCTGGCCAGCATTGCGAATCCAAGCCCCCCTACCCTTCAAGTCCATTGACAGCTGCGCCGGCAGCGCGTAACCTTCTGTCAAATTCAGTGGTCACCGCTGTAACGATGATTTCTATCTTGGTTGCCGCCATGCGTTGGAATATTGGGTGGTTTATTCTATTATTGCTCGCTGGGCCGACTGCCTGGCTACTCTGCGATCTGATTCAGCCGAGCACGACCACGATTGCTTTGATTTTCTTTGTCATCCCTTTTTTCGGGCTTTGCTGGTATGCCTTCATCGGAATACTGCGCCTCCTCTTCACCCCATGGGGAAAAATAGTGGGGGACGCGCTCAATGCAATCATCGAAGAAGAGAAAGAGGAGGAAAAGTTTTCAGCGTCGTCAAAAAGAAGCTGAAACTTTCGGACAAATGTCCGCAGCTGCGAACATTTCAGACATTTCAGCTATAGCTCTCCTCGAGCTCACCAAAGCCGCACCCTTTCTTGGCGGCGACGCGCCGCAAAGTGCAGAGCGCCAAATCTTCATTGACAATCCGTCCGATCCAAGCGATTATACTTATGCCGCGTCAAAAAAAGGCGTGGCCGGGTTTAGCGACCCGACTTCTCGGCGGACGCACCGCCACCATTTTTCATGTTCGGCGGTTTTTTTGCGTCCACAGCATGGCATTGCTCTTTTCATTTTCCCCCACAGATGGGAAAATTGTCTTTGGGCGGTGGTGTGTGGGAGGCCTCGTGCCTGCCGGTTCCGAGAGCCGGTTCGCTAACCCGCATACCGCCGCCCTTTTTGCGTTTAGCGACGTGGAAGGGCTCAAAATTCTTTCTCGGAGCTTTCGCCATGAACAATTCCACCCACCCCACCCGCACCCTCAGCGACCAAGAAATGCAATGGACCGAGGACGGCCTTGACCGCATCGAGGCCACCAACTGCTCGATCCAGGGCCTGACAAGCATGCTGATCACCCTGGCCGAGATGATGAACGACACGTCCATCGATCCACACTACCGCCGGGAACTCGGCTCAAAGGCGGTCATGACGGTTGCCTACGCCGTTGACCACCTGACGGAAAATATCACGCACCACCAAGAGGAACTCCAAAACATCCTCGACGGAACGGCCGAAGCGGCGCACAAGGCACGAATGGATTGCCTGTCGGCACGCCTGGCGCAACGGAGGCGAAAAGTTGCTCCGACATAATGTCGGAGCAACCGCGATCTATCATCTTACCGCCCCATCGGTCCCTGAGTCTGCACGCGCCGAGTCGGTCGGAGTACGTACTCCGACCGGGAATCGTTCGGTGCGAAATAATTTCGCACCGAACGACTCGCTGAGATCGAACGGGAAATTTTTACCTGAACCTTCCGGCCCCGGATAAAGCATGAAGACAATCGTTTTTTGCGGCGCCAAGGCCATTGCTGAAGCTGTCGGCATCCATTGGCGGCTTTTGCCCCATTACGTCAAGGAACATGGCCTTCCGGCTTTCAAGATCGAAGAGAGGGGCAGGTGGCTTGCCTTGCCCGAGGATTTGCACGCCTGGGTGGAGAGGATGCGGGATGAGAGCTTGAAGCGGTGAGACGTCAAGAAAACGTCATGAATGCGACATGTATTCCGCTGTGGGTAGAAATGTGGGTAGATCGGAAATTATATGTTTTCAAATTAAGTAATATCAATTATTTATAATGGAGGTTCGAATCCCTGCTTCGCTGAACAAAACAAGCCGTAACCATTTCAACTGGTTACGGCTTTTGCATTGCACGATGCGGCCACGGAGCAACCGCCCTTGTCATCGGTCATTTGGGCGCCTGTCGGGGGACCGCAGCCGGCTGCGCCGGCGTGACCACATTGGGCATTCCTGCAACCCCGAGGTAGAACACGGCCAGCTTGACCGGCTCGGCACCCCGGTTGCTGCCGTTGTGCAGGGTGTTCACCACCTCGATCACCGCCTCGTCCGGGCCGAAGGTCCGGGAGGTGCCGTCTTCCAGTTCCACGGATAGGGTGCCGGACACCACATAAGCATAGACCGGCACTGGATGCGCATGCCAGCCGGTGCTGGCCCCCGGCGCCAATTCCACGGTCATGGCGGTGACCTCGGCCTTGTCGGTTTGAGGATACGCGATCGGCTGGCCATTGCCGGTAACCGTGGTCTTGCACAGCACCTTTGCCGTCACGCCCGCTTGGTAGCCGTCGCTCCAGGCGGACCCGGCCAGCAGCCCTAGCGCCAGCCCGCCCACTGCAAGGACGCGCCACCGCGCCCACCTCCAACCCTTCATCGTCTTTTCTCCCATTCTGGTGCGCGGGCCAAGCGCCCGCCGCGTGGTTTTCCCCTCAGGTCGAGGGGACTCCCCTTCTCTTCCCGGCGGGCGATTTCAGGCACTGCCCGCCGGTCCCTTGTACCTGATGGCGATCATGGTCACGTCGTCGGATTGCGGCGCATCGGCCGCATGGCGGGCGACCTCGGCGCGGATGGCGCGGATCATCCCGGCCAGTTCCTGCCGGGCAACCGCCTGCAAAGCCTCCAGCAGCCGTTTCTGGCCGTACAGTTCCTCGTTCCGGTTGCGGGCCTCGGTGATGCCGTCGGTATAGAGGAAGAGCGTGTCGCCCGGCCGCAGGACAATGCGTTCGGCGGTATAGGCCACATCCTCCATAGGCCCGAGGACGAATCCCGCCTGGACCGGCAAGCTCCGCGCCCGGCCGGCGCTGATCAGCACCGGCGGATTGTGGCCGGCGTTGGCGAAGCGGACCTCGCCGCTTGCCGTGTCGAGGATGGCGCAGAACACCGTGGTGAACATGCAGCTGTCGTTGTCGGCGGCCAGAATCCGGTTGACGCCGGCCAAAATCTGGTCCGGCTCCCCCAGCCGCTGCCCCTCGGCCTTGAGCAGGGTCTTCGCCACCATCATGTACAGGGCGGCGGGCACGCCCTTGTCGGCCACGTCCGCCACCAGAAAGCAGAGGTTGGTGTCGTCGATGAAGAAAAAGTCGTAGAAATCGCCGCCCACCTCCTTGGCCGGGTCCATCAGGGCATGGATGTCGAACTCGGGCCGGTCGGGAAAGGCCGGGAACAGTCGGGGCAGCAGGCTGGCCTGGATGTCGGTGGCCATGTTCAGCTCGCTTTGGATGCGCTCCTTGGCGGCGGTGGTTTCGGTCAGGTCGCGGATGTAGTCCTTGAGCGCGCCGGTCATGGCCGCGAAGGCGAAGGTCAGCTTGCCCACCTCGTCGCCGCTGCGCACGGCCGGCAGCGCGGCGTCGAAATTGCCCGAGGCGATCTCTTCCGTCGCCTCGGCCAGCGCGCCGAGCGGGGCGGTCACCCTGCGGGCGATCCAGTGCACCGCGGCGGTCAGGAGCACAATGCCGGCCAGGGCGATGCCGGCGACCACGAGGGTGAGGTTGCGCACGTCCGCATACAACTCCGCCTCGGGGAAGACAACCCCCAGGGTCCAGCCGGTGGAGGGCACCGGCGCGTAATACATCAAGGCGCGCATGCCGCGGAGATCGGTGTAGGCGGCGAGGCCGGACCCGCCGCGCACCATCTTCCGGCCGAGTTCGCGGAGTTCCGGTCTGTCGAGCGATTCGGTCAGGCTGAAGATGGTTTCGTTCATGATCAGGTCCCGGTTCGGATGGGTGAGAAAGGTGCCGTTGCGGGAAAGCAGGAAACTGTACCCGGTTTCCAGCACCCGGATGGATGCCATCAGCTTCGTCAACCATTCCAGGGAGACATCCGCCACCACCACGCCGCGCACGACTTTTTCGCGACCGTTGTCCAGAAAAACGGGGACCGAGCAACTGGTCATCAGTATCCCGTGGCCGCCACTGTCGAAGTACGGCTCGCTCCAGGCCTTTCTGCCCAATTCCTTGGGGATCTGGTACCAATCCCGGTTGGGATACTGGGAACTGTCTACCGGGTCGAAGATCAGGCGGTCGCCTTGCCGGAAAAAATACGGAACAATGGGCGTGGGGGGATTGAAGGCGGGATCGGGTTCGAAGGCCGCGCCCAACCCATGGATGTCGCCGTTGTCGGCAAGGGTGTCCTTCAGGAGGGCGGCAAGGCCCTGGTCGGTGTACTCGCCCATTTCCAGGGAACGGGCCATACCCTCGGTCACCTTGCCAATGGCATGAAGCGTGGTTTCCACCCGGTATATCGAGGCCAGCACCAGGTTGGCGGCATCGTTCCTCATCTCCTTTTTCAGGGCGACCCGGGAACGATAATAAAAAGAGCCGATGGTGACGGAAAAGATCAGGATGGTACACACCGAAACGACCAGGGTAAAGGTCGAGGCAATGCTTTTAGTTGCGCGCATCGTCGCCTCCGGTGAAGGTTTCGTAGTCCGGAACGGTGGCGATGCCTCCGTGATCGCGCAGTATCCTGCCGGCGGCCTCATACGCGGCCGGCTGCAGGCGGCCCATGACGCCATCGGCGTCCGCCGGGACGATCAGGTCGCGCATCCGCGCCAGCATCCAGCGCTGGTGGGCCCGGCTGGCCGGTATGTTGGCCTGCCGCATGATGCGGAGCACCACCTCGATGGTCTCCTCGGGATGATCAAAGGCGTAGCGCCATCCCTCCAGCGAGGCCTGCGCGAAGGCCCGGGCAAGGGCGGGGTCCTTGCGATAGGCCCGCTCCAGGGCGTAGAGTCCGTCCTCCGGGAAGGTGATGCCGTGTTCGTGGAGCGAAAAGACCTGCAGTTCGTCGGGATTGACGCCGGCGCTGAGGATGGTGTGGTATTCGTTGTACCACATGGCCGAAGCGGCATCGATGCCGTCCAGCAGGAAGAGATTGACGGTATAGGCCTGGGGGATGCGCCGGACGCGCAGGCGATACGTGTCGAGAAAGGCGAGGATCGGCAACGACAATTCGCCGTTCCACAGACCGACTTTTCTCTCCATGAGATCGTGGGGCGCGGCGATGCCGCTCGCCTTCTTGGCCACCAGCATCAGCGACGACCGCTGGACGATTTGGGCCAGGTTGACCAGCCTGGGGCCGGCAGCGTCCTGCTGCAGGGCGGTTGCCAACCAGAGCACGGCAAAGTCGGCCTCGCAGGCGGTCAGGGATTCCACGGCCGACCGGCCGGGACCGCCTTCGAGGATGTCGATATCGAGGCCATGGCGGGCATAGATGCCCTGTTCCCGGGCCATGTAATAACCGGCGAACTGGGCCTGGGGGCTCCACATCGGCATGAGGCGGGCCTTGCGCAGCGCGCGTTCGTCGGCCATCGCCGTGGCGGCGAGCGCCAACAGCAGAACCAACAGTCCCATCATACCGGCCCGCATCGTCCTCCTCCGGGCGTTCGCCCCGGTGTGTTCCGTTCCGTGCATGTCCCTCGTGTCCGCTTGTGTCCGTATTTGAATCCGTCGCCCAGGGGCACCTGCCCCACTCTCGGCGGGCCGCTGCAGGTGCGGCGCTGTCCGTTCAGGCGGCGTACCTCCACCTGCGGGCCTCGCTGACCGGGCAGGCCGACAATGGCAACCGCACGCTCCCGTCGTGCGGGCCGCCGAAGCTCCCATCCCGTTTTTGCCGTATTCTTTTTTTGTTATGCCCGGTTTCGGACGGGAGTGGTAGCACATTTTCCACCGCACCGGCGTGTCCGAGCGTGTCCGATTTTCCGGGTCCGTTTCCGCTGACGCGCATTCCCGATGGCAAAAGCGGGAAAGAACGTTTAAAAGGTGGGGAACCATTTTTTCGCCGGCCAGAACCAACCGGCAAGGCACCTGATCCGGCTCACTGCCTTCCATAGCCCGCACAGCCGCAGCCATTGCTCCGCATCCATGAAATTCCTGTTCGAGTTCCTTCCGGTCCTGCTTTTTTTCATCGCCTACAAACTGTTCGACATCTACATCGCCACCGGGGTGGCCATAGCGGCCACCGTCGTCCAGTGCGGCTGGCTGTGGCTCACGACCCGCAAGGTCGGGACGATGCAACTGGCCACCCTGGCCATCATCCTCGTCTTCGGGGGGCTCACCCTTTTCCTCCGCGACGAGCAGTTCATCAAGTGGAAGCCCACGGTGATCAACTGGCTGTTCGGCGGCGCCTTTCTGCTCAGCCAGGTGGTGGGCCGGAAAACCGCCATCGAGCGCCTGCTGGGAAGCAACCTGACCCTGCCCCCGCCGGTCTGGCGCCGCCTCAATCTCGCCTGGACAGCCTTCTTTTGTATCCTGGGCGGGATCAATCTCTATGTCATGACCTATTATGACCGCGATACCTGGGTCAATTTCAAACTGTTCGGCATGCTCGGCCTGACGCTGGCGTTCATCGTGGCGCAATCCTTCTATCTGTCCAGACATATAACGGAAGCGCCGGAGGATTCCAAATAATTCCGCAGTATTCCTGATCGGGGAAAAGCTCCCCGGCGTTCTCTGGAACAGCGCCGGAACGTGCGGCTGCGTCGGGAGGCGACCACGCCGGAGGAATACCGGCGGCGGCCGGATAGACGGGGAAAACGCGGGACGCGGAAGCGCCCCGTGAAGAGGGGGGCGGCTCAGACCTCCTTTTCGTCCACCCGCCGCATGCCTTCCATGATCAGGCCCATGAACCCGCCGACCACCGGCAGCGTCTTCTCCTCGTCGGTGAGGCCGCCGGTATAGGTGAAATTGCCGTCGGTTTTCGCCAGCAGGGCGAAGAAGGCATCCTTGCCGGCAAGCTCCCGATAGCGGGTGTCGACCAGTTCCCCTTCGTGGAAGGCCACCACCGCGCTGCCGTCGTCGAGCGTCAGTTGCACCTTGCCCGTTTTCTGGCTGGAATTGATCAACTGGAACAGTTCCACCGGGTTGATCTCCGAGAGCCGGCCGGTCATGCCCGAACTGATGGTGCCGGCCCGCATGGTGTTGGCCTGGGCGCGCTCCACCAGCATCCGGTAGAAAAAGACCTGGAGCACCGGATAGCGATTGAGGACGTGCTTGAAATCCTTGCTGGAGAGCGTGGCCAGGCGGGTCTTTTCGCGGGAGTGGATGGAGGTGGTGATCGGCTCGCCGGACAACAGGCTCATTTCGCCGAAGATTTCCCCCACGCCCATCTCGGACAGGGTCTGGCCCTCGTCGCCGATGACCGCGACCCGGCCCTCGAGCACGATATGGAGGCTGGTCCCCGGCTCGCCCTTCTTGAGGACGATTTTATTGGCCTCGAATTCCTTCAACTGGAGCTGCGCGGTGAGATCGCGCAGGCTGTCTTCGTTGAGCGGCTCGAAAATCTCCAGCTTGCGCAGCACATCGTAGAACCGGTCCAGATGCCGCATCCGCGCCTTCTGCTCGGCCACGGCCAGCAGCTTCATCTGCAGCGTGGCGAAATCCTTTTCCTTCTTGAACTCGAACCGGATCAGGCCGGTGCAGCCGCCGCACTCGAACTTGACCCGCTGCGGCCCGATGGGCGAAAACCGCTCCATGCTTTTCTTCTCGGCCACGGCCTTCAACAATTCGCGCACCATCAGCAGGCAGACGGGCTTGCCCTCGGGAACGGTCAGGGCCGCCTGCTCCACCTTGAATTCCTCGCCGACGTTGTAGATCGGGCAGGAGCGCTCCTCGGTGACGATGAAAATCGCGTTACGGTATTCCATGATGCTCCAGCGGCGGGTTGAAAGCGGACGGGCTGCGGATTACGGGATGTCCGGCGATGCCGGACCGATGCCGCTCAATCGGAACGGCCCAGCAGAAGATAGATGATCAGCCCCAGGAGGGCGGCCCCGCCAAAAAGAACCGGCAGCACCTTGCCCACCTGCAGGTGGCCGTCGACCACCAGGGTCTGCATGTAGGGCGTCCCCGAGGCATACCAGGCGCCGATGAGGGCACCCAGAATGATCATGTCGCGGAAGGCCTTCTTGTACAGCAGGTAGCCGGCCAGCACGATGAAGGGGATCAGAAACCACGGGTTGGTGAACAAACCCGCGACATCGACCGTCTTGACCTGTTCCACCAAGTGCGTCTTTTCGATGAGCTGACCGACCGAATCGGCAAAGGTGCCAACATTCATCCTTTTCTCCTTGAATTCAACGGGAAGGTTCCCGGTCGAGAGCCGGCTCCCTGAGGCAAGCGTTGTCCTTTTGTGGCGATGCCCGCGGCCGGAATGCTCAACCTGCATTCATGGTAGCAGCGGCAATCCGCTTCGTCAAAACGAAATCAACGGGGTGCGGGTGGAGCCGTTGACCGGGAATCCTTCCGGCCCGGCATGGCGTTCACAGGCCCAAGCGCCGCAGCAGCCGGGCAAGATCGGGCCGGTCGAGCCGGGTGAGGCCGAGAGTCCGGGCCGTGTCCAGGGCGCGGCGGTATGCCTCGCCGGTGACGGTGCGGCGCAGTTCCTCGTGCTGGCCGGCCCGGCCGCAGGGATGGTACTGGGCCATGAGATTGACGTAGGTGGCCGGGGAGAGAGTGGTGGCGATGAAGCCGAGGATCGCCTCCGTTTCGGCGAGCAGCCCCGGCATCAGCAGGTGGCGGACCAGCAGGCCGGCGCGGGCGATGCCGTCGGGGCCGATATCCAGGTCGCCGACCTGGCGGTGCATGATCGCCAGGGCCTCGCGGACCCGCTCCGGATAATCCGGGGCCTCGGCATAGCGATTGGCGGTCTCCGGCCGCCAGAACTTGACATCCGGCATGTAGATGTCGACCGCGCCGGCCAAGAGCGCCAGGGTTTCGGCGCTTTCGTAGCCGCTGCAGTTGAAGACCACGGGGATGTCGAGGCCGGCGTCGAGGGCGGGAATGAGCGCCGCCAGAATCTGCGGCACCACATGGCTGGGGGTGACCAGGTTGATGTTGTGGCAGCCCATGGCCTGCAATTCGAGCATGACCGAGGCAAAGCCGCGGGCGTCGACCTCCTGGCCCGAATCGCTCCCCTGGCTGATGTCATAGTTCTGGCAGAAGCAGCAGCAGAGGTTGCAGCCGGCGAGAAAGACGGTGCCGGAGCCGCCCACGCCGACCAGGGGCGCTTCCTCGCCGAAATGGGGGCCGTAGCTGGCGATCCGGGCCAGGGCCCCGGTGCGGCAGCGGCCGGTCTCGCCGGCCAGCCGGTCGACCCGGCAGCGGCGGGGGCACAGGGTGCAGCAGGCCAGCATCCGGTGAGCCCTGTCGGCGCGCTCGCGGAGCAGGCCGCGGGCATGGAGGGCATAGGCGGCGATGGGCATGGCGACCTCCCGGCAAGGTTTCGGGACGCACGGCAACGACGGCTTCCGTCCAGAGACAGCCCAAGGCAGGCGGTTACTCCCCGCCGGCCGCCATCGCCTTGAGCAGGGCCTCTAAGCCCATGGCCTGGACCACGGTCAACAGCTCGTCATGATGGAAAAAACCGGCCATCAGGGCCGCGAACTGAGTGGCGAGAAACAGGGTGTCCGTGTCCGTCTCCTGGCCGAGCAGGCGGCGGCAGGAGGCGATATCGTCCATCTCGACCGAGGCCAGGATCTCGTTGAGCCAGTCCAACTGCGCCTCCTCGAAGTGGAATTCCGCCATCGCCTGGGCGTACATGGCGACAATGGCCGCCCGGTGGTCGTAAATGGCGTCGAGGTCGTTGGCCCCGGCCGCATCCAGCACCTGGCGGATCTGTGCCAATACCTCTACCCTGTCGTCGTGTTCCTCTGCCATGGTCGCGCCTCCTGATGAAAAAAGTGAATGTCCGGCATCGTTCCGCAGGCGCTTACGATGCCTGCGGCTACCGTACCAGGGCCTGTGCCTGGATGGCGGTGATCGCCACGGTGTTGACGATATCAGAGACCAGGCAGCCCCGGCTGAGATCGTTGACCGGTTTGTTGAGCCCCTGCAGGATCGGGCCGATGGCCACCGCCCCGGAGGAGCGCTGCACCGCCTTGTAGGTGTTGTTGCCGGTGTTGAGGTCCGGGAAGATGAACACGCTGGCCCGGCCGGCCACCTCGCTCTCCGGCATCTTCTGGCTGCCCACCGCGTGATCGATGGCCGCGTCGTACTGGATCGGGCCATCGATCTTCAGCTCGGGCCGCCGCTGGCGGGCCAGCAGCACCGCCTGCCGCACCCGGTCGACATCCTCGCCCTGGCCGGAATCGCCGCTGGAGTAGGACAGCATGGCCACCACCGGCTCGATGTCGAACATGGCGGCGGTCTCGGCGGAGCGGATGGCGATCTCGGCCAGCTCCTCGCTGGTGGGGTTGGGGTTGACGGCACAGTCGCCATAGACCAGCACCCTGGTCTCGAAACACATGAAAAACACGCTGGACACCACCAGCACATCCGGCCGGGTGCGGATGATCTGGAACGCCGGCCGCACGGTGTGCTGGGTGGTGTGAATGGCGCCCGACACCATGCCGTCGGCCCGGCCGGTATGGACCATCAGGGTGCCGAAGTAGCTGACATCGTTGATGGCGTCGCGGGCGTAGTCGCGGGTGGCCCCCTTGTGCTTGCGCGCCTGGTAGAGGCTTTCGATGAATTCCTCGCGCAGCTCCGAGGTGCGGGGATCGATGATGGCCACGTCCTGGAGCTTCAGACCCAGGGAGGCGGCCCGGCTGCGGATGATCTTCGCGTCGCCCAGGAGGGTAAGGTCGACCACCTCGCGGGAGCGCAGGATCTCGGCCGCCTGGAGGATGCGCTCTTCCTCGCCTTCGGGCAAAACGATGTGGCGGCGCATGCTCCGGGCCCGTTGAAAGAGCGAATACTCGAACATCAGGGGCGACATGGTGGCGGATTTGGTCTGGATCACCTGTTGCTCCAGGCCGGCGGTGTCAACATGGCTTTCGAACACGCCCAGGGCCCGGTTGGTCTTCTGTTCGTTGTGCGGCCGCAGGGTCCCTCTGATTTCGCCGGCCCGCCGGGCCACGCTGTAGGTGTCGCCGTCCATCAGGTAAATCGGCATGGCCAGGCCGTTGATGCCGTCGAGCAGTTTCACCATCGACGGACTCGGCTCCATGCCGCCGGAAAGAAGCAGACCGGCAGGCGAGGGGTAGTGGCGCGAGGCGATGGCCCCCAGGGTGGCGAAAATGATGTCCGGCCGGTCGCCGGCGGTCACCACCAGGTCGTCCTCCTCGAGAAAATCGATGTAGTTGGCCGGGCTCATCGCCGCCACCTTGATGGCGTGCACGTCGCGCTGCATGCCGGAACGGGGGCCGCTGAAATGGCGGGCGCCGAGTTCCTGGGTGATTTCCTCCATGGTCGGCATGCTGAATCCCGCCATCTCCGGCAGGAAATCGAGCCGATAAGGTTTGTCGCGGTGGTGGGCGCGGATCTCGGTCTCGGCCGCCGCCAGCAGGGCGGGATCGATCCGGTTGACGAAGATGGCCAGCAGCGGGCACTGGTACTGCTCGTAGATTTTTTCGGCCACGCCGATGTTTTCCTCGATTTCCTCAATGGTGCGGTCGCGGCCGTTGACCACGTGGAGGGTGGGCGTGCCCAGCTCGCGGGCGATGCGGATGGAGATGTCGTAGTCGAAGGCATCGGACATGCCCACGATGGTCGGCCCCTCGCACAGGAGGAAATCGCACTTCTTGCGGACCTCGCTGAACTTGCGGACGATCTCGCGGAACAGGAGCAGCTCCTCGCCTTCGGCGATCATGGTGCGGGCCAGTTCGTGGCTGACGCCGGCCATCTCGTCAAAACGCAGGCTGATGTTGTAGCGCTGCTTGATCAGGTCGATGTCGTTGTCGTTTCTGCCGTCCCCGGGAATGATCGGCCGGAAAAAGCCGACGTGGTCGATCCGCCGGGAGAGCAGTTCCATGACGCCCAGGGTGACGACCAGCTTGCCGCTTTCTTTTTCCAGGTTGGCGATGTAGAGACTGTCGGCCATGGCGCGCCCCCTTGCTGACGGCGGAAGTGAAGAACAATGCCGGCTGTCATGATAGTTGACCGGGGCCGGGATGGCAAGAGCCGTCACACTGCGGTGCCCGGCCGGACACCGACAAGTCGCTTTCCGGCGACTGGTCACCGCGATGGCGGCCTGTGGCGGCACCCCCGTGCGGCGGCATTCCGGTCAGGAATTTTGTAAATTCGCGCATCAGTGCTGCCGGCTGCCCCGGCCGTGCCATCAATCTTTTTTCTGTTTTCCGGAGAAAACGGTGGGTCTCCTTGAACCGCCTCCGGGAAGCGGAAGGGAAATCGCCAACATCTTCGGGTTGTTCTGGCTGAATGGTGCATCATTGTTTGGCCGCCTTAAACGGAAATTAGGCGAAAAAAGGGGGAAAATCGGGCCAAACCCCTTGATTTTGTTCGTTGACAGCACTTTCCAACTCATTTATAGTCACCGGAACGTTGGAAAAAGCAGGGAAAAGAGAGGCAAATCCAAGATAATTCAGCAAAAAAAGGAGGAGAAAGAAACAAGCCAGAGCCACGAAAAGTACATATGCAGCTAGCAGGTCAACTAAACTTCAATTAAGGGGGAGTGCATAAATGTCAGAGCAAACTACTTTTCCAAGATGGATACCATTACTTGGAGGTCTTTTAGGCAGCACCACTTGCGGTTTATTGTTGTATGCGTTTAGCGTTTTCATCAAGCCTCTGCAGGCGCAGTTCGGCTGGTCGGTACCCGACGTTGCCTTGGCCTATGCCATCATCTGCCTGATCTTCGGCTTGATGACCTTTCCTGCTGGTCGTTTGAGCGACAAATACGGTCCGCGGAACGTCGTCCTCATCGGCGGTATCATCATGGCCTTCGGCTTTTTCATGGTTTCCACCATCACCCCTCCGGACCCCGCGGTTATCGCCGCCGGCGGCGACGCCGCCAAGGCTGCCGGGAAAACCCAGTTGTATCTGCTCTATCTCTATTACGGTGTCATCGCCGGTTTTGGCGGTGGTTGCGTCTACCTGCCGCCGATCGCCACGGCGCCCAAATGGTGGCCCGATCGCCGCGCCCTGGCCACCGGCTTCACCGTTGTCGGTCTTGGCCTCGGCTCCTTCATCATGGCGCCGATGGCCACCTGGATGATCAACTCGCCGACCATCGGCAATGGCAGCGCCCTCCCCGTTTTCAAATATGTCGGCATCGCCATGGGCATCATGGTTGTCCTTGCCGCTCTCTGCCTGAAAGTGCCGCCGGCCGGCTACAAGCCCGCCGGCTGGAATCCGCCGGCTCCCGCCGGTGGTTCCGGTGCGCCCAAAGCCTATCGCGACTATACGTATGAAGAGAGCAAGAAAACGCCGCAGTTCTGGCTGCTGTGGGTCGCCTACTTCTGCGGTTCCTTTGCCGGCCTGATGGTTATCGGCCTGATCGCCGCACACGGTATCGACGCCATGACCCTGGTGAAAAAGGCTGAACTCGGCCTCGATGCCGCAACCAAACTGCCCGCCGACCAGGCCAAGGCCATCGCCATGGCCGCCGCCGGCGCGCCCAGCACTCTGGCCATCTTCAACGCCCTGGTCCGGATCATGATCGGCCCGCTGGCCGACAAGATCGGTACCAAGAAAATCTTCGTCGCCCTGTTCGCCCTCCAGGTCGTTGCCATGCTCCTGCTCTTCCCGGCAGGTAAAACCGCCGCCATGCTGGCCGCTGTCGCCGGTCTGATCGGTTGGAACTACGGGGCCATGTTCACCCTGTTCCCGGCCACGACCCTGCAATACTTCGGCGCGACCGCCCAGGGCTCCAACTATGGTCTGCTGTTCACCGCCTGGGGCGTGGCCGGTTTCGCCGGTCCCTATCTCGGCGGCCAACTCAGGGCCATGACCGGCTCCTTCTTCGTGCCCTTTATCGTCTCGGCTGTGATCCTGGCCGTTGCGGTCCTCATCCTGACCACCCTGAAGGCGCCTGAGAAGAAACACGCATAACTCAGCCCGTACCCAAGGACCCAAAAGGGCGTTCCGGTTCTCCGGAACGCCCTTTTTTTCTGCCCGGCCGTGCCCTCAAAGGGCACGTCGCTTCACTGCCGGATCGTGATGGCGATGACGGTGATATTGTCGTGTCCGCCCGCCTCGTTGGCCAGAAGGACGAGCCGCCCGACCAGTGCGCCGGGATCGGATGGATGCTGCCGGAGACCGGCGGCTATCGCCTCGTCGGGCACCATGCCGGTCAGGCCGTCGGTGCACAGCAGCAGCACGTCGCCGGGCGCCACGGTCACCGCCTGGATCGAGGGCTGGACCACGGCCTCGGCACCGATGGCGCGGGTAATCACATGCCGCTGGGGCGACTGCCTGGCCTGGGCCTCGGTCAGGGCGCCCTGCTCGCAGAGGGCGTGCACCAGGGAATGATCGCTGGTGATCCGGGTCAGGGCACCACGGTGCCAGCGGTAGATCCGGCTGTCGCCCACATGGGCCACCAGGGCCGAACAGGCGCCGAACCAGACCAGGGCCAGGGTGGTCGCCATGGTGGTGCCCAGGGCCAGCCGCTGTTCGTAGGTGTGGCGATTGGTCGCCGCGATGATGGCGGCGAGGCGGGAGTGCGACGGCTCCCGGTCGGAGGGTGGTGGCGGCGAGGCCGGCATCAATTGGCGGAGGCGGGTCAGGGCGGTGCGGCTGGCGACATCCCCGGCGTCGAGACCGCCAAGGCCGTCGGCCACCGCGAAGAGCCCGGTTTCGGGCGCAAGCAGGAGGGCGTCCTCGTTGTTGGGCCGGATTCGGCCGGGATCGGTCATACCGGCATACTCCGCCGCCATCCCGGCGAGATGACAGGTTCCGTGCATCAGAGACATCGACCACCGTCCCGGGGAACAACGATCCGCGCAGCCACCGTGACCGCCGTCAGCGAACCGTGAATGCGTGCCGCGTGCTTCGTGTCTGCCCCTGGGCGCTGACCTGCATGCTCACGGTGTATTGACCGGGTTTCGCCGACCCGGGCACGGCGAAACTCAGGGTGTTTTCCCAGGTGCCGTTTTCCTTTGTGCCCGATTCGTCCTTCAGGACCGTCAGGTTCTTCCCGCCCCTGCCCAGCGTGCTCTTTTCCCGGACCACCACCCCTTTTGCCGGGGCGCCGCTGATCGCGTACCGCAGGATCAGGGTCACCTCCTCCCCTGTGTGGACCTCCGTCGGCACCAGGGCGGACCGTTCGATTTTCAGGGCCAACCCGCCAGCGGCGGGCGTGGAGGGACGCTGTCGACGCGGCGGCGTCCCGCCGGTGATTTTGCGCGTGGTCTGCCGGATCGAGCGGCCCATGTCGTCAAAAAAGGCTCCCAATGTGTCGAGCGGCCCTGCCTGGGCGACCGCGGAGCCGGTACCGGCCCCGGCGGGGAGCACCATGAAGGCGCAGACGGTGGTCAGGAGGAGACCGACGGCGGCCAGCAGCGTGGGAAGCAATCTGTCAGGCATGAGGGCAACGGTACGGCTCAATAGATTTTGCGGGTGCGGTCTTCAGTCACCTGCCACTCGCTGGCTTGGCCGGAAGCGGACGATTGGGCTGTGGATCCGGATTCGGCGCGGGCCGAGGACGGGGCCTCGGCGTTTTTCTGCTGCCGCGCCTGTTCGACGACCGCCAGGGCCGAACGTTCCTCCGGCGGCGGTGACGGGGCCTGATCGGCCGGAACGGCGGCGGCCGGGATGTCCGGCGCGGGAGCGACCGTCGTCTGCGGCACGGCCGCAGGGACGACAACCGGCTTCGTCGGAGCGAATTGCTTGAACAGAAGCAGGCTGGCCAGCACGAGCACCGCGAACGCGAACGCGAGGACCGCATACATCCCCTGTCGGGACACGGCTCTCGTGCCGAACGGTTGTCGTGACCGCCCCACGGCCGGATTGAGCACCGTTGCCCCGACGAGGTCCACGGGCGGCTCTTCCCCCGGAAGGGCCAGCACCGTCGGTTCCGCCTCCTGGACGGTATGCGCGGGCAGCCGGATCGCCGGGGCATCGTCGAGTCCGTCTAGGGCCGCCAGGAATCCGGCGGCATCCCCATACCGTTCGGCGGTCCGCTTGGCCAGGGCCGTGCCCAGAACCTGCCGCAACCGTTCCGGCAGATGGGCGGGAAGAGCGGTCATGGCGGGCGGCACCACCAGATGGCCGGAAAAGATCTCGGTCATGGTCCCGGTGAAGGGCGGCTGGCCGGCCAGCAGTTCGTAAAGAATGATCCCGACCGCGTACAGGTCCGTGGCCGGGCAGACCGGGCCAAAGGCCTGGGAATCGATCCGTTCGGGCGCCATGTAGGCCGGTGTCCCCGGTCCCTGCACGCCCAGCGAGGTGAGACGGGTCATGGCCCCGGGTTCGATTCCGGCCCGGGCGATGCCGAAATCGGTCAGTTTAGCCTGAAAGCGGCCATCCGGCAGGAGGCGGAGGAGAATGTTCGAGGTCTTGATGTCGCGATGGACGATGTCGTGCTCGTGGATGCAGGCCAGGGCGTGCAGGATCTGGCGGACGATGTCCAGGGCCGTGGCCAGCGGCAGACCGGCGGAACCGGAGGCGGCCAGCCGCGAGGCCAGGGTCTCGCCGTCGACGTACTCCATCACCAGATAAATGTGGCCGTTTTCCTCGACCGTGTCGTACAGGGTGACAATGTTGGGGTGGGTGCCGATGGCCGCCTGCAGGCGGCACTCGCGCTTGATCCGGGCCCGGACCTCCTCGTTGCCGCTCAATTCCGCCCGAATGGTCTTGACCGCCACCCGGCGCGCCAGCACCCGATCGGTCGCCAGGTAGACGTTACCCATGCCGCCCTCGCCCAGGGGCCGCAGCAGGCTGTACCGGCCGGCGATCAGGCCGCCGTCGTCGGCAACAACCGGCGGGCGGCTGTCGACGTTCGTATCGACCAGGGTCGGCGCATTCTGTGCCATCATCGAAAATCGCGGTATCGGAGTATGCCAGCGCAGCCAAGGAGCCAGAGAACGGATTGGGCCATGAGGGCCTGCGCGCCACTATAATAAACGGTCCTGCCGAAGTCAAAACCAATTACCTCGCGGACCAGGGCGGGAATCCAGCGGACTCCGTCGCCTTCGAGCGACCCGAACAGGGCGGTGCATCCCATTTCCAGGCCCCAGCGGGCCGGCAGCAGATCGGCCGCCCAGCGCAGGCCGGGGGCCATGCGGCCGTAGAAATCGGGCCCCAAACCGCCGGACAAAAGCAGTTGCGGCAGCACCACGACAATGGCCAGCATCACCGAAAACCGGCCGCCGGTGGGATCGACGGCGCTGAGCAGCAGGCCGATGGTCACCGAACTCCAGGCCACGGCGACCATGACCAGCCAGACCGGCACGGGAGCCAGGTGCCGCAGGACCGGATGCAGCCAGCAGAGGGCAACGAAGACCAGGCACTGTACTGCGGTCATGGCCAGGCAAAAGGGGAGTTTCGAACCGAGATACGGCATGATCCGCAGGTGCGACATCCGTTCCCGCCGGTAGATGGACCGCTCCGAGGAAATCTCCAGACAGGCGATCAGGGTGCCGGTGAACACGGCGGTCATGACGATCATCAACAGCACGCTCAGGGGCACGGGCAAATGGGCCACTCCTTCATGCCGCAGACCGTAGAGCAGATCGACGACCGGGCGGGGATCGTGGCTGCCGGCCGGCGACAGCAGTTCTTTCAGCAGCAGCGCCAGGGCCGGGCCGCCGCGCGACACCGTCGCCCCGATGGCCTCCTTGCGGTCGTGGACCGTCTGGTCCGCCACCACGCCGGGCATGGGCTGCGCCAGGGTCACCAGGGCCAGCACCGCCGGCACCAGCAGCAACAGCAACAGCCGCCGGCTCGCGCCGAGGCGGATGTGCAGGTGGCGGCGGGACAGGATCAGCCAGGAGCGGAACGATTCGGCCGGCGAAAGGTTGGGCCGCAGCCGGCGGCCGATGGCGGCGGCGCGCGCCCATTTGGATGTTGGTTGTTTTTCTCTGTCGTCACCGTCGGCAGCGGGCGGCGGCGTGCGCGCGGCCGGGGACAACCGCTGGACGATGTATCGGCGGTGGCAGGGAGAATCGCGAAAGGAGCGGGCGTAACGGTCGGCGATCTCCTCCTGGACACCGCCGCGCTCCCGCGCGGATGCCTGCGCCTGTTCTTCGCCGATGAGCAGGTCGAAGATCCGGGCCGACCGGTCCAGGGGCGTGCCGTTCCCGCCGAAAAAGGCGAGGGCCTCGCCGGGAGAGCCGAAAAACACCAGCCGCCCCTGGGCCAGCACCGCCACCTTGTCGAGCAGGTCCAGATTGGCCAGCACATGGGTGGTGACGACCACGGTGGTGCCGTTGTCGGCCATGCGGCGGAAGTGCCGCATCAGCCGCTCCTCGGTGCTGGGATCGAGCCCGGAGGTGGGTTCGTCGAGAAAGAGCAGGCTTGGCCGGACCAGCAGTTCAGCCCCGATGGAGACCCGCTTGCGCTGGCCGCCGCTCAACCGGCGGATCGGGGTGCGGCGGACCTGCCCCAGTCCCAGGGTCTCGATGGCGCCGCCGACGATGTCGGCGCGCTGCTCGGGGGAAAGATCGGGGGAAAGCCGCAGGCGGGCGATGTAGTCGAGGCTGGCCTCGACGCTCAGTTCGGGATGGAGGATGTCGTCCTGGGGCACATAGCCGATGGCGTTGCGGAACATGGCCGCGGCGGTGTCCAGGTCGGTTTCGTCGAGAAGCACCCGCCCCTGTTCCGGCCGGACAGCGCCGCACAGGGTGGTGAGCAGGGTGGTCTTGCCGGCGCCCGAGGGACCGATGATGCCGACGAATTCTCCCGGCGCGATGGCCAGGGTGATATCGTCGAGCAGCAGCCGGGCGGTCCCGCCTGTGCCGGCCACGCTCCGGCACAGGCCGATCCCTTCCAGCCGGAGCGCCTGGCCGCCTTCCCGCTGGCACACGGTCAGCGAGCCGTCGGCCGCGAGGTGCAGGCGGAACCGGGTCGAGCCGATGACCACCGTGTCGGCGGACGCAAGCGTGGCGCTCCGCACGGCCCTGCCGTTCACCCAGGTGCCGTTGAGGCTGTGGTTGTCGAGCAGGCGGAGCGCGCCGCCCTCGTTGACCAGGATGGCGTGCCGCCCGCTCACCGTCGGATCGACGGGCAGGGGCAGGTCGCTGTCCGGGTCGCGGCCGATCAGCCACTGACTTTGCGCGGCCAGGGTGAAGGAGCGCACCTCCCGGCTGCTGTGGCGCTGAAAGCGCAGATGGGGCGCCGCCATGCCCAGGCCGATCAGATCGCCGTCCCGCAACGGCACGAAACCGTCGATCCGGCGGCCGTTGACGAAAACGCCGTTGGTCGAATTGAGGTCTTCCAACCGGAAGGCCGCGCCCTCGGTGACGATCCGGAGATGGCGGCGCGACACCGTGGCCCCGGCCACCACCGCCTCGCAGCAGGAACCGTCCCGGCCGACGGCCGCGCCGCCCGCGTCGATCCGGTATTCCCGGTGGGCGAAACCGGTGGCCAGCGCCACCAGAAAGGCGACTCCCTCTTCAGGGCCGGCGGCGGGGACGGGCGGGGCGGCCATGGGCGCTCGGCGGCATCGGCAAAACGCGGCAGCCCCCGGCCGCCTGAGAGGCGGGGAGGCTGCACGGGGTGAGGGGTCGGTGGCCGGGAGAACCGGCAATCGACATCACACCAGCTCAGTTCTTCGTTCCGGACGGGGCGGTGCCCACCGGCGCGAAGGGATTTTTCAGATAGAGCTCCTCATCCTTGCCCAGGGCGGGAATGGCCTTGTCGATCCGGGTCTGGGCCTCGAGAATGCGGGGAAAGGTCGGCGGCTCGATGGCCTCGAAGGAAGAGGAGTCATAGTACATGACGCCGCTGCCGGTCGGATACTCCACCCCCACCTTGACGTTGTGCCGGCCGCCGTCCACCGGAATGTAGGAGCGGAAGGTGAGCACGTAGTCGTTCTGCATGACGTGCTGGATATCCTCGATGCTGCGGGTGAGGGTATCGTGGCTGCTGCCCATGGGATAGTATTTGCCGAAGGAATTCTTTACCAAGGCCTGGAGATTGCGCTGGTCCCGGCCCTCGGTTCCGGTGAAGCCCAGGGCATAGATCGGGGTCGGGATCGTCAGGCCGGAGATCCGGGTCATCAGGTCGGAGCGGCTGATGGCGCTGTCGTCGTCCCGGCCGCTGCCGAGGACGACGATCGAGGTGGAAACGGCATACCCGACCTCGCTCGACGAATCGCCGCCCATGGCGCTGGCCGCCATCTGCATGGCGGCGGCAATGCCGTCGTACAGGCGGGTCTTGTCGGCGCGCGGTTGCAGGTCGGCCAGCCGGCGGCCGAGGCTCGAGGGTTCGCGGTCAAAACCGGAGAGCACCGTAAAGCCCTCGCCGCTGTTATCCAGGGCGAGCAGGGCCACCTGGTCCTGGGGCCGCTTGGCGTCGATGAAGCGGGCCGCGGCCCGGACCATGGCCTCGAAATCGGCGCCCTTCAGCATCTTGTTGGTATCGAGCACCAGAATGGAGCGGGTCGCCTCCTCCCGGCCGCGCAGGGGCTGAATCACATACTGCTTCTTGCGGGGATCGTAGGCCCTGCCTTCCACCATCATGCCGATGTTGAGCACATTGAGGTTGACCAGGGGATTCATCTCCTGGTCAAAGGTGCGCATGTAGACGTGGACAAAGGGGTACAACCCCGATTCAACACGGAAAATTTTCAACCCATACCCCTGGGGACTGACCGATCCAGGGGCGGCATGGCCGATATTGGCCGCCAGCACCGCGATGAGGACCAGGGCCAGGATGATCAACTCCTCGGCCACCGGCCGCAATCTGTTCCACCATTTCATATCCGCTTCCTTCCTGTTTATTGTCCGGATTTGTGTTCGTCTTTACATCTGCTGAAAGGGTTTGCCAAGCTTGTCGACGCCCTTGCCGCCCACGCCCTTGCCCGAACTGTAGACGAGCTTGGCCGCGCCGGTGGCGGTGTCGAGGACAAAGGCGCCGTAGGCGCCGCCCGCCGCCCAGGTGGCGATCTGATAGCGGCCGGCGGCGCTGCCCGCGGGCAGGCTGAAGCCGCCGCTGCCGGCGCCGCTCCCGGCGACACTGCCGGCAAAACCGCCGGGGCCGCCAAGGGACTGGGCAGGCAGGACCGGCTCTTCCTTCGGCTCGGGGACCGGTATCGCCAGGACGGGTTTGTCCTGGCTATGGACCGCTCCCAGCAGCAGGCCGGTCAGCATGGCGGCCAGACCGCCGATCGCCAGTCCCCTGGCGAGATTATTCATCCATCCGTCGCTCATTGATCAGCGCCTCCGCCGCGGATTTTGTTCCCAGAATCGATTCGGTCCGCACCACCTGGGCCACATCGCCATGGTCGTTCCTCTGCCCGGCCGGTCCGGCGGCCGTGGCGTTGGCCGGCGCGGCCTGGCTGTCGCGCTGACTGCCGCGCGCCACCGCCGCCGGACCGTTCGCGGCCTTTTCCGTCGGCTTTTCCTTTTTCGGCGCCGGTTTTTCTTCCTGCCGCTGGTTGGCCATCTTGGCCGGGGCGGCGGCCTGGGCCGCTTCAGCCCTGGTTTCCTTCTTTTTCGCCGGCGCGGCCGCCACCCGTTCCACCGGCGGCGCTCCTTCCAGCGCTCGGGCCAGCAGTTCGCGGCGATAGGCCACCTGGTCCATGTTGTCGCCGAGCGAACTCCACAGCTCGACATACAGCTCGGTATCGGTCGCGTTGCGGGCGCCGGGCTTGAAGCTGGCCAGCGCCGCCTGGGTGCGGCCGTCCACCCGGCCGGTGACCGGCACGTTGTAGCCCTTGAGATAGAGGCAGGTCTGCATCTCGCCGACCTTGTCGGTCTGGCTCAGGTTGCGGAAATCCTGGCGGATCTTGTCCATCACCACCGGATCGGGCTTCATCTCAGGAATCAGCTTCCAGTAGGGCAGATAGAGGTATTTGCCCACGACCTGGAGGACGCTGGTCTGCACCAGCAGCCGGATGGCCGCGTGCCGTCCCTGGATTTTCTTGACCGTGCCCTTGAGGCCGAAACTCGGCCCGAAGATGGTGAAGCCCAGTTCCTTGTCCGCCGACGCCTTGTAGACGTTGATCGTGTTGACGGTCTGCATCCGGGCCACGCCGGCCATGGTCTGGAAATCGAGCAGGTTGAAGTCCAGGGTGATCCGAGCCAGGCTGTCCTTGTCTTCCTGGTTGTAATCGAGCGAGATGATGTCGCCCGGCACCCAGGACTGGTTGACGTTGAAGGGCTTGGTGGTGACCCCGAAATCGGTGTTGCTGCCCCGGGTTTCCAGGCCGCGGTCAAACTCGGTGATGCCGCCGGACAGGACGATGTCCGGAATGAGTTTTCCCTGGAAATTGGAGTAGCCGGTGACCATCTGGTTGTTGATGAACACCGGACTGTAGGGGATGTAGACCACGTTGCCGCCGATGGCGTTGAGGGCGCTCTTGGTCATCTCGGTGATGTCGCGCGGAATCTCGCCGTAGCCGAAGGTGGAGAGCCCGGTGAAGTCGGTGATGTCCTTGCTCTGGATCAGCACCCTCTTGCCGTAGATCTGGGTCATCTTGCCCAGATCGGCCAGGGGTTGGTCGAAACTGATCTCCTTGACCACCGGCATGTCCTCGTGGAGCTCGACATCCACCTCGCGGGGGTCGATCTTGGCGCAGGCGCTCAGGCTCAGGACGGCCAGCGCCAGCAGCGGGACCGTCCCTCTGCGGAGCCGGCGTGTGTTGTGTGCATCGGGCATGTTCGTTCCTCGGCAGTCTTTTACTTGGCAATGACGGTCTTATCGCCCTTGGAGTCGTCGATGATGATGATGTCGCCGTTGATCTGCGCCCCCGCGTCCAGGATGACGCTGTTGAGCGAGCCGCCGTCGGAGAGGACGACGTCGCCGGAGCCCGAGCGGGCCTTGCTCCGGGCCCGCTGGGCGAGGTAGGAGAAGTTCTTGTTCGAACTGCCGAGATCGCCGTACTGGAGGCTGCTTTCATCGGCCTCGATGCCGTCGTCGAAATCGTCGGCGCGACAGGAGGTCGCCGTGCCGCCCCATCCTCCCGCCAGCAGCGCCGCCAGCACCAGAGCCACCGTGATCGTTCGCATCGTCCTTCTCCTCCCCCTTGGTTTTTACCGGGCCACCACCGAATCGACGGCCACGCTGCTGTTGTTGCCCTGCATCGACACCGAGACATTGCCCAGGTCGGCCCTGGTGGTGACGTCGCCCCGCTGGGCGCCGTTCATCTGGACCGAGCCGATGTTGAGCCGGTTGTTGTTGCCGTCGATCACGCCGGTGAGGGCTTCGCCGGTCACCTCCGAGGTCACCTTGCCGGCCTTGGCGTTGACCATCTGCACCGAGCCGATGTTCGAGGTGTTGTTGTTGCCGTGCACGGTGTTGGCGATGGAGTCGACCTTGACCGTGTTGCTCACCTTGCCGGCCTCCGCGTTCTGCATCTGCACCGAGGCGCTGTTGACGGTGTTGCGGTGGCCGGTGGTCGAGGCCGACACTGTGCCGTTGGCCCGGACCTTATTGGTCACTTCCCGGACATTGCTGCCGGTCAGGTTGATGGAGGCGGCGTTGGCGGTGTTGTTGTTGCCCTTGGCCTGGGCCGAGTAGGAGCCGCCCTGGAGTCGGTTTTCCGCCCGGATGCCGAGGAGATCGGCGGAATGGCCGAAGGTCGGAACCGTCAGCAGGGCCGCTATGGCGAGGAATTGTATCCGTTTCATGTTCGTTCTCCGTCAAGAGATTGGGCTTTCCCTGATGTGGGAGGGAGTCCCCCTGCCGCAGCCGTCGCCGAACTCCGACAGGGGGGAGAGGAACCTCAATTGGCTCAGTTGATGGCGATGGAGCCGGCATTGGCCATGTTGTTGTTGCCGCCGCTCACCGACGCCGAGATGTCGCCGGTGTTCTCGACCTCGTTGACCACCTTGCCCTTGACCGCCATGGAGCCGCCCATGGAGATGGAGGCGGCGTTGGCCTGGTTGTTGTGGCCGTTCTTGATGGAACTGCTGATGTTGCCGGCAGTGTTGACCCGGTTGATGACGGAAGCGGCGGTTTGCGACGAACCGTTCATCGAGATGGAGGCGGCGTTGGCGAGGTTGTTGTTGCCGCCCTTGATGGTGCTGGAAATCGAGCCGGCCCGCTTGATCTCGTTGCGGATCTCGGCCCGGGCTTCCTGCTGGGCCTCATCCTGCTCCTGGCTGGTCGCGGCAGTATCGGTGGTTGCCGAGGTATCGGTGGCGGACGCGGTGCTGTCCGTGCTGTCCGTCCCGGTGGTATCCGTGGTTGCGGTGGTGTCGGTCGTTGCGGCTGTGGTATCGGTGGCGCCGGTGTCGGCGGCGGGCGTGCTGCTGTCGCCGGAGGCAGACGCGGTCGCCGTGGCGGTCTGGGTCGCCGGTGCCGTGGCGGTGGTGGTCGATGTCTGCGTGGACGAGGTGTTGACGGTGATGATGTTGGTATTGGTGATCGGCTGCGCGGCGAAGGTGTTGTGGTGAATGGCGCCTCCCTTCGGCTGTTGCGGATGGAACGATCCGCGCAGGCCGGTGTATCCGGAAGCGTGGGCCATGCCGGTGGACAGGGCGAAAACGATGGCGGTGGCAAAAACGGATTTTTTCAGCATGATGACTCCTCCCTTGTGTTGGGTAATCGTTGAATGTGACGCATTGACTGCTGCCGGGAGAAAGCAAGGGGGATGCCAAAAATGGCGCCGCACACATTTCAAGATGGAACATGCTGAATAAACAATATTTTTTTGATCAATCCGAAGCAGGATCAAAGGAAAGGCGGCGGCCGCCGGCCCCACAGGGGCCCGAGCCGGGTCGGGCCTGTCCGAAAATCGGACAGGCACTCCTGATCCCACGAGATAAGTCTCTGAAATTTCTATGAGATGGAAAAGAGAGCGGCCTGTAGGAAAACCGGACAGGGGATTCAACGGGTGTCCGCTTCTCCGACAAGGGTGGTCGGGAGGGAGGCTTTTCAGGTGGAAAGATCGTATTTTTTCATCTTCTGGTACAGGGTCGAGCGGGCGATCCCCACCAGGGCGGCGGCATCGGAGATATTGCCGCCGGCCCGCTCCAGGGCGGCCCGGATATGATTCTTCTCCACCTCCTCCAGGCTGGGAAAGACCTCGATCCTGGCCGGCTCCATGGCGCCGAACTCCTCGTCCAGGGCCAGGACCTCCCGTTCGGTGATCGGCCTGCCCTGCGACTGGACGGCCAGCCGCAGGAGCACGTTGCGCAGTTGGCGCACGTTGCCCGGCCACGGATACCGACTGAGCAGCTCCACGGCGCCGTCGCTGATCCGGGGCTCCTGCCAGCGGTATTCTGCGGAAAATCTGGCGAGGAAGTAGCGGGTCAGGGGCTCGATGTCCTCGATCCGCTCCCGCAGCGGCGGCACCTTGAGGGTGAAGCAGGACAGGCGCTGGAACAGGTCGTCGCGGAAGCGGTTGTCGCCGATCATGGCGGCCACGTCCCGGTTGGTGGCGGTCACCACCCGCACGTCGAGCTTGCGGACCCTGGTGTCGCCCAGGCGGGTGATCTCGCCGTTCTCCAGAAAGCGCAGCAGCTTGGGTTGCAGGGTCAGGGCCATGTCCGCCACCTCGTCCAGAAACAGGGTACCGCCCTCGGCCAGCTCCAGCTTGCCCGGCTTGTCGACCGCCTCGTGGTACGCCCCCTTCTTCGAGCCGAACAGCTCGCTCTCGAAGATGCCCTCGGGAATGGCGGCGCAGTTCAGTGGCACATAGGCTCCCTTGCGCCCGGAAAAGGCGTGCAGGGCCGAGGCCACGTGTTCCTTGCCGCTGCCGGCCTCCCCCTGGATGAACACCGGCACGTTGATGGCGGCGATGGTCCGGATGTCCTCATAGAGCTTGACCATTTTCTCGCTGCGGACAATGGTTTCGTCCTGGGCGGCGAGCCGTGTCTTCAGGGATTCGCGTTCCCGGTGCATCCGCTGCCGGCTGGCCAGGTTGTCGAGCAGCACCGCGCCGTGCACGGCCAGAATCGCCAGACTGCCCTGGTCGGTCGGGGTGAAGGCGCCGGCCTGGCCATGATCGAGATAGAGGCAGCCGACGGCCTTGCCGTCGCGGATCAGCGGGACGGCGAGCACGGCCTGCGCCTTGGCCCTGCCCTTGCGGCCTTCCTGGGAGTGTTCGCCGTCGAGCCTGGCCGCCCCGCCCCGCTCCATCACCCGCCGCACCACCTCCTGGTTGACCTCCCGGCTCTCCCTTCGAGGATCGAAGCCGTGGGTGGCGGCATACAGCAGTTCGTTCTTCTCGCTGAGCAGGGCCAGAAATCCCCGCTCGGCTCCGGCCAGGTCCACGGCCCCGGCCAGCAGCCGCTCGCCTAGGGCGCCTTCGTCGTCCACCTCCTGCAAGGCCACCAGCAGGGAGGCCAGCGGCACGATTGGCTCCACCGCCGCCACGGCCGCCTGCTCGGCCGGCGGGGCAAACGCCGCCGAACCGGTCTCCAGGTTGAAGAGCACGGTTGCCTGGTCCGGCGGCCGTGGCGCCGAACCGCCCTCGTTCTCGGCGGCGAAGACCCTGGAGGGCCGATTGCCGCTCCGTTCGTCGATAAAGGTGAAGACATGGTCGCCGATCCGAAACGCCATGCCGTGCCGGAGACGCACGCCATTGACCCGGCGGCCCTCCATCCACACGCCGTTGGTGCTGTCGTGGTCGAACAGCATGTAGTCGCCGTCTTCACGCAGGACGATGGAGGCATGCCGGCGGGAAACCTGGGGCGAGGCAAGGACGATATCGTTGTCGCCTTCCCGGCCGATGGTCAGGGTGGTGGCACACTCCACCACCCGGTAATTCTGGGCATCCTGACAGACGATCACACTGGGCATGGCACGCAATCGGGCAACATCTTCATCGGTTCAGAGGTAAGTCTTTCGAACAAAAACCTCTTTCAAGTATCGGGCCAATTCGGTGCCCGGCGGCATCGCTTTCCGCGCAAAACGATGCCGCCATCATAGCATTGCTTCCGGTTTTCGGCGACGGTTCCTTGTCCGGGACCTGGAGACGGCTGCCGAGCGGCGGCGGGAAAAATCAAAAATACTGTATTCTTGTTTGCCAATTCCGTCGTTTCGAGCTACATATTCACGTTTACAAACTTGTAAACAACTGTTGCAGCACAGTTTTCACCCAAACAACGAGAAAATCCACGGAGGCAGGATGTTGGAGTTCAAGCAGGGCGTTGATATCTTATCAACGATTGGCGGCATGACAACCATCGGCGAGGCCAGGAAGCTGTTCGAGCAACGGCTCGACAGCGAACATCTGCAACGGCTCGCCGCGATCACAAACGAAGAAGCGCTGTTGAAAATCGCCAACGCCATTGCCATGTGCGCCCCCGACCGGATTTATATCCACACCGGCAGCGACGAGGATTGCGCAGCCGTTCGCCGGATGAGCCTGGAAAAAGGCGAAGAACAACCGCTGGCCATCCCCGGCCATACCATCCATTTCGACCTGCCCGAGGACCAGGGCCGCATGGTCGACCAGACCTTCTACATCGCCAACCCGGACGAGGCGGTTTCCTCGCTGGCCAAAAGGGAGCTGCGCGAGCGGTCGCATGCCTATATCAACGAGCACATGCGCGGGATCATGCGCGGCAAGACCATGTACGTGGGCTTCTACAGCCGCGGCCCGGTGGGGGCCAGGGCCTCGATTCCGGCCATCGAGATCTCCAGTTCCACCTATGTCATGCATTCGGCGGAATTGCTCTACCGCAACTGCTACGCCGATTTCGACGCCGAAGTCGCCCGGCGCGGCGAATTCTTCACCAATGTCCATTCCGAGGGCACGAACCGGTCCGAGGATGTGCCCAAGGCGCGCATCTACATGGACCGGAGCTGGCAGACCACTTTTTCCTTTTTCTGCACCTATGCCGGCAACACCCTCCTGATGAAGAAGGGCAACCACCGTTTCGCCTCCGACAGCGCCATGTACAAGCACAACGGCGAGGAGCTTTCGGAGCACATGTTCATCACCGGCATGACCGGTCCCGGCGGCCGCACCACCTTTTTCGCCGGCGCGGCGCCCTCGGGCTGCGGCAAGACCACCACCGCCATGGTGGGCAGCGACTTCATCGGCGACGATCTCGCCCAGATGTGGGTCGGGGAAGACGGCACCCTGCGGGCGGTCAATCCGGAAAGCGGCATTTTCGGGATCATCGAGGACGTCAACCGGGAAGGTGACCCCTTTCTGATGCAGTGCCTGCGCGAGCCGGGCGCCGAGGTGATCTTCTCCAACGTCCTGGTCGATCCGCAGGGCAAGCCCCGCTGGACCGGCGACGGCGAACCGATTGCCGAAAGCGGGATCAATTTCCAGGGCAGGTGGACCAAGGACATGGCCGGCGTGCCCATGTCGCATCCCAACTCGCGCTGCACCCTCAGGGCCGAGGCGGTCGGCAACCACAACAAGGCGGTCAACGCCGACCCGAACGGCATCGTCATCAAGGTCATCACCTATTCCGGCCGCGACGCCAACACCATGCCACCCATCTGGGTGGCCAGGAACATGGATGCCGGCGTGGCCATCGGCGCCTCCATCGTTTCCAAGGCCACCGCCGCCGAGATCGGCGCCAGCGGCGTCAACCGCCAGCCATGGGCCAACACCCCCTTTGTCGCCGGTCCGCTGGCCGACTACCTCGACGCCCAGTTCGCCTTCTACGGCAACCCCAAAATGACCCAGAAGCCGATCATGGCCGGGCTCAACTACTTCCTCACCCACGAGGCACGCGGCGGCAGTGGCACGGGCCTTCTGGGAGAGAAACGGGATGTCCACGTCTGGCTCGGCTGGCTCGAACTGTTCACCCACGGCGATGTCCAGGCCATCGAAACCCCGATCGGCCTGATCCCGAGATATGGGGACCTGCACAAGCTGTTCACGGACAAGATCAACAAAACCTACCCGGAATCGCTCTACACCATGCAGTTTTCCCTGTACATCGACAACATCGTCGCCCGGATCGATCTCCAGGAAGCCGCCTGGGGCAAGGAGCCGGGGGCTTCTCCCCGGCTGTTCGCCGTCTACAGGGAACAGAAGGCCGGCCTGCTGGCGCTCAAGGCCGCCAAGGGCGACATCGTCAAACCCCAGGATCTGGCGTAACCCCGCCTTCCCGAAACAACCCGATGACCAGCCCCCGGCAATCTGCCGGGGGCTTTTTTTCCGCATCAACTACAAAAAAACCGGAGATGCCTCATCGGCACTCCGGTTTTTTTGATCGATCGCGCTGCGTTAAGCAGCGCGCCTGGCCGGTACTCAGTCCTTGACCATCTGCCGCACCCTGGCGATGATCGCCTCGATGCCCAGGCCCTGGTAAGGGATCTGCTCGGACAAGCCGCCGGCGCCGTCCTTCCAGGTGCCCATGGCGCCGTATTTGGGCGCAAAGCCGCGTTCCAGCAGCCAGGTGCCGTAGCGGACGCCCAAGCCGGTCTTGCCGTTCTGAGTCTCCACCACCAGGGCCATCGGGCTGGCGCCCACGGTGGCCAGCATGGCCTCGTCCACCACATTGAGCACCGGCTTGTTGATCAGGCCGATGTCGATGCCCTCCTCCTTGAGCAGCTCAACCACGTGCAGACAGCGGTAGAGCATCTCGCCGTAGGACACGATGTAACCGGCGCTTCCCCGGCGGATGACCTCGTCCGTATCCCGCTTGAAAACGTAGCCGTCACCGAAGCGCCTGTTGCCCTGCTCGTCGAGGATGAACGGGGTGCCCGAGCGGGTGGAGAAGACGAAGCGCAGCCCCGGATCGTCGAAGACTGTGGCGAGGATGGCCCGCAGTTGCAGGGCGTCGGCCGGGAAATAGAGGCGGGTCCGGTCGTGCTCGGCCAGGCCGTTGTCGGCGAAGAAGTTGTTGATGCCGAAATGGCAGGTGTTGTCGGCCATGTCGTCGACCCCGGAATGGGAGAAATGGGCCAGGACATTGGCCTGGTTGAGCCGGGCCATGGTGATTTCGGAGATGACCATCTCCTGGAAGGCGGCGAAGGTACCGAAGATGCCCTGCCGGCCCGGTGTCGACCCGAAACCGGCGGCCACCGAGAAGTTGTTGCGCTCCATGATGCCGCCGTGGACGTAGACCTCGGGGCAGTTCTTGCGGATGTGGTGCAGGCCGCAGGAGCCTTCCAGGTCGGAATCGACCACCAGCACCCTGCCGGCGGGATTGTCCATGCCGGCCAGGATATCGCTGATGATTTTACCGAACTCGTCGCGGTTCTTGGCCTGCTCGGCGGTACTGCCGCGGTATTCGACCTTGGCCGCCTTGGTGGGCGGCTCCTTGAGCAGGGCCACCGCCGCGTCGCGGCCCCTGGAGGTGAGATAGTCGATGGCCATGCTCACCGGGATGACGTCGTGCCCCTTGGGCAGTCCCTCGATCCCGTCCACGCCGGGCGCCATTTTCCGCTTGATCACCACCGCCACCGGTCCCTTGATGGCAAGGGCACGGCGGATGCTGGCAAAGAGCCCGTCAATATCCTCGCCGGCGCAGACCTGGACGTCGAGGCCGTGGCCGGCCAGGGTGCGGGCCAGGTCGTAGCCCTGCATGTAGCTGCTGGGATGGCCGGCGATGGTGACGTCGTTGTCGTCGAGCAGCAACTTGACGTTCAGCTTTCTCGCCACGGCGTAGCGGGCCGCCTCGGCGTCGTCGCCCTCCTGCTGGGAGCCGTCGCTGCCGAAGAGAAACACCGCCTTGTCCGGATGGGCCTCGGCCACGCCGTTGACATGGCTCCACAAATGCCCCAGGCGGCCGGAGCTGAAAAAGACGCCGTCGGCCTCGTTGCGCTCGGGATGCCCGTAGAAGCCCTTGCCGAATTCGCGGTAATGGAGCAGGGATTCGGGCGCCTTGTAGCCGTTGAGCACCGCCATCATGTATTGGATGGCCACCCGGTGGCCGGCCTCGTCGAAAGAGACCGGGTAGCAGGCATCGGTCCCCTTCATGAAGCCGTCGGCGATCAGGAGTTCGGGCACGATGTCGTAGGCGCCGCCGGTATGGCCGCCCAGCCCCTTGGTATTGGCCAGGGCAGTGAAGAACACGATGCTGTCGCGCACCAGGTCGATGTTGGCCTGCAGGGCGGCGCGCTGCTCCCCGGTCATCGATTCCTGGGTCGCGGAAAACCGAAGGGCGCTGTAGGTCGAGAGATCAATGGGAAAAGTCATAACAGGTTCCTGATGGGAAAAAGTTCCAGGAACGGGCCAGGAATGGGTCGAATCGGGACGGCTCGTTCCACGGTGAAAAAGTACAGCACAGATAACAGAAATGCCAAAATACGCAAGGATGATCTTGCCGCCGGGCACGGACGGGACGGGCTAGGGGAGATCGTGCTTCCGTTTCATCTCTTCGTACACGAGGGCGGAAAAATCGCGGATGACGCCACCGCTGGTCCGCATCCATTGCTTGTAGTCCGCCGGTTTCTTCGACCGCTCGACAATGCCGACCACCGCGTAGGGGACCGCGCGGCCGCCCTTGGCCCGCGCCACCAGGATGCCCATGTCGCCGCACAGCAACGCGGTGGTTCCGGTCTTGTTGTAGACCTTCGTGCCGTTGGGGACATCGGCGCCGTAGACCAGGCGGTCGGGGCCGGGCAGCGCCATCACCCGCAGCAGTTCCTTGGAGTTCGGCAACCGGCCGTGCCAGAGCGCTTTCAGAAAGCGTATGTATCCGGACGGTTGCGCGCTGTTCAGATAGGTGCGCCCGTTGGCGGGGATATATTCCCTGATCCTGATCTGGCCGACCAGGTGGCCGTATTCCTTCTTCAACAGGGCCTCGCACCGGGCCGGACCGCCGAGTTGCCGGATGAACCAGTTGGTTGCCGGGTTGCTGCTGTGCTGGATCATGGCCTCCATCATCTGGCGATGCTGCCGCGTGTACGTTGCCTTGCCCTTGTCGACCTGGTGAAAAAAAGCCAGGGCGACAAACGGCTTGATCATGCTGGCCGCCTGGAAAGGCCGGTCGAGGTTGATGCTGACCAGATAACTGTCGGTGGTGAGATCGTACGCCGCCCATCCGGTTCGCACCTGGGGTTGCAGTTTGGCCTTGCGGATCTCGTCGCGCAGGATGGAGGCCATCTTGGCGTTGAGCCCTGTTTCGGCCTCCTGGCGGAGCGACGCCTGTTTCTGGGCCTTGACCGGGCCGGCCGCCTTTTTCGGGGGGCGCGCCAGGGAAGCGGTGGCGGCAGCCGTAACGGCCGGCCGGTCCACGGCGGCAATGAGAACCGGGGCCCCACTCGTTTTGGGCAGCAGGGAGGCAATGAGGCGGGCGCTTTTCAGCGCCGCCTTTTTCTTTTCCCAGCCCCGGTAGACAATCGCATGGGACCGGGAATCGATCTTTTCGATGGCCAGTTTTTCCCCGGCCTGCGCTCCCAGCCCCTTTTTCAGCCGCACGATCTCCGCCTGCAGGGCGTCGGGGCGGGACGTTCGCCCCACACGGACATGGTACAGGGCGGAAAAGCTAGTCGCGGGAATGACCTGCGCCAGCTTGAATCCCGACCGCCGCAGGCGTGCATTCTGTTGTTCGGCGTGTTTCTTCGCCTGCGCCAGCGGCGCGTCGATGTTCCAGACAAGGCCGTACTCCTGTTCCCGTGCCACGATCCTGAGCTGGGTGTCCGCCTTCAACCCCAGCAGGGCGGCAATCCGCTGCCGATGGTCGAGAACCCGCTGCCGCTGCGCGTCCCAGGTGTAGGCAAGCGCGTATCGCCGGGGCTGTGCCGCGAGAGCCGCCGTCTCCAGCACGAGCAGCAACGCCACGACCAGCAAACCCAGACATGCGGTGCGCGATTTCCCCCTGTTCGTTTCTCGGTGCAGCATGATACCGGTCCTTCCCCCTTTTCCTCCCGTCAGGACGGCCCGAGACGGGTCGCCAATATTTTGTCGATCCGGTTGTTGTCCATGTCGACCACCTCAAACCGGTAGCCGTGTTCCTCGAACCGGTCGGCTTCCCTGGGAATGCGGCCAAGCACATGCAGGACAAACCCCGCCAGCGTATGGTAGGTGTTGTTTTTTTCGCCGGTCAGCTCCTGTGCGATCTTCAGGACCGTTTTGACCTGCTCGATGGGCACCCCCCCATCGATCAGCCATGAACCGTCTTCCCGTCTGACGAATTCCTCCTCCTCCCGCTTGGCCGAGGGCACCGCCCCGACAATGGCGGTCAGGACATCGGTCAGGGTCACCAATCCCTGAATATCGCCGTATTCATCGACGATCAGGGCGCAGGGCCGCCGCATCCTACGAAACTGTTCCAGCAATTGCGTCGTGGTCACATATTCGGGAACATAGAGGGGGGGGCGAAGCTGATCTTCGATCGCCAGCGGTTTGCAGGCCAGGGCGGCGCTCAGCAGGTCGGCGGTGCGGAGCATCCCCGCCACCTCGTCCAGGCCGCCGCGGCAGACCACGACCTGGGAAAAGGGGGTGGTGGCGAGGAATTGGCGGATTTCCGCCTCCGGCTTGGTGAGGTCGAGCATCTGGATGTCCTGGCGGTGGGTCATGATCGCCGCCACCGGTTGTTCGTCCAGATGGAGGACGTTGGCGACCAGCAGCCGCTCGCTTTCATGAAACGTCCCGGCATTGGCCCCCTGCTCCATCAATATTTTGATTTCTTCGTTGGTGACCGACGCCTCTTCCCGCTTGCCGGCACCCAGAACCCGCAGGAGCGCATCCGAGGACACGGAAAAAAAATAGACCAGGGGCTTGACGGCGCGGGACAGCATCTTCATCGGTGGCGCGATCATGGCCGCCGTCTGTTCGGGTCGCAGCAGCCCCAGGTTCTTGGGCACCAGTTCACCGAGCACCACGGAAAAATACGTCAGCGCCACGACGACCAGGCCGAGGGCGACGGCCTGGGCATACGGCTGGAACAGCGGCACTGCCGAGAGCGCGGTCGCAATGGGGGATACCAGCGCATTCTCGCCGATGGCACCGCTGAGGATGCCCACCATGGTGATCCCGACCTGAATGGTGGACAGGAAGACGGTTGGATTGTTCTTGAGGGCCAGGGCGGCCCGGGCGCCGCGCCTGCCCTCGTCCGCCAGCTTGCGCAGGCGGACATCCCGGGCGGAAATGATCGCTATTTCCGCCATGGCAAACACGCCGTTGAGCACGACGAGTACGATCAGCAGGAGGATATCCATTGCGTGGGCAATCCGGTGGAGTTAAACAGAAAGGCCGTCACCGCCGAACGCGGAGCGGGCGAGGTGGCGGTAACCCGTCTTTCCTATCATACCTGAAAATCGAATTTCTCATCAACCGCCTGACAGCAGGTGACCTAAAAAAAATCGAAGTGCGGAACACAGCATGAAAACGATCTGGAAGTTCGAACTCACCCCCAACCGGATTCAGTCCGTTCCCATGCCCGTGGGCGCCCAGGTCCTCACCGTGCAGACCAAGGGGGACGACGCACCGCTGCTCTGGGCGCTGGTGGACCCGGAGATGCCGCCGCAGGAGCGCTACCTGGGCATCTATACCACCAACACCGCCGTGCCCGACGATCCGGGAAGGTATATCGGCTCCTTCATGGTGTACGAGGGCAGTCTCGAATTTCACCTGTTCGAAATGGCCGGGCCGCCTCCGGATGGGGAGTCCCCATAACAAGAACGGCGTAGTCGGAACGCTTCAGGAAAAAACCACGGTCCGGTTCTGATAGACCAGGATCTGCCGTTGCAGATGGTGCCAGATCGAACGGGACAGGATCACCTTTTCCAGGTCCCTGCCCTTGCGGATCAGATCCTCCACCGAATCGGCGTGGCTGACCCGGATGATGTCCTGGGCGATGATCGGGCCGGCGTCGAGCTCCTCGGTGACGTAGTGGCTGGTGGCGCCGATGACCTTCACTCCGCGCTCAAAGGCGCAATGGTACGGTTTGGCCCCGGGGAAGGCAGGAAGGAAGGAGTGGTGGATATTGATGATCCGGTTCTTGTAGTGGTTGATGAACCCCGCCGACAGAATCTGCATGTAGCGGGCCAGGACGATGAACTCGATCTGCTGCTCCGCCAGCAGCCGCAACTGTTCCTGTTCCTGTTCCTCCTTGTTGTGACCGTTGATCGCGAAGAGATGGAAATCGATGCCGAACTGGCGCGCCACCGGTTCGAGTTCGGGATGGTTGCTGATGATCAGGGGGATGGCCACCTCGATTTCCTGGGATTTCCAGCGGGAAAGAATATCGTAGAGGCAATGGGGCTGTTTGGAGACGAACACCGCCATACGGGGCACCTCGTGGGAGAAGTGCAGTTGCCATTGCATGTCGAATTTCCTGGCGATCAAGGTGTCGAAGTATTCACCGATCTTGTCGTCGGGAATGATGAAGTTGTCCAGTTCCCACTCGATCCGCATGAAAAAGACCTGGCGGGCCACATCGACGTGTTGGTCGAGATTGGTGATATTGCCGTTGTTTGTATAGATGAACTCGCTGACGGTGGCCACGATTCCCTTGCTGTCGGGACAGTGGATCAGCAGGATGGCCGAGGCCGGTATTTGTGAGGAATGGATGGCGGTCATGGCTCGGGGCGCACGGAAATCGGGAACGGATACCCTGGCCTCGTGAGGGTTTCGTGCCGTTTGTCACGGAACCATCGGGCCGGGCAGTCTGCAATTCGGTGCGCAAGATATATTTTTCCCGATGAATGCGCAAGCCGCGACCGCAATTTTTCTTGGAACCGCGGCAACGAATGGGTTCCGGGGCGGTTTTCCGCGAACGAATCCGGCAAATCGGTCAGTTTTCCTCGATCCGCCGGCGGAACCAGGCCAGTTGGTGGTCGCGGATTGCGTCCAGGTCGAGGTGGTAGATGTCCGGCGGAAAGAGAAAGGCGACCACGCCGGTATCGAAGATCCGCTTGACTTCGTATTCGTCGTGGGCCACGTCGCGCTGGTAGATGTAGTTCAGGTAGGAGCGGTTGGTGTGCAGAATGAATTCGATGCGCATGCCGCCGGTGCGGGCGAAGAACTTGAGCATCGCGGTCTTGCCCGAGCTGCCGGTGGCGCTGCTCAGGTATTCGCCGCCGGTCAGGGTGTCGGAGATGTCCTCCAGGGTCATGAACGATTCGGCCCTGGCCGCGCTCCGGGTGAGGTGGCGCACGAAGCGCTTGACGTCGTTGACCGAATTGAGCACGGCCATCAGGCCGAGTTCGTCGTCCACCGCCGCCGCCGGATTTTTCTCGTTCTTGCGCAGGAGCTTGAGCACCTTGGCTGAGGGCTCTTTCTTGCGGATGGTGACGTAAATGGGAATATCGGTGCCGTTGTCGCGGAATCGTCGCCGCTTGACCAGGGTCAGTTTTTCCCCGATTTCGGGAACCACCGACCGGGCCTCGTCTTCGGCCAGCACCTTGACCGAGGTGCAACTGAAATCGTCCGGGTGGTGGCGGCTGTGCAGGTAGCGGATGTCGAGCTCGCCGATCCGGTAATCGGGGCTCCAGACAAAAGCGTTGAGAAAATTGAGAAAACCGAGGAATTTTTCCGCGATTTTCGTTTCCCGCTCCCTCTGGTCGATGGAACCGGCCAGTCCCATCAGCGCCAGTTTGCGCTTGGCCTCGAACCGGGCCTTCCTGTGATACCGGTCGTCGAACAGCGCCAGGAGCAGTTCCACCGGGTCCCAGGCGGTGACGATCTCGTTGGTGGTTTCGATGTGGGCGCTGTAGGGCGCCAGCACCTTGGCCCGGAGCGAGCTGATGACATCGTCGGCGGTGCGGGCATATTCGTGGAGCTGCCGGATGACCTCGTCCTGGCCGCCCTCGATGGCGAACATGTTGCCGAGCAGCAGGTGCGCCCGTTCCGCCGCCTTGACCCGCAGCCGTTTGTCATGGATCAGCGCCAGGATTTCGTCGAAATTGGCAATGCCCAGCAGATCGAAGATCTGGTTGCGTACCGAACGGTATTTGGTCTTGAGCACCTGGTTGCCATGAATTTCCTTCACCCATGCCTTGGTTTTTCGGGAAAAGGAATGATGGGCCAGGGGCGGGATGTCGCCAACGGCAAAGGGGCCGTCCTGAAGCATGGTTGAAAAAACGGAATGTTGGTCGAGAAGGCTCATGGACGGGCAGGAAATGGGGGGGGAGTGGCGCCGTCGAAGGGGCGGACCACTCCCCGGGGAGTATGTCGGAGAAACGTGTACGGGTGAGAGGGATGACCGACGACGCCCCTTCTCACCCAGGAGTCAGGCGACCTGCTCGAAAATCGTCTGCTTGGCCCCGCAGATCGGACATTTTTCCGGCGCCGATCCCAGCTCGATGTAGCCGCACACCGGACAGAGATAGAATTCGCTGACATCAAGGTCCACTCCTTTTTTCACCGCCTCCAGGGCTTTGGCGTAGATCTTGGCGTGGACCGCCTCGGCATCGACGGCGAACTTGAACATGGTTTTCGCCTTGTGGCCGTCGGCCACGGCCATCTCGACCATCGGCGGGTACATTTCGGTAAACTCGTAGGTTTCCCCGTCAATGGCCGCCTGCAGGTTTTCGGCTGTGGACGCGATCATGTCCAGGGCCTTGAGGTGCCCTTCCGCATGGATCCGTTCGGCCTCAGCGGTGGTTCTGAACAGCTTGGCGATGTTGGCAAAGCCGTCCTTTTCCGCCTTCTTGGCAAAGGCGCGATACTTCTGGTTCGCTTGACTCTCCCCGGAAAACGCTTCTTTCAAATTGTCTTTGGTCGTGGGCATTGTATTCCTCCATGGTAATTGTGTTGGTGGTTCATTGTCCGGTTGTATCGACACAAAGATACCCCAAGCCGGCGCATGGGGCAAGTGTAAACAAGAATAAAAACCATTTGGTATTGTTTATCATAATTTTCATCAATCTTTCCGGGAACCAAAGACCAGCTTTCCACCATAATGACCGGCAATACCCACGCAGCCGACCAGGAGAAGAGCCCCGCCCAGAAAGACCCACCGCCCGGTTGAAGCCGTGGTGACGATGTCCGGCTGAACAGCCCGCCAGATGATCAGGGTCAGCAGAAGGATGACGGTCGCGATCGAGGCGCCGATCTTGATTTTGAAGATGGAGGTGAGGGCGCCGCGGTACCGCTGTTGCCACATCACATACCCCGTGAACAGGACCAGCGGCATGGAAATCAGGACAAACACCAGGCTGAACAGGGCGGCGGTTTCGAAAAGCGGCAGAGCGAACCAGGTTGTGATCAGCATGAAGATCAGCGCCATCGGCACGATCCCGTTGGGGGTGTGGACCATGATCGGGTGGAGATGGTGTTTGACAATGAGCGCCGAGGCCAGCGTATAGATTTTAACGAGCAGGGATGGCGGGGATGCGGGTTGCGGTGGAATTGGTTCCTCCTGCTCCACAGCTGCCGTCTCGGTCGTCCCGGTGGCTGGAGTCTCCTCAATCACCTCGACGAATTGGCTCTTATCGGCCGCACACACCGGACATTCGTCGGGTGGCTCATCACCGATATGGATATAACCGCAGACCGTGCATTCCCATTTTTTCATGACTGGACCTCCATGGAAGTTTCCTGGGTTCGGCTCGCTCACCGCGCTGACAGCACCTCACCCGCTTTTGTTCACCGAACTCGCTGCCCCCTCCTGCACCATGCGGCCAACCGTCACCGGCACACCATATCGGCTTCCCGTTTCAGATCCCGCTGAAACAGTTCGACCACCGCATCCTGGCACCGTTTGTCGTGATAGAGGATCTGGTGCATCTGTTCGAGGATGGGCATTTCCACCCGCAGATCCGCGGCCAGCTTGTAACAGGATTTCGTGGTCTTGACCCCTTCGGCCACCATCTTCATCTCGCTCAGGGCCTGCTCCAGACTTTTCCCGGAGCCCAGTTTCAAGCCCACGGTCCGGTTCCGGCTGAGATTGCCGGTGCAGGTCAGCACCAGATCGCCCAGGCCACCCAAACCGGCAAAGGTCTGGGGCTCGCCTCCCATGGCCACCCCCAGGCGGGTGATTTCCGCCAGACCGCGGGTGATGAGCGCGGCGCGGGTGTTGAGGCCGTAGTTGAGACCGTCGCAGATGCCGGCCGCGATGGCGATCACGTTTTTCATGGCCGCGCTGATCTCCAGGCCGATGACGTCGCAGGAGGTGTAGGCCCGGAAATACTCCGTGGAGAACAACCGCTGCACCGTTGCCGCCGCCTGCGTGTCGGCAAAGGCCACGGTGATCGCCGTGGGCTGCCGCTCGGCGACCTCGGCAGCGAAGCTGGGGCCGCTCAATACCCCGAAATGCAGGTGTTTCGTCTCTCCGCTCTCGGCTTGCATGATCTGGGTCATGGTCATGCCGGAATCGATCTCGATACCCTTGACCGCGGACACCATCAGGGCGCCCTCGGGCAACAGAGGAAAGACCTCGCGGTACACCGCCCGGAAACCGTGGGAGGGTACCACCATCACCACGCATTCGGCATCCTCGACCGCCTCGGCCAGGGAAGCGGTGACTCGCAGGTTGTCGGGAAAGGGGTGACCGGGCTGGTAGCGCCTGTTTTCCCGGTCCGTGGCCAGGCGGGCGACATGATCCGCATCCCGGTCCCAGAGCGCAACCGGAATCCCCTTGCGGGTGAGCAGCAGCGCCAGGGCGGTGCCCCAGCTGCCGGCGCCGATCATCGCGATTTTATTCATCGTCTTCCTCCTCGACAAAGCCGTCGTCGTCGCCATCGACACCTTCTTCCCTGGCCAGCATGGACATGTCGACCACAAACTCACCCTCCTCCAGGTTGATCATGCGGACGCCCTGGGTATTACGGCCGATGATCCGGACCGTGTCCATGGGCGTGCGGATGATCTTGCCGGAATTGGCGACCAGCATCACCTGATCGTCGTCGTCCACGGCGAGAACGCCGACCACGTTGCCATTGCGCTCGCTGGTCTTGATGGTGAACACGCCCTTGCCGCCCCGGCTCTGGAGCGGATATTCAGCCACGGCCGTGCGCTTGCCGTAGCCGTTTTCCGTGATCGTGAGGATGGAATCGTCGTTCTGCAGAACAGCAACTCCCACCACCTCGTCGCCTTCACCCAGGCTGATCCCCTTGACCCCGGCCGCCAGCCGTCCCATGGTGCGCACCTGGTTTTCATGAAAATGAATCGACAAGCCCTTTTTGGTGACCAGAATGATCTCGTCGTTGCCGCTGGTGATGGCGGCGGAAAGAATTTCATCGTCGTCGCGGATGGTCAGGCCAAACTTGCCCTTGCGAATCGGCCGTTTGTACTCGGAAATGAAGGTCTTTTTCACCCGGCCCAGCTTAGTGACCGTGAGCACCGAGACGCTATCGTCCATGTTGACCAGATCGGCGACCGGCAGGATGGCCGCCACCTTTTCCCCTTCGCCCAACTCCAGCAGGTTGATGATGGCCTTGCCCCGGGCGGTGCGGCCGGCCAGCGGCAGCTCGTAGACCTTGCGCCAGAACACCCGGCCCCTGTTGGTGAAAAACAGGAAGGTGTCGAGGGAGGAGGCGGTGTAGAGGCTGGTGACGAAATCATCATCCAGGGTGACCATGCCCTTGATGCCCTTGCCGCCGCGCCGCTGGGCCCGGTACAGATTGATCGGATTGCGCTTGATGTAGCCCGAATGGGAGACGGTCACCACCATCTCCTCGGGCGCGATCAGGTCCTCAGGCAGGATTTCGTCCGGCGCGTCGATGATTTCCGTGCGGCGGCCGTCGCCGTATTCCTCGCGGATTTTCTCGAATTCCTCCCGGATGATCTGCACCACTAGGTTGTCGTCGCTGAGCACCTGCTTGAGCCAAGCGATCTTTTCGATGATCTCGTTGTAATCGCTGACGATCTTGTCGCGCTCCAGGCCGGTGAGCCGTTGCAGGCGCATGTCGAGGATGGTCTGGGCCTGGATCTCGGAGAGTTCGAAGCGCCGGATCAATCCTTCCTTGGCCACGCCGGGGTTGGCCGATCCCTTGATCAGCTCGACCACCTCGTCCAGGTGGGTGATGGCGATCTTCAGCCCGAGAAGGATGTGGGCGCGTTCCTCGGCCTTGCGCAACTCAAAGGCGGTGCGCCGGTACACCACGGTTTTGCGGTGGGCGAGAAAATGCTGGAGGATCTGCTTGAGATTGAGGATCTCCGGCCTGTTGTTGACGATGCACAGCAGAATGATGCCGAAACTTTTTTGCAGCGGCGTCATCTTGTACAACTGGTTGATGACCACCTCCGGGATCTCGTTGGTGCGCAGATCGAGCACCACCCGCACGCCGTGGCGGTCCGACTCGTCGCGGATGTCGGCAATCGCAGTGATCCGTTTCTCCTTGATCAAGAGAGCGATCTTTTCCACCAGGGCCGCCTTGTTCTGCTGGAAGGGGATCTCGGTGATGATGATCGACTCGCCGTGGGCGCCGCGCTGCTCGACATGAGTCTTGGAACGGATGACGATCACGCCGCGGCCGGTCTCGTAGGCCTCGCGGATTCCGGCCCGGCCGCAGATGAAACCGCCGGTGGGAAAATCCGGGCCGGTGACGATCTCCATCAGCTGATGCACCGTGATCTCGGGATTGTCCACCAGGGTGATCAGGCCGTCGATCACCTCGGTCAGGTTATGCGGCGGGATCTTGGTGGCCATGCCCACGGCGATGCCTTCCGAACCGTTGATCAGGATATTGGGGATCCTGGAGGGCAGAACCGAGGGTTCCTGCAGGGAATTGTCGTAGTTGGGGACGAAATCGACCGTTTCCTTGTCGAGATCGGCCACCAGCTCCTGGTCGAGCCGGGTCATGCGCGCTTCGGTATAGCGCATGGCCGCGGCCGAGTCGCCGTCCATGGAACCGAAGTTGCCCTGGCCGTCCACCAGGGGGTAGCGCATGGAGAAATCCTGGGCCATGCGCACCAGGGTGTCGTAGGCGGCGGTGTCGCCGTGGGGATGGTACTTACCGATGACATCGCCGACGATGCGGGCCGATTTGATGTAGGGCCGGTTGTAGGTGTTGCCCAGCTCGCGCATGGCGAAGAGGGTACGGCGATGGACCGGCTTCAGGCCATCGCGGACATCGGGCAGGGCCCGGCCGATGATGACCGACATGGCATAGTCCAGGTACGATTTCCGCAGTTCCCTGGAGATGGCGATGGCCGGTTGCTGGTCGCTTTCCGTTGAATGTTCCGTCATTGTTACTTCCTGAGCAATTCTTTCAGAGGGGGAGAGACGACGAACTACGGTCAGATATCGAGGTCGGCGACCTCAAGGGCGTGATTCTGGATAAAATCGCGCCGAGGTTCGACCTTGTCGCCCATGAGGGTGGTGAACAGATCGTCGGTCTGTTCCAGATCGTCGATCCTGACCTGGATCAGGGTCCGGTTGGCGGGATTCATGGTCGTATCCCACAGCTGTTCCGGATTCATCTCGCCCAATCCCTTGTATCGTTGCAGATGGCTACCCTTGAAGGTCTCCTCGCGCACCAGCTCGATCAGCCGCCGCCAGTCGTCCGCGGTCAGGGTGGTTTCCTGACCGGCGGCCGCGGTCCTTGTCACCGTGAAAACGGCGGTCAGGTACGGTCTGATGCTCTTGTACAACTCCAGGGCGTGCCGGTATTCGTTGATCAGGGGGATGTTCGGCCCGAGGGTCGTGGTCATGTGCCCCTGTCCCTGCATGACCACTTCGCATTCCATGCAGGCCGGACGCCACGGGCAGGAGCGAAGGGCTCCGACCTTGACACCGCGGCCGGACAACTGGGAGGCCAGGTGTTCGACAAAGGCCCGCTCCTCGAACTGCCGGGCGGAATGGACATCGTGTTCGAGCAGCAGCAGCACCAGTTGTTCGGGGATATTCAGCCGTTCCAGATAAAGCAGAACCTTGTCGAAGGCGGAAAGTCTGCGCAGCACCTGCACCATGTCGGCTTCGGCGATCATCATGCCCTGATCCGTCTGAATGCGCATCAATTGGCTCGCCTGGGAATAAAGGTAGGTGTTCAGGGCCTCGTCGTTGAGAAAATACTGCTCTTTTTTTCCCTTGCCCAGCCGGTAGAGTGGCGGCTGTCCGATGTAGACATGCCCGTTTTCGATGAGCGGCAGCATCTGCCGATAGAAAAAGGTGAGCAACAGTGTGCGGATATGGGCGCCGTCGACATCGGCATCGGTCATGATGATGATCTTGTGGTACCGGAGCTTCTCGAGGTCGAATTCCTCGTTGCCGATACCGGTTCCCAGTGAGGCCACCAACTGTTTGATTTCTTCGGAACTGAGAATTTTGTCGAACCGCGCCTTTTCCACGTTCATGATTTTGCCGCGCAGGGGCAAAATGGCCTGAATCGAGCGGTCGCGGCCCTGCTTGGCCGAGCCGCCTGCCGAATCGCCCTCGACGATGAACAGTTCGCGTTCGGCGGGAACCTTGCTTTGGCACTCGGCGAGCTTGCCCGCCATCAGCACCGACAGGCTACCTTTCTTGCGCGACAGATCGCGGGCCTTGCGGGCGGCTTCCCGGGCACGTGCCGCCTCCACCGCCTTGCTGAGAATGCCGCGGGCTACTGCCGGATTCTGCTCCAGGTAGGCCCCTAATCTTTCGTTGCAGATCGATTCGACGATGGACTTGACTTCCGAATTGCCCAGTTTGGTCTTGGTCTGGCCCTCGAACTGGGGATTGGGCACCCGGACCGAGATGACGCAGGTCAGGCCCTCGCGGACGTCGTCGCCCCCCATCTTCTCCTTGAGATGTTTGGGCACCACATCGTCGCTGGCATAGCGATTGATGCATTTGGTCAGGGCGGCTCTGAAACCGGCTACATGGGACCCGCCTTCTTTTGTGTTGATATTGTTGACAAAAGAAAAAAGACGTTCGGAATAACCGTCGAAATACTGAAAGCAGATGTCGACCTGCACACTGTCCCGTTCTCCGGAAATCAGAATGGGCGCGGGATGGATGCAGGTACGGTTGCGGTTCAAGTATTCGACATAGGAGACGATGCCGCCGTCAAAGTAAAAATCGTCCTCGGCGCCGTCCCGTTCATCCTTGAGGGTGATGCGGATGTTTTTGTTAAGAAAGGCCAGCTCCCGCATCCGGTTTTTGACGATTTCATACTGAAATTCTGTTGTTTCTGCAAATATTCCCGGATCGGGCTTGAAGAAGATGGTCGTACCGGTCTGGCTGCTTTCACCGATGACTTCCAAATCGCTGACCCGGATGCCGTATTCATAGCTTTGCCGGTAGATCTTGCCGTTGCGCTTCACTTCGGCCACGGTGCGGACGCTCAGGGCGTTGACCACCGAAACGCCGACGCCGTGCAGACCGCCGGAGACCTTGTAGGTGGAATGATCGAACTTGCCACCTGCGTGCAGCGTCGTCATCACCAATTCCAGGGCCGACATCTGTTCGGTGGGATGCATATCCACCGGAATACCCCGGCCGTTGTCCTCCACGGTCACGGAATTGTCTTCGTGGATGACGATACTGATTGTCGAACAGAAGCCGGCCAAGGCCTCGTCGATGGAATTGTCGACCACCTCGTAGATGAGATGGTGCAATCCTTCCGAGGCGGTATTGCCGATGTACATGGAGGGTCTTTTGCGGACGGCCTCCAGACCGTCCAGAACCTTTATCTGTTCCGCTCCGTAGGAGTTTTTTGCTTGGTCCTTCACTTTGTTCCTTCTTGCGATTGTAAAAACAAAAGAAATCAGATTTTCATCGGCATGATCACGCTGAGAAAACCGACATCCTCCTCAGAGGTGATCATGCATGGACTTTCCTGATTATTGATACTTGCGGTGATGGTTGTTCCTTCCATGGCTTGGAGACTTTCTATAAAATATCGACAGTTGAATCCCAGGGAAAGAGGACTTCCGGAATAGTCGACGTCAAATTCATCCTTGGCTGAACCAAAATCCGCGTTTTGCGAAGTAAGGATCATCTTGTTTTCCTGAATATCAATTTTTATGGCATGAAAGAGATCTTCGGTAAACAGATTGATGCGTTTCAATCCCTCAAGAAAACGCAGTCGATCGATATAGATGGAATTATCTTTTGACAACACGTTCAGTAATCCCTGAAAGTCAGGAAAATCTCCTTCCAGCAGACGAACAATGAGCAGGGAATCGTCGCTTTTCAAAACCGCCTGTTTTTCCTCGATGCCAAAGGAAAATGTTGTCTTATTGTCGCAAAACTTCCGTATTTCCTGCACGCCCCTTCGCGGAATGAGCGTAAGGGGATTCAGGTGCAGGCCATCGAGGTTATTGTCAATTTCCTTGGTCATGATGGTCAGGCGATGTCCGTCCGAGGTGATCATTTTCAGGAACAACTGATCGTCCTTCTTCACCTTCTGCAACAGGGCCGCGGTGAGGGTGAACATGTTTTCCTTATCCTGGGCGATGGAAAAAATTGTTTTATCGATAAGATCGGCCAGAATTTCGCTCTCGATGCGAATCATGTTCCCTTCATCGTAGGCTGGAAACTGTGGAAACTCATCAGCCACCATGCCGGCCAATCGGTACAGACTGGAACCGGCGCTTATTTCAACCCAATGATTGTCCAGCTCCTTGAAGCTGATTGACGTGGTTCCGGATTCGCGAGCCAGTTCGAATAGCTTTTTCGCCGGCAGGGTCAATATTCCGGTTTCGAAAACCTCGGCCGGTATGGTTTGCTTGAGTCCGATTTCCAGATCAGTGCCGGTCAGGACGACATGATCGGGCCTGACATCAAGGAGAACGTTGGCTAAAATAGCCAATGTCCCTTTTTTGCTTGTTATATTTTGTTGAGCGCTGATGGCTCGAAGAAGATCGTCTCTGCTCACATTGAATTGGAAGGCCATAAGACTATTCCTTTTATAGATATTTTGTTGTTGGTGTTATGGGTGTGGGATTGTTGAATAACAAAATAACTATTCGTTTTTTTATATATTTTATTGTTGGTACTCGTGTGGTTTCTCAACTCGTTCGTTGCTGAGAAGCGGTCGGGAAGGACGAATCGAATTTTTCAACTCGATCCTGAACATATTTTTAACAATTTTATTAACACGTTGAGCAGCCAATCTACTCGAAAACACCCCAAATATCAAACAAATAATAGCGAATCACGTCTGATGAAACGATGAAAAATCAATTAAATATTGCCCTCAAGGCAGCCTCTGAACGAGGATTGGCGGAGGGGGTCTGTTCCGGGATCTCGGCTGCGGTCAGCGTGGTGAAAAAGAAGGTAAGATATCGAGGTTTTTTCGGTGGCGGGATAACCAGATCCGATCATGCCATCAGGAAGGTAAACGAAACCACCTTGTTCGATCTGGCGTCGCTGACCAAGCCGCTTTGCACCACACTCAGCATTCTTGCACTCATTGATGCCGGGCGCCTGGCCTGGAGCGATCCCTGTCTTTCCCTGTTCGACCCCGCTCTTCCCGCTGAGAAGGCCGGGATAACCATCCGAGATATCCTTCGGCATGCGTCAGGGCTGCCGGCCTATCATCCTTATTTTCTAGAGTTTGCGCCGCACGCCACCCGGAACAATATTCCCGGTCTTCTGGACAAAATCCTTGCCGAACCGCTGGCGTATCCGCCAGGGTCCACCAGCCTGTACAGCGATCTCGGCTTCATTCTTTTGGGACGGCTCGTTGAACTGAAAACCGGGCACTCGCTCGACCGGTTTTTCTGTCGGAATATAACCGAACCATTGGCATTGGACCGGCGGCTCCTCTTTTTGCCGGTTGGCACGGTAGGAGAGCATGAACGGGAGGCGATGGCCGCCACAGAAGCGTGCCCGTGGCGGCACAAACTGCTGCAAGGCGAGGTGCACGACGAGCATTGCTGGCTCATGGGCGGCGTGGCCGGCCATGCCGGCCTGTTCGGCACGGCGGCAAGCGTGTTGCGCGTGTGCGAGAGTTTGCTGGATTGCTGGCTGGAGAAGGGACGCCATCCTGCCTTTTCCAACGATCTTCTGCGGTTTGCCTTCGAGTGGCGCAGCAACTCGGGCCAGTGGTCGCTTGGCTTTGATCGACCAACGCCTGGTCAATCAAGCAGCGGCCGGTATTTTTCACCCCGCAGCGTGGGTCATTTGGGCTTCACCGGCACCTCGTTTTGGATGGATCCGGAACGGGAATTGATCGTGGTGCTCCTGACCAACAGGGTTCATCCGTCGAGGGAGAATGTAAAGATTCGGCAATTCCGGCCCTTCTTTCACGACTATCTTCTGGAAAAAAGCGGAATTGCATAGCCACAACAAGCGGCGCAAAAAAACCCCTGCCATTCATGCAATGGCAGGGGTACGATCCTTAGCGGCGGTTTTTGATATCACCACCAGCAAACGGTTTTGTCGTTGGCAAAAATTTTCTGGACCAGAATGTCGTAGTTCGGCTCACCGATATACAACTTGAATTCGTCGGCATCACGATCGCGATTGAGAATCTCAACCAATTTTTTGACATCCTCGGTGGGTTCGGATTTGTAGACTTGCAATATTTTCATGGCGTCATCACTCCAGAGTGTTCGCTGTTATTCGCTACAAGCCGCCGGCGGCTCATGGGATTGCTTGGGAAGACCATACGGAATGATGAAATCGGCCTCTCGCATTTGCTCGCCCAATTCTTCCAGGGAGATGTTGGCGATTTCTGTTCCCTCGGGCAGATCGGTGGGCGCTTCGGCGCCGCAGCTGAACACTTGGCCCTCCATATCGGCAATCCAGGCGATGTTTTCCGACATGTAGTTGGAAAAACGAGGAAACTCGCCATTCATGATCACGGGATAGGCGTAGTGATTTTCCACGGCAAGACCCAGGCCCGAACGAATACCGTCATTGTAAACACGGTTGGCGATCAGGATGTACACTTTCAATGATTCCATTTCCGCATCTCCTTACATGACGATATATTTGGCACATTCGTCGAGAATGGCGCCATGGAAAGCCTGGGTCCGCATCTGCTTGTCGATCAGACCGCGGGGAACATCGTTGACGTTGTCAAATCCTTCACAGATGTAACTGTCGGCGCAAATGGCGATGTCTTCGACGGCGCACAGTTGGGTCAATTCGTAGAATTGAGGATTTTTCGTCAGATGGATGGACTTGAAGGTAAAGAAAACCATAACCTTCTTGCCGGCGCGCACCGCAGCCTTGGCGATGCCCAGGATGTGGCGCATGTGTTGCGGAGAGGTAACGAAAATCCCAAGTTTATTCGGATCGGCAGCCATTGGCTTTTTCCTCCTTCAAAAGGATTGTGGAGATGGAACCATCATCCTTTTTTGATAAAAAAGCTCATGTAGCCAGCCTCTTCCTTCTCGCCAAGATACTCGTGGCCGGCGCGATCGCACCAGCCGGGGATATCGTTGCGGGAGCCCGGATCGGTTCCCTGGATGTGCAGAATCTCACCGGACTTGATTTTACCGATCTCCTTCTTGGTCCGCAGCAGCGGCATGGGGCAGCTCAATCCCCGTGCGTCCAAAACCAAAGCGACAGCCAGACCTTCAGGTGCTACTTTTACGTCACTCATCGTGTTCTCCTTAAGAAAATACTTTTTGGCAAGACCGTTTTTACATGAAAAAAGACGATTTAGATTATAGATAAAAAATTAGGTTGTCAAGATAGAAACACCGGGCGGAAGGGCTGTTTCCGGACAAAAGGAAAAAGGGACGAACAGAGCGAAAGAGCAGGGAAAGGGAAGCTTGTCCATTCCAGGAGGCCTTGTGTTGACAAATGCAAAGGGCAACGGTATTTTTGCCGATTTGAAGCAAAGTTAGTCTGTTTGACCGTTATGTGCATGGGCGCTGTTATCATTTCAGGGAAAAGGAGGCTGTTGAGAAGAGATGGAAGATCTTAAGGTTTTATGGCAAAAAATTAAACACTTATACAAAGTGCTCTGTCAGGAGGAATGGAATGCGACACTGACCGGCATTATCGTCGCCCTGCTCAGCATTCTGATTATGGCGTGGTGGCGGCCCTGGGGCGCGGTCGGGGCGATCCGCAACTGGGGCGACTGGATGCTGTGGTCCGCCGGCATCTTCAACGGCGATCTGGCGGAGTTGGTCGGTTTTGTCAATGAGGACGGCGACGCGATCCTGACCAAGTCGATGCTGTTCAATACCGGCTCGGTCATCGGTTTGGGATTCATTGGCGGCGCTTTCATTTCCGCCTGTCTCGGCGGCCAGTTCGCCTTCCGTTTTCCCCCGATCCGGGAGTATGTCAAGGCCATTATCGCCGGTATCCTGATGGGAGTCGGCTCGGCCCTGGCCGGTGGCTGCAATGTCGGCGGCATGTACAACGCCATCGGCAATCTCGCCGCCAACGGGTTCGCCATGTGGGTTGGTCTGGTCCCGGGCGTTTTGTTCGGTTTGTGGCTGCTGTACAAGGAGATGGAGCATATCAGCTGGGGCAGCGGCGGTTCCTGGACCCTGGAAATCCCCTACCCCATTCAATTGATTTTTGGTTTCGCCGGCGTGGTCGCTGTTTTCTGGTGCGCCAATTATTATGCCAATTTCGATGGAGATAATTTCGTCGAATACATCACCTCGCTGTCCGGTATCCTGCTGATCGCCGTCGGCCTCGGCTACACCATGCAGCGGGGCCGCTGGTGCATGATCCAGGGCTTTCGCGAACCGCACATGACCGGTGACTGCAAGATGGCCAAATCGGTGGCGCTGTCGATCGTCATCGTCGCCGTCGGCGCTGCGGTGCTCAAATACGGAGTGGCGACCCGGTTGGGCGGCGACCCGGTTCTCGACCCTATGAACTATGTCCGCGGTACCTTCGGCTGGGGCGGCCTGGTCGGCGGTTTCATCTTCGGTCTTGGCGCCATGCTGGCCGGCGGTTGCGGTTCGGGTGCCCTTTGGCGCGTCGGCGAGGGCCAGATCAAGCTCTGGGTGACCGTGCCCTTTTTCTCCCTCAGCAACTCGCTGATGGTGGCCTGGTTTTCAGCCTACGACTTCGAAGGAAAAGGCTATCTGGGCAAATATGTCTATCTGCCCGATGTCATGGGCTACGGCTACACCATGGCCCTGATCGTCGGATTCTGCACCCTCTGGTACTTGGTGGTGACCTGGAACGAAGACACCAACAAGTTGTTGTTGCCGATGTGATCGCCGGTTCGGTCACATGCAAGGGCGGCATTCGCAAGATGCCGCCCTTTTTTATTCCCCTTGGGCGCCGGAGCCAGCCATGATCGACGGTTCTTTCCGTGAACGCAGCCGGCTGCGCCAAGCGATGGTGGCGCAGCGCGATCGCCTGTCCGCAGAGGAACGCTTGGCCAAAAGTGAACGGATTGCCGCTGTCCTGATGACCCACCCGCTGTTTTCGCAAAAAAAACTGGTGTTCATTTACTGCCATTTCCGGAGCGAGGTGCAGACCGCCCGTGTGATCGACGAGTGTCTCGAGCGGGGAAAAACAGTCTGCGTTCCCATGAGCTTGCCGGAACAGGCGCAGATGGCGGCCGTGGCCATCATCGATCCGCTCTGCGATCTCGCGCCGGGCTACATGGGCATTCCGGAGCCCCTGCCCCTCTTGACCCAGACCCGGCGGGTGGAGCCGGCGGCGATCGAGGTGGCGGTGATTCCCGGCACGGTCTTCGACCGCAGCGGTCATCGTCTCGGTTACGGCCTGGGGTTCTATGACCGGTTTCTTGTCCGTGCCCCCACGGCCATCCGGATCGGATTGTCCTTTGCCTGCCAGATGGTGGAGCGCCTGCCGGCGCAACCACACGATATTCCCATGGACATGATCGTCACCGAGGAGGAGGTGATGGTGTGGCCGGGAAGGCTGCGCGCACGGGTCCTCGGTTTATAGGTATCCGTTTTTTGGGGCCCATTGCACCGGCAAGGACCACCCTGAACCAGGATTCTGGTGGAGCTGGCAATTGGAGTTGTGCGTCGGACCGGTGTCAGCCGACATCCCCTTTGGCTGCCGCCACCGGCGGAGCGGCGATTCCGGGCGGTTTCGGCCCCAGCCGCCGATATCGACCCGGTGGTGTCATGGATGCGTATCGAATCGGGAAGGCGGGCGGAATAATGCTTTTTTTTACAGCCCGTTTGTGGGAAACTAGACGCCGGGAAAAGAACCAGCGTGTTAGAATCATCAACGGCCACAAGGTGGGGATATGGGTTCGAGAATTCTCATTGCGGACGATGACACCCTGGTTCGATCGGCGATCCAGAAGATCCTGCACATGTTTCATCACGATGTCGTGGCCGTGGAATCGGGCCGGCAGGTGCTGGAACAGGTATCGGATGAATTCGATGTCATTGTGCTCGATATCAACATGCCGGACATGGACGGGTTTGAAACCCTGGAGCGGTTGAATCAGCAGCGGATCGATATTCCGGTGCTCTTTCTCACTGGTGCGGGATCCATGGATTACGCGGTCAAGGCCATTCATCTCGGCGCCTACGATTTCCTCACCAAACCCATCGTCGACATCGAGCTGTTTCATATCAAGGTGAAGCAGGCCGCTGAAAAGCGCCACTTTCTCCTCCAGGAAAAGGCCTATAAACGGCAATTGGAAATCGAGGTCCAGGCAAAAACCCACGAACTGGCCGAAAAAAACCTGTTGCTTGAGCGGTACAGCAACCATCTGGAAAATGCGACCGTGCAGATCATGACCAGTCTGCAGATCGCCATGGAGGAAAAGGACGAATACACCGCCGGCCACACCCACCGGGTGACGGAACTGGCCCTGCTGCTCGGCCAGGCCGCCCGTCTGGGCACCGACGACATCACGATCCTCAGGCGGGCCTCTCAATTCCACGACATCGGCAAACTGGTGATCGACCTGTCCTGCATCCAGAAGGCCGGGGAATTGACTCCGGAGGAGTGGGAGCTGATCAAGAAACACCCAGGCATCGGCGCGAGCATCATCGAACCCCTGACCTTCATGGATCGGGAACGGGACATCATCCGCCATCACCACGAAAAGCTCGACGGCACCGGTTATCCGGACGGTATCGGCGGCAACGAGTTGGACATACTGACCCGTATCATCACCATTGCCGACAGCTACGACGCCATGACCTCGCGCCGCAATTACCGGAGCAATCTCAGCTCCGCCGAGGCGGTGGGCGAGCTGCGCCGATGCGCCGGCACCCAATTCGATCCCGAACTGGTTGAAATTTTTGCAGGGGTTGTTCTTTCCGCCCGTTCGCTGTATAAACAGTAGCTCTTTGTCTGCGGACCACCGCATCTGTTCAACGTTCTTTTTCGCGCATAATCCATGAAGATAACCAGAGACGAAGTGCGGCATGTCGCCAACCTGGCCCGCCTTGACTTAAGCGAGGCCGAAGTGGACCGGATGACCGGCCAACTCGACGCCATCCTCACCTACGTGGCCAAGCTCGACGAACTGGACACGGCCGGAGTGGCCGTCACCACCCACACCCAGCAGGTGGTCAACGCCTTCCGTGAAGATGAGGTGCGCCCCTCGCTGCCCCGGGAACAAGCCCTGGCCAACGGACCCGAACAGAACGGCGAGTCCTTCGTGGTTCCGCGAGTCATCGGCTGATTCCACTCTTCATCATCCCCAACCGACCCCATCCCATGGAATACTATTCGTTGACCCTCCAGGAAGCGCTGCGGCGGCTCGAGGCCGGCGAGGTCAGCTCGGTGGCCCTCACCGAATCGGTGCTCGCCCGGATCGACTCCGTCGAGCCCGCGGTGCAGGCCTATCTGGCCCTGGACCGCGAAGGGGCGCTGCGCCAGGCCGAGCAAGCCGACATCGCGCGAAAAAAGGGCCAGGCCGGTCCGCTCTGCGGCATTCCCCTGGCGATCAAGGATGTGCTCTGCACCACCTCGATGCCCACCACCTGCGGCTCCCGCATGCTCGAGCATTTCGTCGCCCCCTATGACGCCACCGTGGTAACCAGACTGGCGCAGGCCGGCTCGGTGCTCTTGGGCAAGCTGGCCATGGACGAGTTCGCCATGGGCTCCACCAGCGAGAACTGCGCCTTCAAGGTGCCGCGTAACCCCTGGAAGCCGGGCTATGTGGCCGGCGGTTCCAGCGGCGGTTCGGCCGCGGCCGTGGCCGCCGACGAATGCTTCGCCTCGCTGGGTTCCGATACCGGCGGCTCGATCCGCCAGCCCGCCTCGCTCTGCGGCACGGTCGGTATGAAGCCCACCTATGGCCGGGTGTCGCGCTACGGCCTGGTGGCCTTTGCCTCCTCGCTCGACCAGATCGGTCCCTTGACCAAGGATGTGCGCGACTGCGCCCTGATGATGAACGTCATCTGCGGCCACGATCCGCTGGATTCGACCTCGCTCGACCGGACGGTGCCCGATTACACCGAAGCACTCCAAGATGGCCTCAAGGGAATACGAATCGGCATTCCCCGGGAATACTTCGGCCAGGGACTCGATCCCGAGGTGGATGCGGCGGTTCGCCAGGGCATGGCCATGCTCAAGGATGCCGGCGCCGAACTCGTCGAGGTCACCCTGCCGCACACCGACTACTGCGTGGCCGTCTACTACCTGATCGCCCCGGCCGAGGCCAGCTCCAACCTGGCCCGCTTCGACGGGGTCCGCTACGGCTTTCGCGACCGCTCGGCCGATTCCCTGATCGAGATGTACAACAAGAGCCGTTCCCGCGGCTTCGGCGACGAGGTCAAGCGCCGCATTCTGATCGGCACCTACGCCCTTTCTTCCGGTTACTACGACGCTTTTTACAAGAAAGCCTCGCAGGTGCGCACCCTGATCAAGGAGGATTTCGCCCGGGCCTTCGCCGCCTGCGACCTGATGGTCTCGCCGGTGGCTCCGACGCCGGCCTGGAAGATCGGCGACAAGGCCGACGATCCCCTGGCGCTCTACCTCTCCGATATCCTCACCCTTTCGGCCAACCTCGCCGGCATACCCGGCATGTCGGTGCCCTGCGGGTTCAGCGGCGCAGGGCTGCCGATCGGCATGCAGCTGCAGGCCGCCCATTTCAACGAGGCCGTGCTGCTGCGTGCGGCCTACAATCTCGAACAACGTGCCGGCGTTGTCGGCAAAAAACCGGTGCTCGCCTGACCATGCAACTCCCCGTGCCCCAACATATCGCGGCCATCGTCCCCTACCCGCCCGGCAAACCCATGGATGAGCTGGAGCGGGAATACGGCATCACCAACGCCATCAAACTGGCCTCCAACGAAAATCCCTGGGGCCCGTCGCCCAAGGCGGTGGCGGCCATCGGCGCCATGCTGCACAACCTGCACCGGTATCCCGACGGTTCGAGCTACTATCTCACCGAGGCCGTGGCCCGCTGGATCGGTTCGGCCCCGGCGGAGATCGTGCTCGGCAACGGTTCCAACGAGGTGATCGAGTTTCTGGTCAAGGCCTTTGTCGGCACCGGCGACACGGTGATCACCAGTCATCCGTCCTTTTTGATGTACCAGAAATTCGTCCAGGTGCGCGGCGGCGACAACGTGGTCATCCCCTTGAAGGAGATGCACCACGACCTGGAGGCGATCACCGCGGCGGTGACCGATCGCACCCGATTGATCTTCCTCGACAATCCCAACAATCCCACCGGAACCCTGATCAGTCGGGAACGGTTCGACCGGTTTCTCGCCGGCCTGCCCGAGACGGTGATCGTGGTGGTCGACGAGGCCTATATCGATTTCGTCGATCCGGACAAGCGCATCGACATTCTGGGATACATCCGCCAGCCGGACCGGATTCCGGCGGTGGTCAGCCTGCGCACCTTTTCCAAGGCCTTTGGCCTGGCCGGTCTCCGGGTCGGGTTCGGGGTCATGCACCGGGAAATAGCCGGTCTGCTTCATCGGGTGCGCCAGCCCTTCAACATCAACCTGCCGGCCCAGGCCGGCGCGCTGGCCGCCCTGGGCGACGAGGAGCACTACCGCGCCACCCTGCGCGGCACGGCGGAAGGCCTGGCCTGGCTGAGCGGGGAGGTGGCCGGACTGGGCTGCCGCCCGTACCCGTCGTATACCAATTTTTTCCTGATCGATGTCGGCGGCGACGCCACCCGCCTGTACGAGGCCATGCTGTACAAGGGCGTGATCGTGCGGTCGATGAAGGCCTACGGCTATCCGGACTTCATCCGGATCACCGTGGGGACGGCTGCGGAAAACCAGCGGTTCGTGGCCGCCTTGGGCGAGTGTTTGCGGGATCTGGGGTATGGCCGAGGATAAACAGCGGATCGTCACCATCGACGGTCCGTCCGGCGGCGGCAAGTCCACCGTGTCGCGGGTCCTGGCCGCCAAGCTCCACTTCACCTACCTCGACACCGGGGCGATGTACCGGGCCGTGGCCTTTCAGTGCCGGGAAAAGGGGATCGATCCCGCCGACAGCCAAGGACTGGAGGCCTTGTTGGCCGCCATCCGCATTGAACTGCTGCCGCCGGCTGAAGGCGAGGACGATGTCCGGGTGCTGGTGGACGGCCGGGAGGTGGGCAGCCAGCTTCGCACCCCAGAGATGGGCATGCTGGCGTCCAAGGTCTCGGCCCTGCCGCAGGTGCGGCAGACGCTGACTCGCCTGCAACAGCAAATTGGTGCCGGCGGGCGCATTGTGGCGGAAGGCCGGGATACCGGCACCGTGGTCTTTCCCCGCGCTGCCTGGAAGTTTTTCCTCGACGCCAGCCCCGAGGTGCGGGCCCGGCGACGGGCCGCCCAACTACGGAGCAAAGGGGAGGAGGTGGATGAAGCGCACCTGCTTGCCCAGATTGTCAAGCGGGACAGGGATGACCGGGAACGGTCCCTCGCCCCGCTGACCGCCGCACCCGATGCCCTGATCATCGATTCCACCGGCCTGCTGGTGGAGGAGGTGGTGCGGCGGATGTACGAAAAAATTCTTACCACCCCCTGCTGCGGGAAAAAATAAACCCGGCCCGCCAAGAGGAATGCCGGGCAGGTATCACCCCGCATAGCAGTGCGCCGATTCGCACCTGATGGTCCGGCCGCGTCTTTCTCCCCCACAGTCTTTCCCGTTTCGAAAAAAAGTAAAATTTGCCGGCCGATACTGATCTTCCCGTCGGTCCGGTCTCCGTCTTCGCCCGGATGAGGTGCGCGGGGAGAAATCGATCTCCCCCACGGCAAGCGGATCAAAAGGTGAGGACGAGGTACCCCTGTTCGATGAAATCCGCCATGGCGGGATGACCGGACATCTCGCCGATCAGCGGGATACCCTCCTGCGCCATGGCCTCGGTCATGTGCAGTTTTGCGGAGCAGGCGCGGCAGGCGCCTAAGATCAGGCCGCGCGCTTTCGCCTTGCTGTAGAGGGGGTAGAGAAAATGACCGGGATCGGCCATGACCGGCACTAGGGTGACCGATTCACCCTCGAGCACAATTTTGCCTTCCATGCCTTTTTCGGCAAGGTCGAGGGCGTTGAGCAGGACGTGGATAAAGCAGAGGGGATGATCGCGGAAAGCGAAGAAAACGGTTTTCGTCATCAGGATACGCTCGTTTGTCAGGGGAAAGGTGTTGTCGTCGCGGCAACGGCGGGACTGATGAAACGCGGACGGGCGGCACAACCGGGTCCGGCGTACCGGGCCGGAGCGGGACCCCTCACCCCGAGAGGGTGAGGGGTCGAACGGTCATGCCTCTTCGAACTGGTCCTTGCCGGCGCCGCAGAGCGGGCAGGTCCAGTCATCGGGAATGTCCTCGAAGGCGGTACCGGGAGCAACGCCGTTCTCGGGGTCTCCCTTGGCCGGATCATACTCGTAACCACAGACGACGCAGGTGTATTTCTTCATTTCACTTCCTCTTTTGGTTGGGTTTGACTCAGGCCTTCCACAGGCCGTGGAGATTGCAGTACTCGCGGGCGGACACCTGGTCCGCCTTGATACAGAAGATGGCCTCGGGGGTCCCGCCCGGGGAGAGATTCTGGCGATAGACCTTGCCGTCGGCAATCAATTCGATGAACTCGATCCAGTGTTTTTCTTCCATGGGATGGGGAACGGCACCGACCGATACCTTGTACCCTTCGTCAACCTTGGTGATCACCGGCACGTGTTTTTCCTTGGCGGCATCGACGGTGTTTTCGGTCATCAGGGTCATGGCCTGACCGCAGCAGACCAGCTCACCGGCCCCGGCATGAAGAATTTCGACAATATTGCCGCAGAGGGCGCACTTGTACACTTCGTTTTTTTGGGTCATGGCTCTTCCTCCTTATGGATTGAGGGAATCGTGCGGGCAACGGGGGTGCTTGGATCCCCCACCCAGAGACCGGCATGAACACGCCAAACAATAAACGATCTTGTTCGACCGGGAAAGGGCCATTTGACCCTTTCCCGACTTTCTGCCTGAAAATTGGCGGCGGATCAGCCGTTGTGCTTGCTCAGATATTCGGAGACGCCGGCGGCGGTGGGTTTCATGGCCTCCTTGCCCTCCACCCAGTTCGCCGGGCACACATCGCCGTGTTCTTCGTGGAACTGGAGGGCGTCGACCATGCGCAGGGCCTCGTCGGTATTGCGGCCCAGGGGCAGATCGTTCACCACCGCATGGCGGACAATGCCGTCGCGGTCGATCAGGAAGGTGCCGCGCAGGGCGATGCCCTCGTCGAGCAGGACGCCGTACTGGCGGGAAATGTTCTTGTCGAGATCGGCAACCAGCGGAAACTGGATATTACCGATGCCGCCCTGGTTGACCGGCGTGTTTTTCCAGGCCCAATGGGAGAATTGCGAGTCGATGGAAACGCCGATAATTTCGCAGTTCTTGGCCTTGAAGGCGGACAGGGCCTTGTCAAAGGCCAGGATTTCCGAGGGGCAGACAAAGGTGAAATCCAGGGGATAGAAAAACAGGATCACGTATTTGCCCCGGTAATCGGACAGTTTGAAGTCCGGTTTCATGGAATTGTCGGGCAGGACGGCGGTGGCGGTGAAATCCGGCGCCTTGTGGGTCACTAAAAAGCTCATGAACAAACCTCCTTTTCTCGAATCGTGAATTGGGATGATGTGAAATGATGCGGGATGATGCCGGCTGGGTTAGCCGAGTACGTTCTTGCCCTGTTCGGTTATTTCGTACTTGCACCGGGCAGGGCTGGCGACGTAGCCCTTGTTTTTCAGGGCTGTGATCTGGCAGCTGATCTGCTTGGCCTCCAGGCCGGTGGCGGCGGCAAGTTCCTTGCTGCCGCAGGCCTCGGGGCTATTGGCGAGGGCCTCAAGCACTTGCCGTTGGGTATCGCTGACTTTGCTGGTGGTACAGGATGCACAAGCCATGGCACGTTCTCCTTTGGTTTTTTTCGTTTCTTGTTGACGTAAACATTTGGGGCACAGACCGGAAAACTCGATCCGGCGCCCGGTGATCCGGTATCCTTGCTGCCGCATCGGCTCGACCTCGGGCGCCGGTGCGGCAAGGGTGATATTGTCGACCCTCTGGCAATGGATGCAATAGACGTGGTCATGCTCGCCCGGATCCCAGTCGAACCGTTTCTGGCGGCCGCTGATCTCCAATTTTTTGATCAGACCGGCTTCGGAAAGAATCTCCAGGTTCCGGTAGACCGTCGCCAAACTCACCCTCGGCAGTTTTTTTTTGATCCGTTCATACAACTCGTCGGCCGTCGGATGGGTCTTGCTTCGCCGCAACTCATCGAGGATGACCTCGCGTTGATGCGTCATGCGCAGGTATCGATCCATGCTCACCCTTGTGGAAAATTTTCCTAAATGTATTTGATAATCATTCGCAAGTCAAGGGGAAAAGAAAAGTGGAATCAGGGAAGAGAAGGTTCGGTTAGGGCGGTAAAAAAAGGGAAAAAGAGGGGAAAACGGCTGGAAAACCGCCGGGCCGGGCCTGGAGCCGACCCGGCGGTTTGAAAGGTTGGGTTATTCGAGGATGAAGTCGTCGCGCCGGTTGTGGGCGTAATCGTCCTCGCTGGAACCGGTGAACAAGGGCCGTTCCTCGCCATAGCTGACGGTGCGGATGCGGCTTTCCTCGATGCCGAATTCAGTGAGGTATCGTTTGGCGGCTACGGCGCGCCGCTCACCCAGGGCGATGTTGTATTCGTTGGTGCCACGATTGTCAGTGTTGCCTTCGATCAGCACATGCGCGGAAGGATTGTTTCTCAGGTAGCTGCCGTTGTGTTCCATGGCCGGAATCTGGTCACCCTTGATGCTGGACTGATCGTAATCAAAATAAATCGGCTTGAATTCGGGCGAACAGCGGCCGTGTTCGCGTTTGTAGGCGTCGCTCTGCGAATCGGCGTCACCGGCTAAACTGCCGGCACCGCCACGGCCCATGGAATCGAGCCCTTCGGTTCCCGGTCCCATTTCCTCGGTGATGTTGCCCATCCGATTGCCGTTCATGCTGTCGGAGGCGGTGCCTGAACCCCCGGCATAGGGAGAAACCGGTTTAGGACCGCAGCCGCCCAGAAAAAGAAGGGTGCCGGTGAGGGTGGCGGCAAGGAAAAAACGGGAGAATGTGTTCATGGTCAGCCTCGAAAAAAGAGTGAAGGGCAAGGAAACGACGGTTGTCGATGTATACCTGCAACAAGACGATAACGTCAAGAAAAACCTGGCATTCCCAGGGTATCGGCACTCACGGCCCCGGTGGTGAAAGCGAGTGGAGCACCTTTTTCTTGCGGGTCATGGGGGAGAATGATAGAAACCACCTGTCTTCCTCATTCTTCCCCGGAGCATCCATGCCCACGACGCCCTCGATCCGTCCATCCGCTGAGGCCATAGACCGTGAACTTCTGGAGATGGGGGAACATGACGGCGAAGGATACCGGCCCTTGGTCGATTTCGGCGGGTGGCGGGTGGCGATGCTCAATTATAGCGCCGATCTCCTGCCGGAACACCTCACCCGGATGCAGCGCCACGACGAAACCGACGAGGTCTTCGTCCTGCTGGCCGGCCGCTGCATTCTTTTTGTCGGCGAGGGGCGGGATGCGGTCACCCGGATCCATGCCGAGGAGCTCCGGCCGGGACGGGTGTATAATGTCAAGAGGGCGGTCTGGCACACCCACACCCTGAGCCCGGACGCCAAGGTCCTGGTGGTGGAGAATCGAGAAACCACCTACGACAACTCGCCCTTCACTTCCCTGACTCCTGCCCAGCACCGGCGACTGATCGATCTGACCTGCTCCCTGTGGCACGGAGCGGCGCGGTGAGAATCCTGGGCGAGGATGCGTTTTGTTTTTGTTTTTACAAATAAAACAAGAGTGTTATCTTGATGGGTTTCGACGCGGCCCGACTTGTAAAGAGGAGGGGGATCGTGTATAGTTTTCTGCCAATCCATGTACGGCGGCCGGGCCGCCTCCCTCGCTGTTTCCCTGCGCCTGAAAGGTATACGGTATGCAAGCTTCCCTGAGTAAGAAAACCAAGTTCATTTTTATTACCGGTGGCGTTCTTTCCTCCCTCGGCAAGGGTTTGTCGGCGGCCTCCATCGGCGCGCTGCTCGAATCCCGAGGCCTCACGGTTACCTTTCAAAAGCTCGACCCTTACATCAACGTCGATCCCGGCACCATGAACCCCTTTCAGCACGGCGAGGTCTACGTCACCAACGACGGCGCCGAGACCGACCTCGACATGGGGCACTACGAGCGCTACACCAGCGCGGTCATGGGCAAGAAGAACAACTACACCTCGGGCCGGATCTACTATTCGGTGATCATGAAGGAACGGCGCGGCGAATACCTGGGCGGCACGGTCCAGGTCATTCCCCACATCACCGACGAGATCAAGGAAGCCATCGTCCAGTTGGACGGCTGCGCCGACGTGGCCATCATCGAGATCGGCGGCACAGTGGGCGATATCGAGGGCCTGCCCTTTATCGAGGCGATCCGCCAGCTGCGTACCGACCTGGGCCGTGAATTCACCCTGTTCATCCACCTAACGCTGGTGCCCTACATCAGGACCGCCGGCGAGGTGAAAACCAAGCCGACCCAGCACTCGGTCAAGGAACTGCTCGCCTCGGGCATTCAGCCCGACATCCTCATGTGCCGGACCGAGGCGCCGCTCACCGACGAGTTGAAGAAAAAGATCGCCCTGTTCTGCAACGTCGACGCCAACGCGGTCATCTCGGCGGTGGACGTCGACAGCATCTACGAGCTGCCGCTGCGGCTCAGGCAGGAAGGGGCCGACGACCGCATCCTCGAGAAACTGGGCATCTGGACAGGGGCTCCCAACATCGAGCCCTGGGAGCGGCTGGTGCGCCGGATCAAGAATCCCAAAACCACGGTGACCATCGGCATCACCGGCAAGTATGTCGATCTGAAGGAATCCTACAAGAGTCTGCACGAGGCCCTGATCCACGGCGGCATCGCCAACGACACCAAGGTGGCCCTGCAGTACATCAGCGCCGACGGCCTGGAAGAGGGCGCCGATCTGGACAAGCTCGAGGGCTGCGACGGCATCCTCGTGCCCGGTGGCTTCGGCAGCCGGGGCATGGAGGGCAAGATCAGGGCCGTAACCTACGCCCGCGAGCGCAAGATCCCGTTTTTCGGCATCTGCCTGGGCATGCAGTTGGCAGTGGTCGAGTTTTCGCGCAATATCGCAAAAATCGATGGGGCGCATTCGGTGGAGTTCAACCTGACCACCCCGCATCCGGTGATCTACCTGATGACCGAGTGGTTCGATTTCCGCACCGGCAAGATCGAGAAGCGCGACCAGAATTCCGATATGGGCGGTACCCTGCGTCTCGGCGCCTATCCCTGCATCCTCAAACCCGGCACCTTTGCCGCCGCCGCTTACGGCAAGGAAGAGATCAGCGAGCGCCACCGCCACCGCTACGAATTCAACAACGCCTACCGGGCGCAACTGGAGGAGGCCGGCCTGACCGTCAGCGGCACCTCGCCGGACGGCACCCTGGTGGAGATCGTCGAGCTGGCCGACCATCCCTGGTTCCTCGGCTGCCAGTTCCACCCAGAATTCCAGTCCAAACCGATGCAGCCGCATCCCCTGTTCCGCGACTTCATCAAGGCGGCGATCGCCTACGGCAAAGGCGGTCGTACCTGATATGGTCGCCACCGTTCAACTCACCTCCACGCCCGCCGGAACCATCACCATCGGCCCAGGCGCGCCTCTGCTTTTGATCGCGGGTCCCTGCGTGCTCGAAAGCGCCGATCTCGCCAGGGAGATCGCCCTGGAAATGCGGGCCATCGCCGCCCGGCTGGGAGTGTCCTACGTGTTCAAGGCCTCGTTCGACAAGGCCAACCGGACTTCGCTCTCCTCCTTCCGCGGACCCGGTCCGGAGAAAGGGCTGCGCATTCTCGGCCGGCTGCGCGAAGAGGTGGGAGTGCCGGTGGTCTCCGACATCCACGAGCCGGCCCAGGCGGAACTGGCCGCAGATGTTCTCGATATTCTTCAGATTCCCGCCTTTCTCTGCCGCCAGACCGATCTGCTGGTGGCCGCCGCCCGCACGGGCAAGGTGGTCAACATCAAAAAGGGCCAGTTCGTCTCACCCTGGGACATGGCCCACGCGGTCGACAAGGTGCGCGGCGCCGGCAGCGAGCGGATTCTGCTCACCGAGCGCGGCGCCAGCTTCGGTTACAACAACCTGGTGGTGGACATGCGATCACTGCCGGTGATGCGCTCCCTCGGCTTTCCGGTGGTGTACGACGCCACCCATTCGGTGCAGTTGCCCGGCGGCGCCGGGTCCAGTTCCGGCGGCCAGCGCGAGTTCATTCCCGCCCTGGCGCGGGCGGCGATGGCGGTGGGCATCGACGGCCTGTTTTTCGAGGTGCATCCCGATCCGGACAAAGCCCTGTGCGACGGACCCAACTCCCTGCCCCTGGCCGAGGTGGAGGGGCTGCTCAAACAGGTGCTGGCGGTGCGCCAGGCGGTGGCCGGGGTGATCGATGGCTGAGCAGGAATGCGGTGTAGCCGGTGGGACCTATCCCACCGACTGCGAACTGACCGAGGCCCTGCGCAACCGGGCCATGACGCGCAACCGGCCGCCGGAACGCAGTGCAGCCTGGCTGGCCGCCCTGCCAAGGGCCCGGCAGGTGCAATTGCTGCTGCTCGATGTCGACGGCGTGCTCACCGACGGGGCCATCGTCTACGTGTCCGGCGGCGGCGAGGCCAAGAGCTTCAACACCCAGGACGGTCTGGGGATCAGGCTCCTCCAGGACAGCGGCGTGGCGGTGGGCATCATCACCGCCCGCAGTTCCGAGGCGGTGGAGCGCCGCGCCCGCGACCTGAACCTGGCCCACGTGCTGCAAGGCCAACAGGACAAGCTGACCGCCTATGAGTCCATCCTCAAGGCCACCGGCCTGCGGCCGCCGCAGACCGCCTACATGGGCGACGACCTCATGGATCTGCCGCTGCTCAACCGGGTGGGGTTCGCCGCCGCGCCTGCTAATGCGGTGGCCGAGATCCGGCAGCGGGTCCATTACACCACCGAACGCGCCGGCGGCCGGGGCGCGGTGCGCGAGGTCTGCGACCTCATCCTCGAGGCCCAGGGCAACCTGGCCCGGATGCAGGCCAGGTTCGACCGATGATCAGAAATCCCCGCAATCTCCTCTGGCTGGTGCCGCTGCTGCTCTTCGTCACCAGCCCGCTGTGGCAGCCGCCGCTGGCCGCCTTTCTCACCCCACGGGGCGGATACAATCCCAAGTTGGCGCAGCCGCAGGAGGAGACGACTCCCATCCAGAATTTCATCCTCGATACGGTGGCCATCACCATGACCACCAACGGCAAGGAGGAGTGGCAGATCGATGCCGACCGCGCCTACACCCTGGGGAACGACCACGAAATCGAGATGGAGGAGGTCAGCGCCATGTACATCGGCACCGAAAAGGAGCCGATCAATATCGAGAGCCGCAAGGGGCTCTATCTCGTCAACAAGCGGCATCTGGTTCTCACCGACCACGTCAAGGTGGTCAAGCCGACCAAGAATCAGGTGATGCTTTCGGAACGGCTCGAATACGACGATGCCGACAAGATGCTGGTCAGTCCGGGGAAGGTGACCATCCTGTCGCCGGGCATGAAGCTGAACGCCGGCCGGATGGACTACGATTTCTCCACCGAAGGATTCGAGTTCAGCGACCGGGTCAAGGTCAACCTCTAACCGCCGCCATCCGGGCGGACTGCATAACGAAGGAATCGGTCATGTTGAGAATAAACGAGCACTATCTGAAACTGCAGGCCTCCTACCTCTTTTCCGACATCGCCAAGCGGGTGACCGCCTTCCAGGCCGCCCATCCCGAGCGCGAGGTGATCAAGCTGGGCATCGGCGACGTGACCCAGCCCCTGCCGCCCGCCTGCATCGCGGCCTTTCACCAGGCGGTCGACGAGATGGCCACGGCCGGCGGTTTTCGCGGCTACGGCCCGGAGCAGGGCTACGATTTTCTGCGCCAGGCGATCGCAGAACACGATTTTCAGGCGCGCGGCGCCGACATCCAGGCCGACGAGGTCTTCGTCTCCGACGGCGCCAAGTGCGACACCGGCAACATCCAGGAACTGTTCGCCACCGATGCCAAGATCGCCATACCCGACCCGGTCTATCCGGTTTACCTCGACACCAACGTCATGGCCGGCCGCACCGGTGCGTTCAGGGACGGTCGCTACGAGGGCATCGTTTATCTGGAGTCGACCAGGGCCAACAACTATGTGCCCGACCTGCCCAGGGAACCGGTGGACCTGATCTACCTCTGCTTCCCCAACAACCCCACCGGCTCGACCATCACCAAAGAGCAGTTGCAGGTCTGGGTGGATTTCGCCCGCGACGCCAAGGCGCTCATCCTCTTCGACGCCGCCTACGAGGCCTTTATCCGCAATCCCGAACTGCCGCATTCGATTTACGAGATCAAGGGCGCCCGCGAAGTGGCGATCGAGTTCCGCAGCTATTCCAAGAGCGCCGGCTTCACCGGCACCCGTTGCGCCTATACCGTGGTGCCCAAGGAATGCACGGCCTACGATGCGGCCGGCAGCAGGCAGGCCATCCACCCGCTCTGGAACCGGCGGCACTGCACCAAGTTCAACGGGGTTTCCTACCCGGTGCAGCGCGCGGCCGAGGCGGTCCATTCGCCCGAGGGCAAAGCCCAGTGCACGGCCCTGATCGACGGCTACCTGGCCAACGCCAAGATCATCCGCCAGGCCATGGCCGAACTGGGCTACCACACCATCGGCGGCGACAATGCCCCCTACGTGTGGATCGAGGCCAAGGGCGATTCCTGGGCGTTTTTCGATCTGCTGTTGAACAAGGCCGGGGTGGTGTGCACGCCGGGCGCCGGCTTCGGCAGGTGCGGCCAGGGATATATCCGCCTGTCGGCGTTCAACTCCGAGGCCAATGTGGTCAAGGCGATGGGACGGATCAGGGAGGCGTTGGGGTGAGGCCGGCAGCCCCTTGTGTAGCGGTTGCTGAACGAGGTCGGTTCATTTCGGGCGATGCGGGCAATCTCACCCGCGCGGTGAGTTCCCGTCGCTCTTTCGACGGTTTGCGCTTCCTGCCTCGACCAGGAAGCGCAAATTAGTCCGAATTCCTGTTTTTTTCTTCCGGGCGGCCCACCCGCACCCTCATTCCACCCAGATTTCCCGTTGCACGCAGGCCTGATCCTCGGGGCGCATCACCCGGCAGGCGAGCACGCCCTCCGGGAAGGAACCGTAGACGGCATGGCGCGGAACGCGGAGCGTGCCGTCGTCGTCCAGTTCGACCATGACGATCACATCGCCGCCGTTGCCGAGGGTCAGCTCACAGGGAATCTTTCGCATTGGGATCGGCCGTGGTCTGTTGCCCGGTTTGCACGTATTTGACGGCCCTGTCGATTCTGACCTGCTGATTGGCCGCCTGCCCGTTTCTGATTTCCAGAGGGATGGCCGACTCCAGCCGCGAAGGCGGTGCGTTGAGCGCGGCGAGAACGCCCTCATCGCGGCTGTAGAGGTCGGGCTTGAACATCACCTTGCCGTCGCGGACGTTGGTGGTCAGGTACATCAGATAGATCGGCAGCGGCTGTTTGAGGATCACCGTGGTGGTCTTGCCCGAGGCCAGAATCTGATCCATCTTTTCGACGGTGGTCGGATTGCCCGCATCGTGGGCGAGAATCAATCGCCCCAACTCCAGGGGATTCTGCACCCGGATGCAGCCGTGGCTGAAGGCGCGCTGCGTTCGACCGAACAGGAATTTGCTTGGTGTGTCATGCAGATAGACATGATAGGGATTGGGGAAGAGAAACTTGATCAAGCCCAGTGAGTTGTCCGTGCCCGGGTCCTGCCGCAGGGTGTAGGGAAGATATCTCCCCTGATACTGTTGCCAGCGGATGGTGCGGGGATCGATCTCGGTCCCGCTGCTGTCGAAGACGCGCATCCGCTGTTTGGCGAGGTAATCCGGATCTTTGACAATGCTGGGCACGGTCTCGTTTTTGACGATGTCCGGGGTGGGGGTCCAGGTCGGATTGAGCACGATATAGGTGATCGCCGAACGGAAGACGGGCGTCTGGTGATAGGGTTGGCCGACCATGACCTTGGAGTTCCAGACCTGCTGATTGTCGTGGTAATATTGAAGGGCGAAGCCGGCGATATCGACGATGAGGCTGGAGCTGGGCATGTCGTGGATCACCCATCGCGTCCGTTCGAGGTTCACCCGGATCTGGCCGATCCGTTCGGTCACGGTGACGTTCATGGCGTTCGCCGTGGCTTTGCCGACCACGCTATCCGGCTCGACATGATGCCGGGCCTGGAAGACCCTGACCGCCGCCGCCAGTTGATCGTCGAACAGATTCGTTTCGGCGCCTCCCCTGGGGCGATATTCGCCGGTCGCGGCCAGCCGGTTGCGGAGGGCCGTAACCCGCTGGTCGGCCATGCCCGGTTTGAGGCTCGGCCCTGCCGGCACGGAGTTCCAGCCGCCCTTGGCGGCGAACTTTTTGTATTGGCTCAGGGCCTCCTTGAGGTTGAGATAGGAGGGATGGTGCGGGGACAGCTTGTCCAGGGTGGCCCGGACGGTCCCGGTACGGATGGCGGTCAGATAGGTGTCGATGGGTGAGAGGCGGGGCGTGGTGGCGGCGAGATTCTGTTTTTCCTCGACCTTGGCCGGATCGACCTTGCCGTACCGCTTATGCTGCCCCAGCAGGACCATGGCATCGGAAAGCAGTACATCGTACTCCACTCGCTTGGCCAGGGTGCTCTCCTGCTCATTCAACTCGTTGGCGTAATGCGTCAAGGCGTTGAGGTGGTAATCGTCGGGGGTCAGGCCTTCTTCGGCGCTCGCCACGATGGCGCCCATCAACTGGGCGATGTTGTCCTGGTCGCCCCAGAGGGGGTTGAACTGATTTTTCCTGTATAAATCAAGAAGATATGCGGATGCGTAGACCGGCTCCCTGCCGATGCTGTCCGCCACCTCGAAATACAGTTGCTCCAGCAACTGCTGCAGCAACTGCTGTCGTTCCTGCTCGTGGTTGGCCGGATCCTGCTGCACATTCGCTCGGTGCGCCGGGGGCGGGGAGAGGACGGCGGAGCCGTTGTCGGCAACCGCTTGCGGCACGGGGAGCAGGGACAAGAGGGCCAGAACTCCGGACATCATGAAGCCGGAGGGGTGTATTCGACGATGATCGGGCATGAAAGAGTATCCTGAACGCGGGCTGACTTCTTCGGATGGAATCAGGTAGAGGTTGATCGGGGACACCACGGGACGTTCATCGCACAGACCACAAGAATAGTCTATTCTTAAGGAAAAATGTCGTTGTTGACAAGCTGTTCAGCCCGTTGGCCGGAAAAAAACGACAGAAAGGCATAACTCGCATGACTCGCCCACGACGTGGCTTCTCTTCCGCCTGTTCCGGTCGTCATTCCGCACCGCCTGGCCGATTGAGGCGCCATGGGCGCCGCTTCTTGTTTGACCGGTCCGGCGCGCCTGTGCTATCCTCCGGAAAAGAATACACCCATGGAGTCCGCTCATGTCCCTGTCCGCCCTCTCGCCGGTCCTGCTCTGGTTCCTTGCCGGCATCGTCTTCCTGGCTCTCGAATTGGTGCTGCCCGGCCTGGTGGTCTTCTTTTTCGGCCTCGGCGCCTGGTGCGCCGCCCTTGCCCTCTATCTGGTCCCCATGCCGCTTGCCGCTCAATTCCTGGTGTTTCTGGCGGCCAGCCTCCTGTCGCTCCTGTTGCTGCGTTCCGCCCTCAAAAAGGTCTTTCTCGGCCGGACCTTGGATACGGATGCCATGGACAAGGGAGTGCCGGCGGGCGCCACCGGCGAGGTGATCGCCGATATCCTGCCGCCGGCGGCAGGGACCGTCAAATACGGCGGTTCGTTCTGGCAGGCCACGGCCGATGTACCGCTGACCAAGGGCACGGTGGTGCGGATTGTGGCGAAATCAAACCTGACCGTCACGGTCAGCCCGGTTGCACCGGAAGGAGAATCCTGATGGACAATGTACTTATCGGCGTTGTGGTCCTCGTTGCCTTCGCCATTGTCATTCTGATCAAAACCGCGGTGGTGGTCGACCAGCAGTATGAATACGTGATCGAACGGCTGGGCAAGTACCGCACCACGCTGGAGGCCGGGTTTCACATCCTCATCCCCTTTTTCGACAAGGTGGCCTATAAGCGGAGCCTCAAGGAGGAATCCATCGACATCCCTGCCCAGACCTGCATCACCGCCGACAACGTCACCATGGAAATCGACGGCTGCCTCTATCTTCAGGTGATCAATTCCCGGCTTTCCGCCTACGGCATCGACAACTACCATTTCGCCGTGGCCCAGTTGGCCCAGACCAGCCTGCGTTCGGCCATCGGCAAGATCACCCTCGACAACACCTTCGAGGCCCGCGAGATTCTCAACCGGCAGGTGGTGGAGGCCCTGGACGAGGCCTCGCAGAACTGGGGGGTCAAGGTGCTACGCTACGAGATCAAGGACATCCAGCCGCCGCGTAGCGTCCTGGAAGCCATGGAAAAACAGATGAAGGCCGAGCGGGAAAAGCGGGCCGAAATCGCCAAGTCGGAAGGCGAGCGACAGTCGACGATCAACCGGGCCGAAGGCGAACGGGCCGAGGCCATCGCCCGCTCCGAGGGCGAGAAAATGCGACGGATCAACGAGGCCGAGGGCCAGGCCCAGGAGATTCTCAAGGTGGCGGAGGCGACCGCCGAGGGCATCCGGCAGGTGGCCGCAGCCCTGAGCGCGCCGGGCGGCCAGGATGCGGCCAACCTTGAGGTGGCGAAAAAGTACCTCGATCAGTTCGGCAAGCTGGCCAAGGAAAGCAACACCATGATCCTGCCCGCCAATCTGACCGACGTGTCCTCGATGGTGGCCACGGTGATGACCACCTTGGAGCACACCAGAAAAATCGAGAAAACGGCTGGTTGAACCGGTGCGGCCATCCGGGAACGAGGGCGGTGGCAGGAAGACGGGGCGGTCGGTCGGGCAAGGGCGGCTCGGGGAGGAAATCGACCGCCTAAAGAATGTTCGCCCGGTTTCAGGCGAAGAGCACCAGGGACCAGACGACCACGGCGTGGACAATGGCCATGAACACGGCCGCCGAGCCGAGATCCTTGGCCAGGCCCGACAGCTCGTGCCGTTCGGCGCTGATCCGGTTGACCACCACCTCGACGGCGGTGTTGAGCAATTCGGCGATCAGCAGCACGATGAGGCTGCCGGCCAGCAGGGCGCGTTCGACGTTGCTGTGGCCGAGCCAGCAGGCCACCGGCAGGAGCACCAGGCAGAGGAGCAGTTCCTGGCGAAAGGCCTCTTCGGTGCGATAGGCGACGGTCAGCCCCACGTACGAGCAGCGGATCGCCCGTTTGAGCCGGGCCATGCCGGTACCGTTCACTTTCTCCTGTTCGGTCATTCTCGTCGTCTTCTCTCCGGTGGTTGACGGCCGCGATCCGGGCCGAGGCCTGAGCCCCCACCCGATTCTTCCCCCCTTGCCTGTCCGGCGAAACTACACTATTTACCCGTGCTTTTCCAGAATCAATTCCGTCGCCGCCGGTCCGTTCCCTCCACGGTTGCGGGGCCACCGGTGAAATCGATTGCCGGTTTTCCCGCTATGTGGTATTTTTTTCGAAAAAATTGTCACTTGAGCAGCGAGGGCTAGAGTATGAGCCGTGAAATATTTGTAAAATTACGAGCGAAGCTGGGAAAAACCCAAAAAGCGCTTGCCGAGCTGCTGGGGGTTTCGCTCAAGGCCGTCCAAAGTTACGAACAGGGCTGGCGCTCCATTCCCCTTCATGTCGAGCGGCACCTCTATTTTCTGGCCGTGAACCAGCGGAGCAATAACCAATCCAAGCGCAAGGATTGCTGGGCGATGAAAAAATGCGATCACAAGAAGGAGTGTCCGGCCTGGGAATTTCAGGCCGGGCATCTGTGCTGGTTCCTCGGCGGTACCCGGTGCGAATGCGCCACCGCCAAGGGGTGGAAGGAAAAAATGGCGGTGTGCCGCAACTGCGAGGTCCTGACCTCGTTGCTCTGATTCCGTTGCGGATGCGGTTATGTTGTGTCAGTCCCCCGGTTGTTTCCTTGCCGTCCATCCTTGCCCGCCGATTCCCAGCCGTCGTCCATGGTCCCGCTGAAGATCGGCGTCGCCATGAGCGGCGGCGTCGATTCGACCATGGCTGCCTCGCTCCTGTGCGAACAGGGGCATGAGGTCCACGGTTTTTTCATGCTGCTGCCGCTTCCTGACCTGGAGAGCCAACTGCGGCGCGTCCGCCAGGTGGCCGACCGATTGGCCGTCCCTTTGACCCTGGTCGATCTGCGCGACCGCTTCGCCGCCGAGGTCATCGGCTATTTCACCGCCACCTATCGCACCGGCTTGACCCCCAATCCCTGCATCCGCTGCAATCACGCCATCAAATTCGGCCTGCTGGCCGAGGCCATGCGCAGCCACGGCATGGAACGGATCGCCACCGGCCACTATGTCCGCCTCGAACAGCAGGATGGCCGGCCGTTCGTGGCCCGCGGCGGCGACCGCGCCAAGGACCAGTCCTATTTTCTTGCCCGCCTGACCGCAGGGCAGTTGCAGCAGGCCCTCTTTCCCCTGGGCGGCTGCACCAAGGAGCAGATGTATGCGCGGGCCGCCGGCATGGGACTCAGCTTCGACGGCCAGGAGAGCCAGGATGTCTGCTTTCTGGCCGACGGCTTACCCGCCTTTCTGGCCGAACAGGGCATCGGCGACCAGGCAGGTCCGGTGGTCACCCGCGATGGTCGGCGGCTCGGCGCGCACCGCGGTGTCTGGCACTACACCATCGGCCAGCGGCGCGGATTGGGGCTGCCCGACGCCACGCCCTGGTATGTGGTGGCGCTGGACGGCGCCGCCAACCGGGTGATCGTCGGCAAGCACGACGAGCTGTTCGCCAACCGCTGCCTCGTGCATGACCTGCGTTGGACCCACGAGCCGCCGCCTCTGCCCTGGCGCGGCCTGGTGCAGCTGCGTTCCCGCCATGTGCCGGCTGCGGCCGAGTTGACGCCCGTCGATGCCGGTACCTGGCAGCTGACCTTCGCCGCTCCCCAGCGCGCCATCACCCCCGGCCAGTTCGCCGTGTTCTACCAGGACGACCGGGTGCTGGGCAGCGCCGTGATCGTCCCTGAAATCGCTGCGGAGCACGAGCCGTGAAGCGGATCGCCATCGCCACCCTGGGCTGCAAGGTCAACCAGTTCGAGTCCGCTGCCTTTGCCAGCGGCTTCGAGGCCCGCGGCTGCGTGCTGGTGCCGTTTCAGGCCGAGGCCGACGTCTATGTGATCAACACCTGCACGGTTACCGCCAGGGCCGGCCAGCAGTCGCGGCAACTGATCCGGCGGGTCCTCCATGCCCATCCCTCGGCCCGGATCGTCGTCACCGGCTGCTATGCCCAGATGGACCCGGAAACCGTGCTCGACCTGGCCGAGCAGCCGGTGGCCATCGTCGGCAACGGCAACAAGCACCGCCTGGTGGACGCGGCCCTGGAGGAGCGCCCGCCCGACCTGGTCCTGCTCATGGGCAGGATCCGCGGCAAAAAAGAAATCTGCCCCCTGCCGGTCAGCCGCTTTCCCGACCGCACCCGCGCCTATCTCCGCATCCAGGACGGCTGCGACAACTTCTGCTCCTACTGCATCGTCCCCTACACCCGCGGCCCCAGCCGCAGCCTGGATGTGGCCGGCGTGCTCGACCAGGCCGGGGTCTTCGTGGATCAGGGCTACCGCGAGGTGGTGATCACCGGCATCAATGTCGGCAAGTACGGCCTCGACCTGGCCGAGGGCGAGACCATCTACAGCCTGCTGGACCGGTTGTGCCGCGGCTTTCCCGCCTGCCGCTTCCGCCTCAGTTCCATCGAGCCCACCGAGGTGAACGAGGCGCTGCTGGAGCTGCTGGCCGGGCATACCAACCTGATGCCCCATCTGCACATCCCCCTGCAAAGCGGCGACGACGCGGTCCTGACCCGGATGAACCGGCGGTATTCCCGCGCCGAATTCGCCGCCGTCATCCGCCGGGTGCACGAGGCATTTCCTGCCGTCACCATCGGCTGCGACGTGCTGGGCGGCTTTCCCGGCGAAACCGAGGCAGAGGCCGCCAATACCTACAGCCTGCTCGACGAGCTGCCGATAGGCTATCTCCACGTTTTTCCGTATTCCCTCCGGCCCGGAACCCTGGCCGCCTCGTTCGGCGGGCAGTTGCCCGGACCGGTGAAGGAGGAGCGGGTGCGGCTGCTGCGCGCCCTGGATGCGGCCAAGCGCCAAGCCCTCTACCGGGCCAATATCGGCCGGGTCCTCCAGGTGCTGGTGGAGCGGCGGCAGGCGAAAAGCGGCCTGCTCCAGGGGTTTTCCGAGAACTATCTGCCGGTGCTGGCTGCCGGTGGCTCCCGCCTGGTCCGGCAGGTGGTGCCGGTGCGGCTCGCCGCGGTCGATGACGGCCAACCGATGGGGATCATTGCCGAAGACCTGCTTGAGGAAAGTCGACAAACCAGGTAAGCTGCGACACTCCTCTTTCCGGGGAGAGCGGCGGATCGGCTGCCGCACCGCAACCCAACAACCGAAAAGTCACGCAGCGCAGGAAAACAGGATGGCCCGGAGCGCGGACCCCCGTTCTCGCGGCTTGTGACGAGAACGCAATGATCGGAGAAATTATCGCCATCGGCGACGAGCTGACCTCGGGCCGGATCGTCAACACCACCAGCGCGCTGGCGGCCCGTGAACTGTTTCTGCTGGGCCACGAGATCCGGGCCATGCACACCGTTGGCGACGCGCCCGAGCTGATCGGGGCCACCCTCACCGCGGCCATCGGCCGCTGCGACTTCGTCCTCGTCACCGGCGGCCTGGGCGCCACTACCGACGATCTGACCAACGAGGCCGTGATCGAAGCGCTGGGCGTGGACGGCATGGTCCATCCCGGCGTGCAGGCCAATATCGCCTCGCGCCTGGCCAAGGGCGACGGGACCGCTGCCGCGCTGGCCAAGCTGGCCCGGCTTCCCGAGGGGGCGGAGGTGCTGGACCCGGAATGCCGCATGGCCGGCTACCTGCTCCGCCACCAGGGCAAGCCCCTCTGGTTTCTCCCCGGCGTGCCGCCGCAGATGGAGATCCTGCTGCGCGACAAGGTGCTGCCCGCCCTGCAGGCCTTCGATACAGCCCGCGCCCGGCCAGTCACTCAGGCGGTCTACCGCACCTGCGGCCTGTACGAAATCGAGATCAACCGGCGTCTGCGCCCGCTCGAGGAACAAGGTTTGGAGATTGGCTACTACCCCATGGGCAGCGAGGTCCATGTCAGCCTGACCGTCCGCCGCGCAGAAGGCGGCCCGGACGATTCCCGCTTCCGGGCGGCCGACGCCTTCATCCGCGAGGCCCTGGGGGACAACCTCTACGGCCTGGGCACGGAAACCCTGGCCGCTGCCACCGGCCACCTCCTTCAGGAGCGGGGCCTGCTGCTCGGTGCGGCCGAATCGTGCACCGGCGGGCTGATCGGCGCCACCCTCACCGAAACGGCGGGCAGTTCCCGCTGGTTCAGGGGCGGGGTGATCGCCTACGCCAACGAAGTCAAGGAACGGCTGTTGGGCGTCGATCCGGACCTGTTGGCCCGCTTTGGTGCGGTGAGCGGCGAGACGGCCCAAGCCATGGCCGCCGGCGCCCGCCGGCATCTTGGCTGCGACATCGCCGTGGCCGCCACCGGCATCGCCGGACCCGACGGCGGCAGCCCGGACAAACCGGTGGGCACGGTCTACCTCGGCCTGGCCACCGGAGACACCGTCATCGACCGGCTCTGCCGCTTCACCGGCTCCCGCCGCCAGATTCAGGAGAAGACCGCCCAGACCGCCGTGGATATGGTGCGCCGGGCTCTTCTTGCCCGTTAACTGCTAGTTGCAAAGGAGACTTTCATGACAAGCGCCACCGAGAACAGCGAAGGCCGCCTGAAAAGCGTGGACAACGCCATCACCCAGATCCACCGGCAGTTCGGCAAGGGCGCGATCATGCGCCTGGGCTCGACCGAGCGGGAGAACATCCCGGTCATCCCCACCGGCATCCTCTCGGTGGACCTGGCCCTGGGGGTCGGCGGCCTGCCGCGCGGCCGGGTCACGGAGATCTACGGGCCGGAGGCCTCGGGCAAGACCACCCTGGCCCTGCACGTGATCGCCGAGGCCCAGCGCCGGGGCGGCAACGCCGCCTTCATCGACGCCGAGCACGCCCTCGACACGGCCTACGCCGAGCGGTTGGGCGTGGATGTCGACAACCTGCTCATCTCCCAGCCCGACTTCGGCGAGCAGGCGCTGGAAATCGCCGAGATCCTGATCCGCAGCGGCGGCATCGACGTGGTGGTCATCGACTCGGTGGCGGCGCTGGTGCCGCGGGCGGAGATCGACGGCAACGTCGGCGACCAGCATGTCGGCCTCCAGGCCCGGCTGATGAGCCACGCCATGCGCAAGTTCACCGGCGTGCTGTCGCGCACCAACACCGTGCTCATCTTCATCAACCAGATCCGGATGAAGATCGGGGTCATGTTCGGCAACCCCGAGACCACCACCGGCGGCAACGCGCTCAAGTTCTACAGCTCGATCCGCATCGACATTCGCAAGACCACCCAGATCAAGGACGGCCAGGACGCCATCGGCAACCAGGTCAAGGTCAAGGTGGTCAAGAACAAGGTGGCGCCGCCGTTCAAGGCAGCCGAGTTCGACATCGTTTACGGCGAGGGCATCTCCAGGACCGGCGACCTGCTCGATCTCGGCGTGGCCCAGGGGATGGTCGACAAGAGCGGCGCTTGGTACAGCTATCAGGACGAGCGCATCGGTCAGGGCCGGGAGAACGCCAAGAAGTTCCTCAAGGAGCACCCGGAAACCATGGCCGACCTGGAACGCAAGCTGCGGCTGGCCTTCGGCATGCCGGTGGACGGCGAGCCCGCCGCCGGCTGATCGGCCCCGGTGGCACCTCGGCCCGCAATTGACGACTGGCGCGGATAAGGAGTAAATATGCGCATTCATGCCCTGCAGCATGTGGAGTTCGAGGGACTGGGCCATATCGGCCAGTGGATCGCCGACCGGGGCCACGGCCTGGCCCTGACCCGGCTGTACGCAGGCGATCCTCTGCCTCGCCCGGAGGCGTTCGACCGGCTGGTGATCATGGGCGGACCGATGAACATCTACGAGGATGACAAATTCCCCTGGCTGCCGGCCGAGCGGGCCCTGATTGGCGAGGCGGTCGCTGCGGGCAAGTCGGCGGTCGGCGTCTGCCTGGGGGCGCAGTTGCTGGCCGATGCCCTGGGTTCACCGGTGTTCGCCGGCGCCAACAAGGAGATCGGCTGGTGGCCGATCCAACTGACCGAGGCCGGCAAACAGAGCAGCCTGCTGGCCGGCGTGGCCGAAGCGCCCACGGTCTTCCACTGGCACGGCGACACCTTCGACATCCCGGCCGGCGCCGTCCATCTGGCCACAAGCGAAGGCTGCCCGAGCCAGGCCTTTCTCTACGACGACCGCATCCTCGGCCTCCAGTTCCATCTCGAATCGACCCCGGAGACGGTGGCGGCCATCCTCGCCCATTGCGGCGACGAGTTGGTGCCGGGCCGCTACATCCAGAGCGAGGCCCAGATCAGCGCCGCCGGGCCGGCCCATTTCCCGGCCATCAACCGGCTGCTGGCAACGCTGCTGGATCGGTTGGGGTAAACGGGGCAGGGCGGGCTCAGGTGGTCTGCCGTACCTGCTGCTCCTTGAAGCGGACCAGGGCGGCCAGGATTTCGCAGCAGGGAGTGGGGACGCCGTATTTGCGGCCCTGGGCCGCGACATAGCCGACCATGGCTTCGACCTCGGTGGGCTTGTTGTTGTCCAGGTCCTGGAGCATGGAGGGCCGGTGATGATAGGTCGCGGGCAGCAGTTGACCGTAGAAGACCTTGCGGTAGGCCGCGGCATCGCGCCAGGGCGTGGTGCCGCCCATGGTGGTGATGACGGCGAAGGTTTCGTCGATCACCTGGTCCATGAGCGCCCGGCTCTCGATGTTGTCGCCGAGCGCGCCGTAATGGACGCCGAGGATCGCGCCCAGCGGGTTGAGGGCGCAGTTGTAGAGGAGCTTGGCAAAGAGCGGCTCAGAGATGTCGGGCACGGCGATGCTGGGCAGGCCGGCGTGGCTCAGCGCCTCGGCCAGCCGCCTGGCCGCCGCCGGAATGACCCCGCGCACGCAGCCGCCCACGTGGACGGCGTCCGCCGACACCGTGATCCGCACCAGGCCGGGCCGCTCGATCTCGAAGCCGGTGATCACCCTGGCGGCCAGGCTGCGCTCGCGGCCGAGCCGCTCCTCCAGCTTTTCCAGGTTGCCGCAGCCGTTCTGCATCGACACCACCGGGCAGTAGCAGCGGCTCAGCCCGGCGATATCGCTGAGGGCGGCATCGGTGTCGTAGGTCTTGGTGGTGAGGAGGATGATGTCGTAGTCCTCGCCGCTACGGGCCTTGAGATGGGGGAGCAGGTTGAGCCGCTCGGGGGCGAGGTGGTGATCGCCGTAGATGCCGGTCACCGCCAGTCCCGTACGCCGCAGCGCCTCGATGAACCGCGGCCGCAGCACCAGATCCACCCTGTGGCCGTCCGCGGCCAGCAGGCAGCCGAGCGCCTGGCCCAGCGCTCCCGCCCCATAGATGAGAATATGCATTGTCGCCTCCTTTCTGCCCACAGCTCGACACGGACGGCACTCCGCCGCCGGCGGCCGGTATGGAACTGATCGTCATCGCCGCCATGGCCGCCAATCGGGTCATCGGCTGCCATAATACCATTCCCTGGCGGATACCGGAAGAGATGGCCCATTTTAAAGCGGTCACCATGGGCCATCCGGTGATCATGGGCCGGAAAACCTATCAGTCCATCGGCGGACCGCTCCCCGGTCGCCGTGTGATCGTACTCAGCCGGAATCCGGCGTTCCGGCCCGATCCCGGCTGCACGGTGGCGGGTTCCCTGGCCGAGGCCCTTGCCGGTTGTGCCGGTGCGGCCAAGGTGTTCATCGCCGGCGGCGAACAGCTCTACCGCGAGGCCCTGCCCCTGGCCGATACCCTGATCCTCACCGTGATCGGACGGGACTATGCGGGCGACGCCTTTTTTCCCGATTTCTCTGCCCTGTCCTATGTCTGTACCGACCGCGCCATCCTGCCGGCCTCGGTGCCCCTGACCGTCACAACCTACCGGCGGCGAGACGCGGGAGCCCGCTGATCGCCGTGTCCCGGCCCGGATGATTGTTTCCCTCTCGTTCCGGGCAAGTGGATGCATTTGCCCCGGATTTGTGCTACAGAGAGCCATGCGACGCTTTTTCCTGCCTCCCCAGGCCCTGAGCGGCGGCCGGGTGGTCCTCACCGGACCCGAGGCGCATCACATGGCCGCCGTGCTCCGGCTCAAACCCGGCCAGACCGTGGAACTGTTCGACGGCCAGGGCGCGGTCCATACCGCTGTCCTTCAGTCCGTGGATCGCAACCGGATCGTTGCCGAGATCACCGTCACCCGGCGCGAGGCGACCGCGGCCGCCTCGCCGCTGACGCTCGCCCAGTGCGTGCTCAAAGGCAAGAAGATGGACCTGGTGGTGCAGAAGGCCACCGAGCTGGGGGTACACGCCCTGGTGCCGGTACTGTCCCGCTACTGCGAAAACCACGGTGAGCAGGGCCGGCAGCAGGAGCGCTGGCAGCGGATCATGCTTGAGGCCTGCAAGCAGTGCCACCGGGCCACGCCGATGACCATCCTGCCCATCAGGCCCCTGGACCAACTCGATCTGGCGCCGTATGTTCACCGCCTCGCCGCCTGGGAGGAGGAGCGCCATACGCCCCTGCCCACGGATTTCGTCGACCGGCCGGGGCCGATCTGCCTGCTGCTGGGGCCGGAGGGCGGCCTGCATGCCGACGATCTCCAGGTGCTGCGCCAGGGGCAGTTCACCGCCTTTTCCCTGGGCCCCCTGATTTTGCGCGGCGAGACCGCCGCCCTGGCGGCAACGGCGATCGTGCAGTTTCTCGCCGGCTCCTTGCAGCCAGCCAAGGCGGAGGGCGGTTCATGAGGGCCGTTGTCCAGCGGGTCAGCCAGGCGCGGGTCGAGGTCGACGGGCAGATCGCCGGCGCCATCGGCCCCGGTCTGGCGGTGCTTGTCGGCCTCCATCGCAGCGACACCGAGAATGACCTGGCTTGGATGGTCGACAAGATCCTCCATTTGCGCATCTTCGACGACGAGCAGGGGGTGATGAACCGCTCGCTCGCCGACGTCGGTGGCGAGTTGCTGGTGGTTTCCCAGTTCACCCTCCACGGCGATTGCCGCAAGGGCCGCCGTCCTTCCTGGAACGGGGCCGCACCGCCCGAACTGGCCCGGCCCCTCTACGACCGATTCCTCGCCCTGTGCCGCGCCCGGACCGTTGCCGTCCAGGAGGGCGTGTTTCAGGCGGACATGGCCCTCACCTTGACAAATTCCGGCCCGGTCACCATCTTGTTGGACTCTCACAAAACTTTCTGAAAACGGAGCGTTATGACCACTGCATTTGCCATCGGCTCGACCTATCACGGTTTTCTGCTGGAGCAGAAGGAATACATCGCCGAGATCCATTCCACCGTCTTCCTGTTCACCCACACGGTGCTGGGCTGCCAGGCCCTGGCGATCAAGAACCAGGATGCCAACAAGACCTTCTGCGCCTCTTTCATGACCGTGCCCGAGGATTCCACCGGCGTGGCCCACATCCTCGAACACTCGGTGCTCATGGGGTCGCGGAAGTACCCGGTCAGGGACGTGTTCGGCGAGATCCACAAGGGTGGGCTGATGACCTTCCTCAACGCCATGACCGGCTCGGATACCACCTGGTATCCCTTCGCCACCCGCAATCTCAAGGAATATTTCAACATCATGGACGTGTACTGCGATGTGGTCTTTAACCCGCTCCTGCTTCGCTCGACCTTCGAGCAGGAGGGGTGGCACTACCACCTAGAAAACGCGGACGATCCCCTGCAGTTCATGGGCGTGGTGCTCAACGAGATGAAGGGCGCCTATTCCGACCCGATCCGGGCCCTGTTCCACCACACCTACCAGGGCCTGATGCCGGCATCCACCTATGCCCACGAGTCGGGCGGCGACCCGCGCCGCATCCCCGACCTCAGCTACGAGCAGTTCGTCGAGTTCCACCGCCTGCATTACCATCCCTCGAACTGCACTCTGTTCTTTTACGGCGACGCCTCGCTCGACGAGGAGCTGGCCTTTGTCCAGGACCGTTTCTTCAGCCGGTTCGACCAGCCGGTGGCCAAGGCCGCGATCAAGGAAGGCCCCGGCATCACCGCGCCGCTGGTGATTGAGGACACCTACCCGGTGCAGCCGGGCAGTGCCACCGGCCAGAAGACCTTCCTCGCCATCAGTTCGGCGGTGGGCACGGTCCGGGACCGCAAGCTGAACGCCGCCTTTCAGATCATCGCCAATATCCTGTTCAACTCCGACGGCTCGCCGCTGAAAAAGGCGATTTTCAACGCATCATTATGTAAGGATTTCGGTGGGTTGTTTCTGACGAACGCCAGTTTCAAAACCCTGATGATCACCTACCTGGTCGGCACCGACCCGGAAAAGCGTGACCATTTCCTCGCCCTGTACAAGGCCACCCTGACCCGGATGGTCGAGCAGGGCCTGGACCGGGACCTGATGCTCTCGGAACTGAACAAATACGAATTCACGGTGCGCGAGGAGATGAACAAGGCCCAGCGCGGCCTCGACCTGGTCAACAAGGCCATGCCGGCGCTCAAGCATGGCGGCATGGAGCCGTTCGACGCGCTGCAGATCGACGCTCTCCTGGCCGAGATTCGTAGAGAGGCCACCGAAAACGGCTATTTCGAGGCGCTGATCCGTACCTATCTGCTTGATAATCCGGCCACGGTCACCGTCACCCTGGCGCCCGATCCCGAGCAGATGGCCCGGAATCTGCGCGACGAGCAGGAGCGGCTGACCGCCTTTTCCCAATCGCTCGACCAGGACGGCCGCATCCGGCTGGTGGAGCGCACCCGCGAACTGATGGCCCTGCAGGCGACCCCCAATTCGGTCGAGGAACTGCGGCGCCTGCCCCGGCTTTCCCTGGAGGATCTCGATCCCCGGCCGCCATTTCACGCGGTGCAGCCTGCCCAACTCGCCGGCGCCGAACTGCTGGTCAGCGATCTGGACACCAACGGCATCTGTTATCTCGACTTCGGCCTCGACTGCTCCGCCGTGCCGGCGGACCTGCTGCCCTATCTCGACCTGTTCGGTACCATCGTCACCGAGATCGGCACCGCCAAAAAGGATTACATGCAGTTCGCCAAGGCGATCAATCTGTGCACCGGCGACTTTGCCCATTCCTTCCAGGTCTATGTCCGCGCCGACGACCGCGACCGGGTCAGGCCGGTCCTTTGGCTGCACGTCAAGGCCCTGTCCGCCTATCTGGAGCAGGCCCTGTCCCTGCTGACCGAGGTGCTGACCGAGGTCGATTTTTCCGACGAACACCATATCGAGGAGATCGTCCACCGCGAATTCGCCTGGGCCGAACACTCGGCTCAGAGCGATGGCTATTCCCTGGCCTCGTCCAGGGCCTTTTCCCATCTGAGCCGCGCCGGCCAGTACAACGACTCCGTGCACGGCGTCCGCGCCTACCTGCATCTGCGCCACCTGGCCGGCCAGTATCTGGACAACGAGGCCAAGCTGCACGAGGCCCTGCGCCGGCTCCGCGACCTGCTGTTCCGCCGCCAGGGGCTGATAGTGGCCATCACCGCCCAGGACGAGGATATCCGCCGGTTTAAGCAGCTCGGCCAGGGCGTGGTCAACGCCTTGGCGGATACGCCGCTTGCGCCGGTTCAGCCGCACTTTGACCCGACTCCGGCCACCCAGGCCTTCACCACCTCGGCCGAGGTGGTCTACAATGTCCAGGCCTGCACGCTGTTTGCCGATCCCGGCCAGTACAACGGCTCCTTCGAGGTGCTGCGCACCTGGCTGTCGCGGGATTATCTCTGGAACACGGTGCGGCAGATGGGCGGGGCCTACGGCTGCTTCATCCAGTTCAATCACCTCACCGGCAATTTCGGCATGGTGAGCTACCGCGACCCGCAGGTGCGGAAGACCTTCGAGGCCTACGAGGCCCTGCCGGCGGCGATCAACGGCCTGGATGGCCTGTCGGCCGAATCGTTGCAGCAGTTGGTGATCGGCGCCTACGGTTCGGCCAATCCCCATCAGGGGCCGGCCAGTAGGGGAGCCGCCGCCCGCAACGATTATCTGGCCGGAATCACGCCGGCCTTTCGCCAGCAGCGGATCGAGGAGATCGTGCGCACCACGGCCCAGGACCTGCGGGCGTTCGCACCGCTGTTCCAGCAGTTGCAGGCAACCCGCTACCGGGTCACCATCGGCAGCCGCGAGAAGATCGAGCAGGACAGGGACTTGTTCAGCGAAACGACCGAGCTGTGATCGCCGGCCGGCGGTCAGCCCTTTTTGGGAGCGGCCAGCCGGTCGACCACCCGGTCGTAGTAGGGAGTGTCTTCGCCCAGTTCCATGGGGCGGCCCAGGCGGTTTTCCAGCTTGGTCCTGAGGCAGCTGATTCTTCGCAGCTGCCTTATTTTTTCCCGCTCATCCGCGCAGTTGACCAGCAGCTGCTCCAGCCGGTTGATCTCCTTCTGCATCGCCACCTCCTCCGGCACATAGCCGCCGTTTTTCAGCAGCCGGTAGGCCATGCGCAGGTCCTCGGGGACATGGGCCATGTCGTCGGGCGGCAGCGGTTTGTTTTTCCAATGGGAGAGATCGGGAATGGTCCCGTCGGCCATGGCCTGCTGGATTTTGCGCTCGGCGATGGTCTGGATGATCGACAGCATGCAACCTCGTTGTTTTGCTTGTGCCCTCCGACAGAGCAACCTACAATAAATGGATGATCCGGAACCCCTTGCAGCCGCACTGCGGCCCACCACGAATGAAGGAGAGATGCGTATGAACAAAAAAAGCCTGTTGTGGCTGACCCCGATGATCCTGCTGTTGTTTGTTACCGGTCGCGCCTGGAGCGAGGAACTGCCCTGGGACATGAAGCTCCCTTTCCAGGAGGCCACCATTCACTACGAGTTGTCCGGCTCTGAAAAGGGTAAGGAAACCCTGTACGTGAAAGAGTACGGCAAGCGCCAGGCCAGGCATCGTTCGTCCGTCATGACGATCATGGGGATGACCAAAAAGACGGAAACTCTTGAGATCGTCGATCCGGATTGGATCTACTCGTATGATCTCGTTGAAAAGAAGGGAAGCAAGACCACCAACCCCAACAAACTGTACCGGGAAGAATATAACAAATTGTCCGCTGGAGAGAAAAAAAATTTCGAGAAAAACGCCAAGGAGATGGGCAGCGGCATGATGGGGCAATTCGGCGGCTCGGTCACGCAGAAGGGCGGCAAGGTTCTGGGCCATGATTGCGACGTCGTTACGGTGGGCGGCATGTCCACGGTGCACGTCCTTCATGGCAGCAATATTTCCTTGCGGAGCGAAACCTCGGCCATGGGGATGAACAATGTGCAGGCCGCGACCAAGATTGACACCAGCACCGCCATTCCCGACAATGCCTTCGTTCCGCCCGCCGGTATAACCGCCGTGCGCGACGAGGAGGCTGAATTGATGATGGCTGGCATGATCAAAAACACTGTCGACACCCTGAAGAAGCCGGATGGGGCCAAGTTGATGCAGCAGGCCGGTCCCATGGGAATGATGGGTGCAGGCGATATGCAACAGGAAGAGATGGAGGACGCGGGCATGAACCAGGAGGAACAGCAGGAAGCGATGCAGCAGATGCGCGAAGCCCTGGAGCGAATGCAGAAAAAATGAGGCAACCGGCACATTGAGCCCCAAAAAAGCCCTGAAAGCGCGCTTTCAGGGCTTTTTTTGTCTCTTCTTTTATCGTTGCAGAATGGTGTCCCGAAGAAATTCGCGGTCGTTTTTTTCCGGATAGTCGAGGATGTAATGGAGGCCGCGCGATTCCTTGCGCCGGCTGGCGCTCTGGACGATCAGATCGGCGATCACCGCTAGGTTGCGCAGCTCGACCAAGTCGGGAGTGAGCAGGTAGTCGTAGAAGTGCTCCTTGATCTCCGCCAGCATGAAACTCAGCCGAGTCTGGATCAGATTCAGCCGTTTTTGCCGCCGGACGATGCCCACGTAATCCCACATCAATTGCCGGACCTGATCCCAGTTGTGCTTGATCAGGATCGATTCGTCAAGGACCGCCGCGCCGCCGGTTCGCCATGGTTCTACCTCGATGCGGTCCAGCTTGGCGATGGCCTCGATGGCCCCTTCCAGCCAGTGGGCCGCCCGATGAGCAAAGACCACCGCTTCGAGCAGGGAATTGGAGGCCAGGCGATTGGCCCCGTGCAGCCCGGTGCAGGCGGTTTCCCCCAGGGCGAGCAGGTTGGTGATCGAGCTGCGGCCCCATTCGTCCACCAGCACGCCGCCGCACATGTAATGGGCCGCCGGGACCACCGGGATCGGCTTTTTGGTCAGGTCCACGCCGTATTGCTTGCAGGTGGCGTAGATGTTGGGAAACCGCTGCATGAGAAAGGGGGCCGGTTTGTGGGTGATGTCGAGGAAGACGCAGTCCGCGCCGGTGGCCTTCATCTCGGCGTCGATGCCGCGCGCCACGGCATCGCGGGTGGCCAGGTCGCCGCGTTCGTCATATTTCTTCATGAACGGTTCACCCTGCTGGTTGATCAGGATGCCGCCTTCGCCCCGCACCGCCTCGGAGATGAGAAAATTTTTGGCCTCGCGATTGAAGAAGCAGGTGGGGTGGAACTGGATGAACTCCATGTTGGCCACCTTGGCCCCGGCCCGGTAGGCCATGGCCACGCCGTCGCCGGTGGCGATGTCTGGGTTGGTGGTGTAGAGATACACCTTGCCGCACCCACCGGTACAGAGCACGGTCGCACCAGCCGGATAGGCCTCGACCTCGCCGGTGGTCCGGTCGAGAACATAGGCGCCGAGGCAGCGGTCGCCGTTGCACCGTTCCCGGCCGCGCGCCTTCGATTCGATCAGCAGGTCGATGGCGAGATGGTTTTCCAGGACCCTGATATTGGCATTGGCCGCGATCTGCTCCAGGAGCGCTCGCTCGATTTCCTTGCCGGTAAGGTCGGAGGCATGGGCGACCCGCCGGGCCGAATGCCCCCCCTCCATGCCCAGGTCAAACCCCTTGCCGTTCTTGCCCTTCTGGAAACGGACACCCAGATCGACCAGCTCGCGCACCCGGTCCGGTCCTTCGGTGGCGACGATGCGGACTATGGCCTCGTTGCACAGGCCGTCGCCCGACACCAGGGTGTCGTCGATGTGCGCCTCGATGGAATCTTCCACCGAAAGCACCGCGGCCACGCCACCCTGGGCCAGATTGGTCGCCGTGTCGGCCTTGTTTTTCTTGGTGATCAGCGTCACCCTGGCAAAGTGTGCCACCTTGAGCGCAAAGGAGAGTCCCGACACGCCGCTGCCGATGATCAAAACATCACTGTATTCCGCCATAGCACGTGATCCTGATTCCATGTTTCACGTGAAACATGGGTAAATGTGATGGGATGAAAAGAGAACTGTTCTCTAGGGAGCGAGAGTATAGTATACTCCTCGAATGTTTCATCAACAAAGCATCATCGGAGTGCATTTCTAGTGGATACGCGAATCATTGCTCTGGCGAATCAGAAGGGTGGGGTCGGCAAAACCACCACTACCTTGAATCTGGCTGCCGTCCTCGCCGCAAGAGGCAAAAAGGTGCTGCTGGTCGATTCCGATCCCCAGGGCAATGCCTCCAGTGGTGTGGGTGTGCGCGCGACCAGTGGGGATCAGAATATCTACAATTGCTACATCGGCGCCAAAGAAACCGCTGATTGCATTCTGCCCACCCGCCAGAAGAATCTTTCTGTCCTGGCCGCTTCCATCGACCTGGTGGGGGTCGAGGTTGAGCTGGTCAATCAGGAAGGCCGTGAGAAGCGGCTGAAGACCGTCCTGCGGCCGATCAAGGATCGATTTCACTACATCCTCGTCGATTGCCCGCCGTCACTGGGACTGCTCACCATCAACAGCCTGACCGCCGCCGACTCGGTGCTGATTCCGCTGCAATGCGAATATTTCGCCCTGGAAGGTCTGGCGCTGCTGGTCCAGACCATCCGCAAGGTGAAAAAGAATCTGAACCGGGAACTGTATATCGAAGGTTTGCTTCTGACCATGTACGACCGCCGCAACCGGCTGACCCATTCCGTGGCCAGCGAGGTGCAGAAACATTTCGGCGATCAGGTCTACCGGACAGTGATTCCCCGCAATGTGCGGTTGAGCGAAAGCCCGAGTCATGGCCAGACCATTCTCGAATACGATGGCGCCAGCAGCGGTGCCAAGGCCTACCAGCAACTGGGCACGGAATTTCTCAAGCGAGCCAATAAGGCAAGGGGATGAGCATGGCGAAAAATGTCCTGGGGCGCGGAGTGGGTGCCCTGCTGCCGGAAGACAACCTGGAAGGGGATGATCGTTTTTTTATGTGTGATATCGAGAAGATATCAGCAAATCCCCAGCAGCCGCGCAGCCATTTCGATGCCGAAAAATTGCAGCAATTGGCCGATTCCATCCGCGAAAAAGGGGTGATTCAGCCGCTGCTGGTGAGCCGCAGCAACGACCGCTACATGCTGATCGCCGGCGAGCGGCGGTTGCGGGCCGCCAAGCTGGCGGGCCGCGACGAGGTGCCGGTGGTGGTGATGGATCAGGGCGGCGACAGGGAAAACCTGGAGTTGGCCCTGATCGAAAACATCCAGCGCCACGATCTCAACCCCATCGAGGAGGCCGTGGCCTACAGCCGTCTGATGGAGGAATTTCACCTCACCCAGGAAGAGGTGGCGAAAAAGGTGGGCCGGCAGCGGTCGACCATCACCAACGTCCTGCGACTCCTCCAGTTGCCGGAGCCGGTGCAGCAGGATGTCGTTTTGGGGGCGATCAGCGAGGGGCATGCCCGGGTGCTGCTGCGGCTTAAGGATCAGCCGGAGCGGTTGCGAGAGGTGCGCGACCGGATCGTCAGCCAGGGGCTGTCGGTGCGGGCCGCGGAGCGGTTGTGCGCGGCGCCGCCCGCGACACCGGTGGCGAAGAACGCCGACTCCGGGCAAGCGGAAGGGGAACTGCCCCCATCGTATTGCACCGCCCTGATCAACCAGTTGACCAACCAGTTGCACACCAAGGTGCGAATCGTCCAGCAGGGGAGTCGAGGCAAACTGGAGATTGAATACTTCTCCAGCGACGATCTCGACCGGCTGATCAGCCTGCTGGCCCGGTAAGCGCAATGACGTCTGCACCGACGACCATGCGCACCAAAAAACGAACGTTCGTCCCCCGCCGGACACCGCTCGTCCTTCTGCTGGTCTTTCTCCTGCTGCTGCTGGCCGGGATCGCCGTGAACGAACCGGCGCGGGTGCTGGAGCAGGCCCGCTCCGTCTGCCTGCCCTGCATCGGCATCGGCTGAGCATGGAACGGCTGCGCCTCTGGATTCAGGCCCTCTGGTTCTTTCTCAGCAACGGTTATTGGGCCTTTCCGGTGAGCGGCACCCTCTACCAGGGTCCGCTGAAAGTGCTCTGCTCGCCCGGCCTCAACTGTTATTCCTGCCCGGCCGCCACCACCTTCTGCCCGGTGGGCAGCCTGCAGCAACTGCTGTTGGGGGTGCGGCTTTCGCTCCAGAACGGGCAGGCGTATGTGGGCAGCTATGTCGTCGGCTGCATGGGGCTGCTCGGCACGGTCTTCGGCCGCCTGATCTGCGGCTGGGCCTGCCCCTTCGGTCTGGTCCAGGAGCTGCTCCACAGGATTCCCTCGCCAAAGGTGCCCATACCCAAAGGACTTGCCTGGGGCAAGCACCTAGTGCTGCTTTTTCTTGTCGTGCTGCTGCCGCTGACCGTGCTCGACGATTTCGGCCTGGGGCTACCCTGGTTCTGCAAATTCCTCTGCCCGGCCGGCACCTTGGAGGCCGGCCTGCCCATGCTGCTGCTGATGCCGGACCTGCGCCCGGCCGCGGGCATTCTCTATCTGTACAAGCTCAGTGTGCTGGCGCTGGTGCTCCTGTGGTCCGTCGCCTCTTTCCGTCCATTTTGCCGCACTCTCTGTCCCCTGGGCGCTTTTTACGGGCTGTTCAACCGGGTCAGCCTGATTCGGTTGAAATTTGATGCGGATAACTGTACAAAGTGTGGTGCCTGTCGCCGGATCTGTCCCGTGGACATCCGGGTTGACCGGTCGCCGAACAGCGGAGAATGCATCCGTTGTCTGCGCTGCTGCACCGAGGCCTGTCAATTCGATGCGCTTGCCGTGGAGATCGCGGGGCATGTCTGGCAGGCTAGGCCTGTCCCGCCCGAACAACCCGTGCGCTGAACGGCTCTCATGAACACGCGACCCATCCTGTGGGCACCCCTCGTCGCCCTGCTGCTGGTCCGGACCACCATGGCCGCAGAAATGGTGGCCATTGCCGGCGATGACATCAACATGCGCTCCGGTCCGGGCACCGGTCACGAGATTGTGTGGAAGCTCGACGCCGGCTTTCCTCTGGAGGTGGTCGGCACCAAGGGGGAATGGCTCCAGGTCAGGGATTTCGAGGGCAGCAGCGGCTGGATACACAAAAAAACGACGCAGAAGAACGCGTTTGCGATCGTCAAGGTCAACAAGGGACGGGACGAGCAGATCAATGTCCGCAAGGAACCGAACCTGACCGCCGCCGATATTGTCGCCAAGGCCGGTTATGGAGTGGTGTTCAAGGTGCTGGAGAAAAAAGACGGCTGGGTCAGGGTCGAGCATGGCCGGGACGTGACCGGGTGGGTGGATGGCCGCCTGCTCTGGGGATTGTAACGAGAACAGGGGGCACAGGAGCCTCATTTTTCCGCACACGACGGACGAACGCCTTTTCATTGACCGCGTTCGTCCTTTTTCGCTCCGCGCCGTTGCCGCTCTGTCGGGTTGCGAGGCTTTGCACATATGTACGACGTAACCCGATCATTGCCCATGATTCCCGATAAACGGCTCATCCGGCTCAGATTCGAGCAGGCCGCGGCCACGTATGAGCAGGAAGCCACGGTGCAGGCACGGGTGGCGACCCGGCTGCTCAATCTGCTCCGGGAGGCCGTCCCCGATCTTCGGCCGGCCGATGTCCTGGAAATCGGCTGCTGCACCGGGCTGCTGACCGAGAAGACGCTCTCCCGCTTTCCGGGGATCGATCATTTCACCCTCTGCGATCTGGTCGCCTCCTTCGAGCAACGGGTCTGCCGCCGCATCGGGATTCACGCCGACAAAATCACCTTCCTGGCCGGCGACATCGAAACCCTGCCGCTTCCCGACCGGTACGACCTGGTGATCTCTTCTTCGACCCTGCATTGGGTTCATGACCTGCCCGCCCTGTGCGGCAAGTTCCATCGGCATCTCTACCCCGAAGGCGTGCTCGCCTTCTCGCTGTACGGCAAGGAAAACCTGCACGAGATCCGGGAGGTCACCGGCATGGGACTGGCCTACCGCACCCTGGCGCAGTTGCGGACCGTGCTCGGGGAACGGTTCCATATCCTGGCCGCCGAGGAGGCGCGGGAAACCCTGTGGTATCCGACGCCGCTCGCGGTGCTCCAGCATCTCCGGGCTACCGGTGTCAACTCGATCGGCCAGCAGGCCTGGACCCGGCGCCAGGTTATGGACTTTGCCGCCAGCTATCAGGAGCGGTTTGCCGGCGACCAGGGCGTCCGCCTCACCTACCATCCCATGTTCATCGTGGCGCGGCCCCGGTGAATCCTCCGGGCCCCGTGCCGTCTGAATTGCTGGAGGACATGACCATGACACCGCATCGCGCTATCGCCGTGGCCGGCATCGACACCGATGTCGGCAAGTCCTATGCCACCGGGCTGCTGGCCCGCTATCTCGCCCAGCAGGGTCACGCGGTCACCACCCTGAAACTGGTCCAGACGGGTTGTCAGGAGATCTCGGACGACATCAAGCTGCATCGCCGCCTGATGGGGCAGCCGCTCTCCGAATTCGACCGCAACGGCACCACCTGTCCCTATCTCTTTCCGTTTCCGGCCTCGCCACGGCTGGCGGCGCGCATGGCTGGCACCACCATCGAAACATCGGTGCTGGACCAGGCCATGGCCACCCTGCTGCTCCATTTCGACTGGCTTCTGGTGGAAGGGGCGGGCGGGCTGCTGGTGCCGCTCAACGCGCAATGGCGGCTGCTCGATTACTATGCCGCCCGCCGGCTGCCTCTGGTGCTGGTCACCTCGCCGCGCCTGGGCTCGATCAACCACACCCGCCTCAGCCTGGAGGCAATCAAGGCCCGGGGCATCCCGCTGCTCGGCATGGTCTACAACCTCTTCGGCGAGCATCCTTGGGAAATCGTCCAGGATACTCTCCAGGAATGTCGGCAGGCCCTGGCCGATTACGGTTATGCCGAGACGATCGTGCTCGTTTCCGACACCAGGGAAAGCATGACCGCCGCCTGGGCACCGTTGCTGGCGGCCATGGCGCAATTCCCCGCACCGCTCGTCTGAGCTGCCGCCCGCCGGGCGCTTTTTGCGCCCAACTTCCTGCAACCGCAGCCATAGTCCTTGTGTACCGGCGCAATACGCCCGTGCCGGACTTCCCGTCTTTTTCTTCCTGTTGCTGATGGCATCGCACCTCGCCCGGACGGCCTTGCTGGCCCCCTTGCCCGCCTGATCTCTCGCTACGCCAACCGGAAAGAAGTCGGCATGGGGCGTTGATCGGGCTGGGGCCGTTTATGTATTGTGCAAACTGTTCAATTGACAAGGACGTTTTGCGCGGTTCGACAGAGGCTCCTGACTCGGACCAGCGCTGCCATTGCCGAGGCGTTTCCATGTTTTTGGCAAGGTTGCCCAAGGGATAGGGAACGAAACGGCCGGTAGTCTCCTGTTCTTGCACCAGAAACGGTCCAGGTGCGGCTCGTTCTGTCAAATTGTGCAATTTGTGCAAAATAAGAAAAAAGTTGCGCAGGTTGTGTTTCTCCTCTACAGAAAGCCATGCTATCCGGTTGCGAGCAAGTTGGTCAGTAAAAGAGAGAGATAGGATCTAAACAAGGAACCCCGCCCGGCGTGGCCGCGGGAGGACAGCGCTTGGCCGGCTTGTGCAACCTTCGGGAGATTCAACACTCTGAACAAGGAGGACTGTATGGCGAAGGTCGGTGTGTATGTCTGTCACTGCGGTTCAAACATTGCCGGCGTCATCGACGTGGCTGCGGTCCGCGACTTCGCGGAGACGCTGCCGGATGTGGTGGTCGCCCGCAAGGATCTGTTCATGTGCTCGGATTCGGGCCAGGAGATGGTCAAGCAGGACATCCGCGATGGCCTGGTCGACCGGGTGGTGGTGGCGGCCTGCACGCCGCGCACCCACGAGCCCATTTTCCGGGCCGCCATCGAGAAGGCGGGGCTGAACAAGTACCTGTTCGAGATGGCCAACATCCGCGACCAGGACAGTTGGGTCCATGCCCATGACCACGAGGGCGCCACCGAAAAAGCGAAGAAGATCGTGGCCTCGGCGGTGGCCAAGGCCCGCAACCTCGAACCCCTGGAAGACAAGTTCGTGCCGGTCACCGATGCGGCCCTGGTCATCGGCGGCGGTATCGGCGGCATCAGCGCCGCCCTGGAACTGGCCAACATGGGCCACAAGACCTATCTGGTGGAGAAGCGTCCTTCCATCGGTGGGGTCATGGCCCAACTGGACAAGACCTTCCCCACCAACGACTGCTCGGCCTGCATCCTCACCCCGATGATGGTCGAGGCCTACAACCATCCCAATATCGAGACCCTGACCTACTCGGAAGTGGACGACGTCAGCGGCTACATCGGCAATTTCACGGTCAAGATCAGGCAGAAACAGACCTATGTCGACTGGTCCCGCTGCACCGGCTGCGGCGATTGCGCCAGCAAGTGCCCCTCCAAGACCCCCGACGAGTTCAACATGGGCCTGTCCGACCGGCGCGCCGCCTACATCATGTTTCCCCAGGCCGTGCCCAAGAAGGCGGTGGTCGACATCGAGCACTGCCTGCACTGCGCCGGCCGGGAAATCGGCACCCTGCCCAAGATCAACGAAAAGACGGGCCGTCCCATCCTCGCCCCCTGCGAGCGGGCCTGTCCGGCCGAGGCCATCAACCGATCCGTGGCCTACGACCCGGCCGGCGCGATCAAGGAAGTGGAAGTCGGCTCGATCATCGTGGCCACCGGCTACCAGGTCATGGACAAGGGCTGGTTCAAGGAGATGGCCCCGGATTCGCCCAACGTGATCACCGCCCTGCAACTGGAGCGGATCATCTCGGCCACCGGCCCCACCGAAGGCAAGCTGCTGCGGCCCTCGGACAAGGAAAAGCCCCACACCATCACCTTCGTCTCCTGCATGGGCTCGCGGGACGAACATTTCCACACCTACTGTTCGCGTTTCTGCTGCATGTACATGATCAAGCAGGCCCGGCTGATCAAGGAGAAGTATCCGGACATCACTATCAACATGCACTTCATCGACGTCCGTTCGGCCGGCAAGGGCTACGACGAGTACTACACCGGCGCCCGTAAGATGGGGATCAACATCTTCAAGGGCAAGGTGGGCGGTCTGGAAATGCTGCCGGACGACCGGCTGCGAGTGCTGGCCTACGACATGGAAGCTGCCACCGGCATCGAATACGAGTCGGACTTGGTGGTCCTGGCCACCGCGGTCGAACTGCCGCAGGACGCCACCGCGCTCGCTCAGAAGTTGGGTTTGCAATTCTGCGGCTCCAACTTCTTCCGCGAACTGCATCCGAAACTGGGACCGGTGGAGACAGCCACCGAGGGCCTGTTCCTGGCCGGCTGCTGTCAGGGACCCAAGGACATCCCGGACACCGTGGCCCAGGCCAAGGGCGCCGCGGCCGCGGCCGCCGTGCCGCTGGCCCAGGGCAAGGTCAGGATCGAGCCGATCATCTCCGAGGTCCACGCCGAGACGTGCAGCGGCTGCGGCATCTGCATCCCGCTCTGTCCGTACCACGCCATCAGCATAACCACCTATGCCGACCGGCCCAGGGCGCAGATCGAGATGTCGGCCTGCAAGGGCTGCGGTGTCTGCACCTCGGCCTGTCCGTCGGGGGCCATTGTCCTCCACGGTTACGATGAATCGCAGATCTTCGCCCAGATCGAGGCGCTGACAGCCTAAGGAGAAGCCACCATGCGCATCATTCAAGACAAAATCAATGAAGCCGTCTCCACCATCATGGCCTACGGTGGCCACGGCATCCGCAATTGTGTCCAGTGCGGCGCCTGTTCGGCGGTCTGTCCCGGCGTCCGTGCCGGTTTTCCGCTGCTCTGCCGCAACCTGATCCGCCACCTGCTCAACGGGGAACTGGAGGAAATCATCGAAGATGCGTCGAGTTGGGGCTGCCAGGCCTGCAACCGCTGCACCGAGGTCTGTCCGCAGGGCGTGCGGCCGCAGGAGGTGGTGTTCGCCTTCCGCCGCTACCAGGCCAACCAGCTGGCCTTCTCCACCTCGTCGGTCACCAGCCAGATGAACCTGTTCGAGACCGGCCATGCCGTCTACACCGACCCCACGGAGGCGAGGAAAAAGGTCGGGCTGCCGGAGAAAACGCCGACCTCGGCCTTCGACGACCAGGCCAAGCAGGAAATCCAGACCCTGATCAACAACAGCCCCATGGGCGAGTTGGGACTTTTTTAAGGTGAGGTGCCATTCATGGAAAAAATAGGTTTATATCTCGGATGCAACATTCCGCTCAAGGCTCCGGACATCGAACAGTCGTTCCGCAAGGTCTTTCCGGCCCTGGGCATCGAACCGGTGGACCTGCAGGGTGCGTCCTGCTGTCCGGCCTGGGGCACGGCCCCGTCGTTCGACCTCAACACCTGGTGCGCCCTGTCCAGCCGCAACCTCACCATCGCCGAGGCGCAGGGCGTGGACATCATGACCGGCTGCAACTCCTGCTTCGGCGTCCTGTCCGAGGCCAAACACTTCATGGAGGACAAGGACCGGCGCAAGGCGGTCAACCAGAGCCTCGCGGCAATCAACCGTGAATACAGGGGAACGGCGGACGTCTACCATGTCGCCCATGTCCTCCATCGCAAGGTGGGTGCCGAAAAGATCCGGGAAAAACTGAAATATTCCCTCGACGCCCTCAAGATCGCGGTGCAGACCGGCTGCCACGCCCTCTGGCCCACCGACGTCTACAAGGTCACCGAGAACAACCCGTACTATCCCACCATGCTCCGCGAGCTGTGCGAGGCCACCGGGGCGACGGTGCCCCATTACTCCCGCCTGGAAGGCTGTTGCGGCATGGGCGGCATGCGCTCCACCGACGCGGAGAAATCGCTCAAGCTGTTCCGGGAGAAACTGCTCTCGATCAAGGAGGAGACCGATGCCGACATGATCGTCACCACCTGCTCCTCCTGCTTCCTCCAGTTCGACATGTCCCAGCCGATCCTCAAGGAGCGCGGCCTGATCGATTTCGACCCGATCCCGGCCTTCTACTATACCCAGCTGCTCGCCCTGGCCATGGGCTTCAATCCTGGCCAGGTGGCCGCAATCTCGCAGATCGACCGCGGGCCGATCATCGGCGAAATCCAAAGCGAAAAACGTCTGATCAAGGAGGTGGCCTGATGTCCTTCACACCCAATATCGTCGGCTTTGCCTGTCAGTGGTGCACCTATGCCGGCGCCGATCTCGCCGGCAACCTGCGCGCCAAATACCCGCCCTCGATCAAGCTGATCAAGGTGCCCTGCTCCGGCCGGGTCGAGCCGGAATACATCATGGAGGCCTTTGCCAACGGCGCCGACGGCGTCCTGGTCGGCGGCTGCCATTTCGGCGATTGCCACTACAAGAGCGGCAACTACAAGACCGCCAACCGGATGAAAATCCTGTCGCAACTGCTGGAGGATTCCGGCTTCGACCGCAACCGCTTCCGCCTGGAATGGATCTCCGGCGCCGAGGGCTACCGGTTCGCCGAGGTGGTCGATGCCTTCACCAAAGAGTTGCAGGAACTGGGTCCCAACCCGCTCAAAGGAGGAAACGGTCATGGCAGATAAACTGAAAACCGCCTTCCTGCTCGCCGGCGGCTGCGCCGGTTGCGAGATGAGCGTCGTCGACCTCTCCGAGGCCCTGGTCGACGCCCTGGGTTCGCTGGAAATCGTCTTTTGGGCTCCGACCGTGGCCGACGTCAAGTACAAGGACCTGGAGGACATGCCCGACAAGTTCATCGACCTGGCCTTTGTCGACGGCATGATCCGCAACAGCGAGAACCTGCACACGGTCAAGGTGCTGCGCCAGAAGTCGAAGGTGCTGGTGGCCTTCGGCGCCTGCGCCTCCCTGGGCGGCATCGCCGCCATGGGCGACCTGCACACCAAGGAGGAACTGTTCCGGCAGGCCTACAAGACCTCGTTTTCCACCGACAATCCCGACGGTGTCTATCCCACCCCGGAATACCTGCTCGACGGCAAGTACAACCTGACCATCCCCACCTTCCTCGACAACTGCTCGACCATCGACCAGGTGGTGGGCGTGGATTACTACGTCGGCGGCTGTCCGCCCCATCCCTCCTTTGTCGGCCATCTGGTCGGCGCCATCCTCTCCGGCAAGCTGCCGCCGGCGGGGTCCTGGCTGACCGGCGGCAAGGCGGTGTGCGACGCCTGCAAGCGCAATCCGGCGATAACCGGCCAGGAACGGCTGCCGGTGGGCGAGATCAAGCGGACCGTCGACGACCGGCCCGATCCGGACAAGTGCCTGCTCCAGCAGGGCTACATGTGCTTCGGCCCGGTGACCCAGGGCGACTGCGGCGGCTCCTGCCTCAACGTCAACATCCCCTGCCGCGGCTGCGGCGGCCCGATCCCCGGCATCAAGGATTTCGGCGCCCGCTGCGTCTCCATGCTCGCCTCGAGCATGGCGGACGAGGAGGTGGCGGCCCAGTTCATCGAGAAATACAACAACATGGCCAAGCTGGTCTACCGCTACAGCCACACGGTCTCGAAGCTCAACCACCGCATCGCCGAACACAAGGAGGCTGGAGCACGTCAGGATGTCTGAACGAACAACCGGGGAGGTCTGTTCATGGGTATCTTTGAAGCGCTGAAGAACACATTCGGCTTTGGCCCCGCGCCAAGCGCGCCGGTTACGACTGCAAGGAGCAGCTCTATGAAAAAAATCGAAATCAATCCGATCACCCGTCTCGAGGGGCATGGCAAAATCGCCATCTTCCTCGACGACAACGGCAATGTCGACGACGCCTTTTTCCAGACCGTCGAATTCCGGGGCTTTGAAAAATTTCTCCAGGGCATGCCCATGGAGGAGGTGCCCCGCACCGTGTCCACGGTCTGCGGCGTCTGCCGCGGCGTCCATTTCACCGCCTCGATGAAGGCCTCGGACGGCGTCTTCGGTGTGACGCCGCCGCCGGCCGGGCGCAAGCTGCGCGAACTCTTTTTCAACGCCCATTACGTCGAGGACCATTCGGTCATCCTCTATGCCCTGGGCTTTCCCGATTTCGTGGTCGGGCCCGAGGCCAATCCGGCCGAGCGCAACGTGGTCGGCCTGATCAACGCGGTGGGCGCCGCGACCGGCAAAGAGGTCCTGCGCCGCCGCAGCCTGGCGGTCAAGATCTTCGAGATGCTGGGCGGCAAGCCCAACCATCCGGTGGCGGCCATCCCCGGCGGCTGGTCCAAGCAGCTGACCGAGGAAGAGCGCAAACAGATCGAGGCCTGGTCCGAGGAACTGGTGGGCCTGGGCGAACTGACCCTCAAGGTCTTCGACGACGTGGTGCTGCAAAACGACACGTACATGCAGCTGGTCACCGGCGATATGTACAAGGTCGAGGTCGGTTACATGGGCACGGTGGATGACCAGGACCGGATCACCTACTACGACGGCACCCAGAAGGTGATCGACAGCCAGGGCGCGGTGGTCGGCACCTTCAAGGGCAAGGAGTATCTCGATTTCATTTCCGAGCGGGTCCAGCCCTGGACGTACCTCAAGTTCCCCTACCAGAAGAAGCTCGGCGCCTGGAAGGGCATCGTCGAGGGACCGGGCACCAACATCTACTCCGTCGGTCCGCTGGCCAGGATGAACGTGGTCAAGTCCATGGACACGCCCAAGGCCCAGGAGCATTTCGAGAAGTTCCACGCCACCTTCGGCGCCCGGCCGGTGCACCATATCCTCGCCTATCACTGGGCCCGGGCCATCGAATTGCTCAACGCCGCCGAAAAGTGCCTGGAACTCTCCCGCGACCCGGAGATCACCAGCAAGGAAACCTGGAACAAACCGACCTCCTGTCCGGGCGAGGGCGTGGGCATCATCGAGGCGCCGCGCGGCACCCTGATCCACCACTATCTCACCGATGGCAAGGGTATCGTCACCGACGCCAACCTGATCGTGGCCACCACCCACAACAACGCCCCGATCAACCTGGCGGTGAAAAAGGCGGCCAAGCATTTCATCAAGAACGGCAACGTGTCCCAGGGCATGCTCAACTACGTGGAAATGGCCTTTCGACCCTACGATCTCTGCCTGGCCTGCGCCACCCACACGGTGACCGGCGGCCAGTCGCCGCTGGAGGTCGAGATCTTCGACAGCAATGGCGGCCTGTACAAGACCCTGAAAAATTTTTAAGGTAGTGAACGGAGAGTTTGGCGGTCGGTGGTCCGTGGTCGATCCCGGCGGGCTTTCGGTCGCCCGACCTCATCCCCCTCTGTTTCACTTCCCCGGGCCGGGAGGGGCGTTGGCCTCTTCCGGCCTTTTCCTTCGATGATGGGACTGACATGAAAAAATGCGTGGTGATCGGCATTGGCAACCCTTATCTCCAGGACGACCGCGCCGGCGTGGTGGTGGTCGAGCAACTCGAGCAGGGCGGCCTGGCCTGCCAGACCGAGGTGGTCTACACGGTGGGGTTCGAGGTGATGGACAAGGTCCGGGGCTACGAGCGGGCGATCATCGTCGATGCCTGCAAGCTGGGCAACGAGCCGGGTTCCATTCTCGACGTGAGCGTGGACGATATCTTCACCACCCACGCCCTGGTCAACTCGCATGCCATCACCTTGGGCACGACCCTGAAAACGGGCTATGTCTGCTTTCCCGAGGAGATGCCCGCCGAGATCCGCATCTTGCTGATCGAGGTCAAGGAAATCAAGGAGTTCACCCAGCAGATGTCGTCCGAGGTCGAGCGGGCCGTGGCCGAGGTGGTGGCGCGGATCAGGGGCATGGTGGCGGCCATGACCTGAATGGATTCATGCCATCAGGGTGTTAGTTGTGTGAATAGGGGTTGACGCAACAAAAAAAAATTCCTCGTCATTTCTTGGCCCATTGGTAGCGTTTTGGGTCCAAAGAGAGCAGATGTCCGCGCATCGCGTCTTGCTTGTCTGAATCAAGCCGTCGGAAAATGCTTTTTAACTCATTGTCAACCTGTGATTCCTCGAAACCCCGCTCTACGGCCCTGCCATACCACGTTTTGCCCTGCTCGCAGTTGCCTTGCTCGTAATACACGGCCCCCAGAAGCGTACACGGACGAAAGTCGCGAGGCGTCAATTCGTGCGCCCGATGGCCAAGTTCAAGTGCTGTATCGAATGCACGTAAATCGCGTTTTGCGCCACCGCGCGTTGTATAAAGTGCCGATTGCAATTTTGTACCCTTGAGCCTCGAAATCTCAATTTTGCCAAGAAGTTGTTCTGCCTGTTGGGGTTTGTCACATTTGCGGAAATGTGAACTCGCATTGACTGCTTGCCATGGATCACCTGTTCGCTTGAACTCTGCGGCCAAATATTTTGCTTCGATAAGATGATAGCGTTTTGCTAACTCTTCTGTCAGATAACAATCATAGGTATCGTCGTCTTGAGTTGACAGCCAGAGGAACTCCTCTGCTGAAATCCGAGATCCCTTGTCGAGGTTGCGCAACAAGCCCATAAGCTTGGGGTAGTTTTTAGGATCGATAAATGCATCCAGCCCGTATTGCCGCCGTAATTCGCGCTCACGGATTTTAGCCTGATAACGTGGGCCTTCCATCCGCGCCCGCTGCTCTTCCATCCGCGCGCGTTGCTCCGCCTCGTATCGCTCATGTCGCGCACGATCTTGACGTTCCCGTTCCGCTTCCTCAGCCTCGGCGAGGAATTTGATCCGGCATGCCTCTTTCTCCGCCGCTGCCCGCCTTTCGTCCTGTTCTTCGCGAGCCAGCGGAAGATAGTCCACAAAAGCGAGCTCTCCAGCCGCCAAGCGATGGAGCGCATGAAAACCTCTGTGATGCAAAAACTTCAGAAGCACGGTGGAAAGTTTTCCATTGGTTTCGAGTTTCTCGAGAATAATTGCGAACCGTCCGCCAGGATGAACAGCGTTTTCAATATCATCCATGAGATATTTGTTCGCCGTATTCAGTAAAATATCTCTGCTCATTTTCGATCTTAGAAGAAGTCTCCAGATTAGGTGTTCCGCTTATTCCTCAAAATAAACATCTCTTCTCCCCCGCTGAGAGCAGAGTGGCAGACAATATTTTTAATTATGGCAGGTTTCAGGCTTTCAGCCCAGCAGAATTGGGGTCGAGAAAAATCATGCTCCAGAACGATTACGACTTTGCCCGCTGACGCATCGCCGGTGATGACAAACGGACGCGGTTGCGCTACGCTGGCCCGGTTTGCTTCACACAGGAGGAATGCCGTGGCCAACGCACCAGCACCGTACCGGATTGCCGATTTGCAGGATCTCGCTCTGGAATTGCGCCGTTTTGCCGGCGAGCGCGACTGGGATGCCGCCCATACCCCGAAAAATCTGGCCTCGGCCCTGATCGTCGAGGCGGCTGAGCTGCTGGAGCACTTCCAGTGGCTGAGCCAGGAGGAGAGCCGCAACCTGCCGTCGGCCACCAGGGCCGAAGTGGCCCACGAAATCGCCGACGTCCTCATTTATCTGACCCGCCTGGCCGATCAGCTGGGCATCGACATGCTGGCCGCGGCGGCGGAGAAGATGGCGCTCAATGCGCAGAAATATCCCGCCATTTCGCCGCGCTGAGTCCACCCGCCCATGGATGCCCGCGCCGCGCTGGCGTTTTTCCTGCCGGACCAGCCCGTCGTTTCTATTGAGCCGCTGGGCCAGGGCAACGTCAACGACACCTGGCGGGTGACGCTGGCCGGCGGCGGGCGCCTGGTCCTGCAACGGCTCCATCCCCATGTGTTCCCAGATGTGGCGGCGGTGATGGCCAATGTCCGGCTGGTGACCGCCCATCTTGCCCGCGCCGCCGCGTCCGGCCTCGCCTTTTTCCGGCTGGTGGCCGCCCCCGACGGCCGGGATCACTGCATCGATGCCGCCGGCTGCTGCTGGCGGCTGCTGACCCACATCGATGGCACCCGCACCCTGGCCAGCCTAGTGACTCCGGCCCAGGCCGAGGCGGTCGGCGATCTGCTGGGTGCCTTTCATCTCCTGACCGCCGATCTCGATCCCGATCTCCTGGCCGACCCGCTGCCCGACTTCCACGTCACGCCCCGCTATCTGGCGCACTACGATGCGATTTGCCGGAAACACTCCCGGACCAACGACAAACGGGAAACCTTTTGCCGCGAGATCGTCGCAACCCTGCGACCGACGGCGACGTTCCTCGAAAATGCACGGGGCCAACTCAGCCGGCGGGTGATCCACGGCGATCCCAAGGCAGCTAATTTCCTTTTTGCCGCCGAGACAGACCGGGCGGTGAGCCTGATCGACTTCGACACCGTCAAGCCGGGCCTGGTGCTCCACGACCTGGGCGACTGCCTCCGCTCCTGCTGCAACCGTGTGGGCGAGCATGGGGCCGACCCGGAGGCTATCGTCTTCGACCCGGACATGTTCCAGGCCCTGATGAGCGGCTATCTGCGCCGGGCCGCCCATCTGCTGGTACCGGCGGACCGGGAGCTGCTGGTGGTGGCAGCCGCTCTGATCAGCTTCGAACTCGGCCTGCGCTTTTTCACCGACCACCTGGAGGGCGACCGCTATTTCAAGGTCAGCCGGCACGGGGACAACCTGCACCGGGCCCTGGTCCAGTTCCATCTCAATCGTTCGATCTGCTGGCAGCGGGGCGATCTCGAGCGGCGGCTGGCCGGTCTGCTGCCCTGATCGGTACCGATTCCGTCGGTGAATGGACCGGAACCGCGGTCCAGACCGGTCTTGCAATTGTCCACCGGGCAGGCTATAGCTGTGCGCACGCTGTCACCGCCTTGCAGGCGGACCACGGCCGCCGGTCCGGAACGTCCCGGCCGGTTACTTTTTCGCGAGGACACCATGATCATCAGTCAAGGCAGCACCGTGGCCATTACCTACACCCTGACCCTGGACGGCGGCGAAACCGTGGAATCCAACGTGGGCACTGAACCGCTCACCTTCGTTCAGGGCGAGGAGCAGCTCATTTTCGGCCTGGAGCAGGCCCTGGAAGGGAAAAAGGCCGGGGACTCGTTCAAGGTGAGCGTCGCGCCCGAGGACGGCTACGGCGCGGTCATCGAGGAGGCGCTGATCGAGGTGCCGCTGACGCAACTGCCCGAGGAAGCGCGGCAACCGGGCGCGGCGCTCACCGCCGTCGGCCCGCAGGGACAGGAGTTGCAGGGTGTGGTGACCGAGGTCGGCGCGACCACCGCCACCATCGACTTCAACCATCCCCTGGCCGGCGAGGTCCTCCATTTCGAGATCACCATCCTCAGTGTCGAGTAAGTTCAACGCGTCGCTTCTGCCATGACCGCTGCCTCTCCCTTTACCCTGCTGGGCCGCTCCAGCGAGTGCAAGGCCCGGTACGGCGAGCTGGCCACCCTTCATGGCACCGTGGCCACGCCGGTGTTCATGCCGGTGGGCACCCAGGCCACGGTCAAGGCAATGACCCCGCAGAGCCTGGTCGATATCGGCGCCCAGATCATCCTCGGCAACACCTACCACCTCTACATCCGGCCCGGCCACGAGCTGATCCGCACCTTCGGCGGCCTGCACCGGTTCATGCACTGGGACCGGCCCATTCTCACCGATTCCGGCGGGTTCCAGATCTTCAGCCTCCAGGAACTGGCCAAGATCACCGAGGAGGGGGCGGCCTTCCGCTCCCATCTCGACGGTTCCCGGCTGTTCCTCAGCCCCGAGGATGCGGTCCGCGTCCAGGAGGCGCTCGGCGCGGACATCATGATGGCGCTGGACACCTGTATCCCCTATCCGGCGAGCCGCGACGAGGCGGCCAGGGCCACCGACCTGACCGCCCGCTGGGCCAGGCGATGCCGGGCCGTGCAGAGCGAAACCGGCCAGCACCTGTTCGGCATCGTCCAGGGCGGCATGTACCCGGATCTGCGCCTGGAGGCGATCGAGCAACTGGTGGAGATCGGTTTCGATGGCTATGCCCTGGGCGGGCTGTCGGTGGGCGAGCCCAAGGAACTGATGCACGAACTGCTGGCCGTCACCGCCGATCGACTGCCGGCTGGCCATGCCCGCTATCTCATGGGCGTGGGCACGCCGGAGGACCTGGTCGAAGGGGTGTACCACGGCATCGACATGTTTGACTGCGTCATGCCCACGCGCAACGCCCGCAATGGAATGCTCTTTACTTCGCAGGGCAGACTTGTTATAAAAAACGCCTGTTTTCAGCAGGACCAGCGACCGGTGGACGAAACCTGCGGCTGCTACACCTGCCGCCACTTCTCGCGCGCCTATCTGCGCCACCTGTTCCAGAGCCGCGAGATCCTGGCCTATCAACTGAACAGCATCCACAACCTGCACTACTACTGCACGTTGATGGCCGAGATGCGGGAGGCGATCCGGGCGGACCGGTTTCTTGCCTTCCGCCATGCCTTTTATCAGCAACGGGCCGAACCGTCGGCCGAACATCAAGTTGAACCGGAGGAACGTACATGAGTGGAGTTGCCTGGGCCGCCGACGCGGCGGCACCTGCGGGAATGGCGAGCATTGCCCAATTCGTGCCGCTGATTCTCATTTTTATCGTTTTTTATTTTCTGCTCATCCGGCCGCAGCAGAAAAAGGCCAAGGAGCACCAGAACTACCTGGCCAACCTGAAAAAGGGCGACCGGGTAATCACGGGCGGCGGCATCCACGGGGTGATCGCCGGCCTGACCGACACGGTCGTCACCCTGGAAGTCGCCGAGAACGTGCGGATCAAGGTGAGCCGCAGCGCCATCGCCGGTTCGGCCGCCGAGGCCGAAAAGCAGGCCCCGGCCAAGAGCGGTGGCTGAAGGCTCGGTGGTTGCAACTGATTTTCATCGTGCATGAAAACGACCTGACATTGTGCGCTGCCTCCGGCTGGTGATCGCGTCCCGGCGGATCGCTCCGGGCAGGTGGAATCCAATAGGGCTGTTTGATGGCCGCAGAACCGAACTTTCGGTTGTGCGGCCTTTTTTGTCGGGGGATATCCGATGCGTCAGCTGGTGTACAGCGGTTCGACCGGCGATCACCCGGTGCTGATCACCGACGAGGACGGTGTCCGCAGCCTGCGTTTCGGCACCGAGGAGCGCCAGACCAGCATCGACCTGCGTCGGCCCTGGGAACTGCAGCTTGCCTATACCCAGTGGATGGCGGCCGCGCTGCTGCTCCATCCCCGGCCGGAATCCTTTCTCGTCGTCGGTCTGGGAGGCGGCGCCCTGCCGCATTTCCTGCTTCACCATCACCCCGGGGCCCGGATTGATGTCGTGGAAAAAGAGCGGCTGGTGATCGAACTGGCCCACCGCGCCTTCCGGCTGCCGCAGGAGGCAGCAGGGCTTCGGGTCGTCCATCGGGATGCGCTGTCGTTCCTCCGGGCCGATGCCCCCGCCAGCTATCATATCGCCTTTCTCGACATCTTCGGACCGGGGTGCATGGCGCCGGTTTTGTTCGATCCTGCCCTGTATCGACAGCTCCTGGCCCGTTTGCATCCCGGAGGCGTGCTGGCGGTGAATCTGTGGAGCGGCGAGCGGCCGCTGTACGAGCAGGCCGTGCGCGCGGCCTGGGAAGGATGCGCCGGCCGGCTGCTGCGGATGCAGGTCAGCAAGCGGAGCAACGCCGTCCTGCTGGGCTTTGCCGGCGATATTCCCTGGGCGGCGATCAAGAAGGCGCGGAAACGCGGCGCCGAGTTCCGCCAGCGCTACGGCATCGATTTCGTGCCCTTCCTCAAGCGGTTGCGCCGGACCAACCGCTCGTCATCCCTGCTGGCGCGTCTCTTCGGTTGACCCGGCCCGGCCGTCCACCGCCTGTCCCTGCCGAATTCCCCGCTCCTCCATCATCTGCGCAAGTTGCCGGCTGAGTTCTGCGGCCAGGCAGTGCCATTGCGGCGCCACCAGCAGGTCGGGATGGGCCGTGGCCCAGAGTCGATGCAGGGTGATGCGGGACGGAATGCGGGGGAGCAGGCCGAGGAGCAGTTCGAGGTAGTCGTCCCGGTCGAACACCGAAACCTGTCCCTGCCGGTAGAGATCGTGGAGCGGCGTGCCGGCGATGACCTGGAGATGGTGCAGTTTCAGGGCCTGGATGGGCAGGGCGCCGACGGTCCGGATGGTGGCCAGCATGTCCGCTTCGGTCTCCCCCGGAATGCCCAGCATGAGGTGGGCGCCGATCTCCAGGTTGGCCACGGCGCGCAGTTTGGCCACGGCGGCGAGGAAATCGGCGAAACTGTGGTTGCGGTTGAGCAGGGCAAGGCTCTGGGCATGGATGGATTGCAGGCCCAGTTCGACCAGGCAGGTCTTGCCGCAGTCCCGCACCAGGCGCGCCAGGGCGGCGGGCAGATCGGCGGCGATGGCGTCGGGGCGGGTGGACAGGATCAGTCCCAGACAGTCCGGGTCGGCGAGGACCTGGGCCAGTTTGGGACTGAGTTGGCTGGTGGCCAGGGTCGTGGGGGTTTCCTGCTGGAAATAGGCGAGGTAGTGGCGAAACCGGCCCTTGAGCAGAAGCCGTTTGCCTCGGCGGATCTGCTGGTCGAGGCTGTCGGAGGGGCGCAGGGAAAGGGGCGTGAAGCTGGCCGGCCGGCAGAAGAGGCAGCCGCCCCGGCTCCGGTTGGGGCAGGGACGGCCCAGGTCGAGCGGGATCTTGCCGATGGCCTGGCCGTACCGTTCGCGGCAGTCGATGCTGAAGGTGCGGATGCGCGGCCGGTCCGCGATCAAGGGGGTGGAACGGTCCTTGACCTCCACGGCGGCGGCCGGCATCGCTCAGGAGGAGGGAGCCACCAGCGGGTCCGGCCGGTCGATCACCCGATAATAGCGCTCGCCGGCGCAGGCCCGGCAGAGCGTGCGACCGTTGTGTTCCTGCTCGCGGCAATCCTGGACCCAGTCGCCGCACCGGTCGCACTGGACCCGGCGCAGCGGGCGGCCCGGCAGGGCGCATGCCGGAATCTCCACCTCGACCTCCTGAAAGGTGAACAGCTCGTCCAGGGGCATGACCTTGTAGGCCTGCAATTGGCGTTGGTATTTGTCCGCCACGTCCGGACAATAGCTTTCGGCCAAGGCTCTGGCCTCCTCGCGGGCCACGGCCCGGACGGCGCGGCGGCTGTCCAGGTTGACGAAGGTGGCCGCCATGACGCCGAAATCGAGCCAGCGCAGCGAGCGTTTACCCAGGCTGCACCCGGTGACCGACTGGATAGCGTCGGTGGCGCAACGGTCGATTTCGACCAGGACGTAGAGTTTTTTCCGGTCCGCGCCCTTGGGATCGGCAATGCCGATCCGCTCCAGGGCGGCCATGGTCATGCGCACGCCGATCACCTGGCCGGCGCAGATATGGCCGTGAATGCGCGCCGATTCAGCCAACAACTGTTCAAATGATTCCATTTCTCGCCGTCACAAAAGGTCAGGGGGGCCGATGCCGTGAGCCCTTCGCCCGCCGGTCCGCATGAAGCTGGAAGGGCCGGGCGGACGAGACCGCACCTTACCCGTGGCGGTTCCCCCTGTCAATCGGCAGTCGCGCGCAGGTCCTTGATCAGCAGGGGCAGGGGATGGGCAATGGCATCGAACAATTCCCGGCAAAAACCGCAGCGGTCGCACCGGCTGTCGCATTGGGAGAGCATGTTGGCAAAGTCGAACGACAGCAGGCTGTTGTCGACATGGAGACGATCGGCCAGCCAGGCCATGGCATCCAGCAGGTCGAGCAGGTTGCCGTCGTACCGCCGGCGGCGGTAGGCGGTGATGGCGTTGATCAGGAAATCGGGTCCCAGGGTGCGGCCGCAGAGTTTGATGGTGTCCACGTGGTAGAGGTAGAGATCGATGTCCTCCGGCCGGATGAAGGGCGATTGCAGCAACCGGTACGGTTGTTCGTCCAGAAGCCGCATGCAGCCGATGTCGCAGTTGAGGTGGCGGGTCTGGTCCCGGCCCTCCATGTTGGCCAGGGCGATGTAGGCATCGTGGGAGAGCTTGAAGGGGCAATAGGGCAGGCAGCCCTCGTTGGCCAGCACCTCGAGCTTGAGGCCGGGGACACTCCGGCGGATGGTCAGGCAGATCCGGGCCAGCTCGTCCAGGTCGCGGTTGAGGGAGCGGTCGAGGATGACCTTGCCGGGGAGCCTGAAGCCGGTTTCGCCGATATAGGCCAGTTGCGCCTCGATCTTGCGCACGGAGTCCAGCATGGTGTTGACGCTGGGCACCGCTTCCAGTTGGGTGGCGATTTCCGGGGCATGGTCGGCGATGACCTGGAGCAGGTAATGATCGCAGTAGACGATGCCGTCGATCACTCCACGGTCCAGACAGTGGTCCAGACTGCGAAGGAGCGGTTCGATGACGCCGTGGTCGGTCAGTAGATCGGGGGCATAGAAGCGGCTGTTGAGCAGGGCGTATTTCCTCGGTCCGCGCAGCCGCTCGAGCCCGGCAATGATGGCCGCCTGGACGATGACCGGTTCGATCCGGATACGGCTGTCGAGGGCCCGGCTGTGCAGCAGGCTGAAGTGGACGCTGTCCAGGTCGGCGACGCAGTGACCGAGGAAATCGATGTATCTGCCCTCCGGGAGAAAGGGGACATTGAGAAAAGGTTTCATGCGGACTCTATCTGTTTGCGTAGCAGGGCGTGCGGCTCAATGGTTGCCAGGGGCGGTTCGGTCTGCAGGAGCACCCGCCTGCCCGGATTCGCCCGCTGCGCCGGCGTGCCGTCTTCCAGGCGGATGGCGCTGACTGTCGCCGTTTCCGGCTCAATGGTCCGGCCCAGATATTCCACCCGGTCGCCAACGGCAATCGCATGCCGCGTCTCGATCAGGAAGGGTGTGGCGGCGCGGATGATGCCGACCGGCACAAACCTCTGTTCGAATCTCATTCTATCATACAACATGTCGCCGGATGAAGGGCTGGCGGCGAAAAAGTTTTCTGTTCGGCCCCGGGTGCCGATCTTGCTCAATTCCTTGTGAAAAGCTTCGGGGAGCACGAGGCTAACTGGCGATTGGCCGGAAAAAAGTTGTTCCCGGATCCAGTCGAGGGCCAACCGGTACAGCCGCACCACCGCCCCCACGTAGCCCGCCGATTTCATCCGTCCTTCGATCTTGACCGCGTCGACGCCGGCATCGATCAGGAGCGGGAGCCGGTCCAGCAGGCACAGGTCGCGGGAATTGAAAATATAGGTGCCGTGCTGGTCTTCCTCAACCGGAAAATATTGGCCCGGCCGTTTTTCCTCGACCACAGCGTAGGCATAGCGGCAGGGATGGGCGCAATCGCCCTGGTTGGCGTTGCGGCCGGTGAGGTACTGGCTGAGCAGGCAGCGTCCCGAATAGGAAATGCACAGCGCGCCGTGGACGAACACTTCCAGCTCGATGGGGGTCGCGGCCCGTATGGCCCGGATCTCGGCCAGACCGAGCTCGCGGGCGAGATTGAGGCGTCGCACCCCCTGTTCGGCCCAGAAACGGGCGCTGGCGGTGTTGGTCACGTTGGCCTGGGTGGACAGGTGCAGCGACAGCTCGGGGACAAGCCGCCGCGCGGTGGCGAGGATGCCGGGGTCGCCGACGATGCAGCCGTCGATGCCGATGTGCCGCAGCAGCAGCAAATAGGGCTCCAGGTGTTCCAGGTCGCGGTTGTGGGCAAAGATGTTCACCGTGACATAGACCTTGACGCCGCGCTCATGGGCGTAGGCCACCGCCCACCGCAGGCCGTCCTCGTCGAAATTGGCGGCGCGGGCGCGGAGGCTGAACGCCTTGCCGCCCAGATACACGGCGTCGGCGCCGTAATGGACGGCGGTGATCAGTTTTTCGGCATTGCCGGCCGGGGCCAGCAGTTCGGGCAGGCGTGGGCCGGACTGGCCGGCGGGGAAAGTGGTCATGGCCATGGGTGCGCAACAAGATGGGAAAGAAGAGAGGGGGGGCGGGGCAATGGGCCGCCCGCCGGGAAAGCGGGAAGAACACGCACAAGGGGAACGGTGTCCCCGGCGGCGGGGCGGCGTGAAGGCCGCGTATTTGCCGCGCCGGGAGTTTTCTGCGGATGTTCGAGGATTGCCGCAGGTGGAGATAGTGCTTGCCCCGGGTTGTTCACTGATATATTATTGACGGAATACCGCCGCGTTGCTCCACGATTCGAGTCAAGCGCCCTTGACGGGCAAGGAGATCCCATGCTGAAAAAAAGTTATTCCAGAACCGGAGCTGTCTGCCGTGTCACCTTCAAGTACGAAAACGAAGAACTGGCGGAAACCGCCGTGGTGGCGGGCGAGTTCAACGGCTGGTCGTTGCGGGAGACGCCCATGAAGAAGCTCAAGGACGGCAGCTTTTCCGCCACGCTCTCCCTGCCGACCGGCCGGTCCTACTGCTTTCGCTATGTGCTCGACGGTGGTGTCTGGGTCAACGACAGCGAGGCGGACGGGTACTCCCCCAACGAATACGGCGAAGCCAACTCGGTGCTGGTCCTCTAAGGCCGTTCGGCGGCGGCATGCCGGTAGGCCGCCTTAAAAACAGTCGCCCAGCCCGGTCTTGTGGTATTCGTTTTTCAGCGCCACATAGCGCCGCCACGAGGCCTGCATCTCCAGAAGCTGGGCGTCGCTGACCTCCCTGACCACCTTTGCCGGCGTCCCCATGATCAGGGAACGGGGAGGAAAGCGCTTGCCCGGCGTCACCACCGAACCGGCTCCGACGATCGACTCGTTGCCGATGACCGCGCCGTCGAGGATGATCGCGCCCATGCCGATCAGGCAGAGGTCGCCCACCGTGCAGCCGTGGAGAATGGCCCGGTGGCCGACGGTGACATCGCAGCCGATGATGGTCGGATGGCCGTCGCGGTCGTCCCGGTCCGCCCCTTCGTGCTGGGTGATATGGAGCAGGGAGAGGTCCTGGATGTTGGTCCGGGCGCCGATGCGGATGCGGTGGACATCGCCCCGGCAGATGACCCCGAACCAGAGCGATACATCCTCGCCCAGAATCACGTCGCCGATCAGGGTGGCGTTGGGGGCGACCCAGCCGCCCTTGCCGACCTGGGGCTGATACTCTCGGTATGGCACTATCATGGTTTCTCCTCTCTGAAGGGCGCATGCCGCCGGGCAGCCGGCCGGGCACTCCACCCGATCACATCTGTTGTTTCGTCCTCATTTCCTCGCCGGACCGAATACCGGGTCCGGCCTTCCGTCCCGCCCGGCCCGGAGGAAGGGCGACGCCAGCGTCCTTAATACAACTCCACGGCGTGGCGGTGTCAAGAGGGAATTCATTTCCACGCGTGTGCCGTCAGCCGGGACTTTGGCGGGAAAATCCCGTTCAAGCGAACCGGACATGCCGCCGGAAGAACTCCCGGTACTCGTCGGGACGGTGACTGACGTAGACGATGGTGGTCAGTCGCCTGTCGGCAATGCCGGCAAGGAAATCGAGCAGGGCCTTGCGGTTGGGCTCGTCGAGCCCCTGGGTCGGCTCGTCGAGGAGGAGCAGTTGCGGCGACTTGATCAGGGCCCGGGCAAGCAGCAGCAGCCGTTGTTCGCCATACTTCATCCGACGGAAGGGCTGCTGCGCCTTGTGGGCCAGGCCGAGCCGCTGCAGCCAGCGCCGGCCGAGCTGGAGCTGCGCCTCGCTGGGACGGGTGTAGAGTCCGATCGAGTCGAACAGCCCGGAGACCACGGTGGCCAGCCCGCTGCCGGCGACGTGGTGGTTGCGGTGGAGGTCCGGGCTGAGGATGCCCATCCGCCGTTTCAGCTCCCAGATCGATTCGCCGCTGCCGCGCCGCCGGCCGAACAGGGTCAGGTCGTTGGCGTAACAGAGCGGATGGTCGCCGCTGATGAGCTGGAGCAGGGTCGATTTGCCGCAGCCGTTGGGACCGGTGATCAGGGTGTGATCGTCCCGGTCGATGGTGAGATCGAGGCCGGCGAACACCTCGACCTCGCCGTAGCGGGCAAAACCGTGGCGCAGGGTGACCAGGTTGGCGCCGGTGGTTTCTTCCGGCTGCCGGTCCTGGCCGAAGTCCTCCACCGTCACCTGGAAGAGCGGCGGCTGGTGCGCCAGCCAGCCGGTCACCTCCGCCAGCACCTCGGCCCGCGGCCCCTGGACCGCGATGGTGCCGTCCCGGAAGGCGGCGAGGTGGGTGCACCAGTCGGGAATATCGGCGCTGTTGTTGACCAGGGCGAGCAGGCCCAGGTCCTGGTCCCGCAGCCCGGCCAGCACCCGGTCCAGTTCGGCGCAACTGGCCCGGTCGAGCCCCTCATACGGATTTTCCAGGACCAGCTGGCCGATGCCCCTGGTGATCAACTGCAGGAGACAGAGCTTGCGCGCCTGGCCGGAACTCAACTGGCGGTAGCCCCGGTCGAGCAGGCCGGCGAAGGCGAACAGCTCGATCAGGTGGCGGTGGCGGTCGATGTCGGTGAGAAAGGCGCGGGCCGGGGTGCCGGGATCGAGCCGGTCCAGGAAATCGGTATCGTCCTTGCGCAGTTCGGCCTCGAAGATCGACTGCTGCCGCTTGAACGACAGCACGCCGAGATCCGGCGGCAGGCTCAGCCGCTTGGCGCGGCAGCCGACCGCCTCCCCGGCGACGACTTCGCAGAACTGCTCGATGCCCGAGCCGTTGCCGCCGACCAGGCACCAGGCTTCGCCCGGTCCGGCGGCGAAGCGCCCGATCCGCAGTCCATCGGCGGTAAGCTGTTCGATCACCAGCATGGCAAATGGGCCTGCATCACTCGTCCCAGATGGTGGCCAGGGTGTAAGGCGATCCCGGTCCGGTGAAGAAGGAGCCGTCGACAAAGCGGAAACCCCGGTCGAGCGCGGCGATCGTCGCCCTATCCCGGTCGTCGAGCTGCACGCCGGTGGCGGCGAGGTTCTGCCGCATCCGGTCCGGATGGACCGATTTGGGAATGACCACGGTCCGGCGGCCGAGTCCCCAGGCAAGCAGCACCTGCGCCGGCGTGGCCCCATGTTTGGCCGCCAGTTGCACAATCACCGGATTGTCGAGCAGGGTCGGCTCGTCGCTCTTTTTCATGGCGGCCGGCCGGTCGCCGGAGCCGAGCGGCGAGAAGGCGGTGACCAGGATATCGTTTTCCTTGCAAAAATCGAGCATGGTCCGCTGCTGCAGGTAGGGGTGGAGTTCGATCTGGTTCATCTCCGGCCGAATGGTGGCGGCCTGGCGGCACAGGGCGTCCAGCTTGGCGAGGCTGAAATTGCAGACGCCGATATGGCGGACCAGTCCCGCAGCCACGCAGGCCTCCATCGCTTTCCAGGTCTCGATGATCGGCTGGTCGGGCAGGGGAACGAACTCCTCGCTCTTGCGGGCAAAAAGCACGCCCGGTTTGAAGGCCACCGGCCAGTGGATGAGGTAGAGGTCGAGAGAATCGGTGCGCAGGTCGGCGAGCGTTTTTTCCAGGGCCGGCCGGACCTGTTCCGGGGCGTGGGCGTTGTTCCACAGTTTCGAGGTCAGCCAGAGGTCGCCACGGGCCACCATGCCGGCCTCGATGGCCTCGGCGATGGCCCGGCCGACCTCCGGTTCGTTCTGGTAGATGGGGGCGCAATCGATGTGGCGATAGCCCATGGCCAGGGCCTCCTTGACCGCCGCGTACACCGCGCCGGGCGCTGATTTCCAGGTGCCGAGCCCAAGGGCGGGGAGACGGTCGCCGTTGCGGAAGGAAAACGAGAGCATGGTGATTCTCCTTGTGGTGCCGGCCAGGCGCGGAACGGCCCGGCAGGGGCGCGGGTTGCGCCGGGTTGACGAAAAGATGGTGCGGCGCACGGGAACGAAGGCGGGTGCGCTGTAAAGATAAAAAGCCGTCGCCCATCCGTCAAATGGAGATTGCGGCCTGGGACGTATCCGTTTCCGGCGTTCCGGCACCAATTCCGGCCGGGATGGCACGACTTTTCCTTTTGTAGAACGATTCTTTTTGCATAAAATATCCGAATAACCGTGCAGACGAATCGAGCGCACATCGCAGCGGGGCGGATAGGATGCGACCATGAAGGGACAACCGGGGCCGGGACGAGGAAAGCAGCAGAAGGACACGACAGGACCGCAAACCGTGGTCGTGGTGGACGACAGTTCCACCATGCGGACCGTGATTCAGAAGGAGCTGGAAGCGGCGGGATTTGACGTCGTCGCCTTCAACGACGGCCTGGAAGCCCTGTCGTCGCTCCGCTGGATGCAGCGGTTGCCCGATCTGATCCTCCTGGACATCGACATGCCCAGGATGGACGGGTTCGCCTGCTGCGAGCAGCTACGAGCAATGGAGGCGCAGGGGTTGTTCGAGGAAGCGGAGGAAGCCCGGATCCCGGTGCTCTTCGTCTCCGCCAACGACACCTTCGACAACCGCAGCCGTGGTTTTCACCTCGGCAGCCTGGAGTTCATCTCCAAGCCCTTTGCTCGCGGTGACATTGCGGCGGCAGTCAGCAAAGTACTGCGGCCGCAAACCACTTTTGCCGGCATGGTTGCCCTCGTCATCGACGACGAGCGCTCCCTTCGGCGGATGGTCCGTACCTGCCTGGAGCAGATCGGCCTCCGGGTGCTCGAGGCGGAAGATGGCCGCCAGGCCTTTGAGCTCATCAAGGAGGGGCGTGCCGAGGTGGATTTGGCCATCGTCGATTTCGACATGCCGGTCATGCGCGGCGACGAATTCATCCACCTGACCCGGCAATGCCCCGAAACCGGACATCTGCCCATGATTTCCCTCAGCGCTGCCGGTGCACCCCAGACGATTTTGCGGATGTTCCGGGCAGGCGCCACCGATTATCTGGTCAAGCCGTTCATCGCCGAGGAATTGCTGGCACGGGTCCAGGTGCATCTCAACCTGCGCCGCTACATGTGCCATCTGGAGGAGATGAACCGGAACCTGTACGACAAGGCGGTCAACGATGCCTTGACCGGCCTGCGCAACAAGCGTTATTTTCAGGAAGCCTTCGAGGAACTGTTTGCCCGGGCGCAGCGCTCCCAGGGCGATCTCAGTTGCCTTTTCTTTGATCTCGATCATTTCAAGAGGGTCAACGATACCTGCGGCCACGGTTTTGGCGACTATGTGCTGAAAACCATCGGCGCGCTGGTGAAGGCGAATGTTCGCCGGGGCGATCTGGCCGCCCGGTTTGGCGGCGAGGAATTTGTCATCGCCCTTCCCAACACGGGATTGGCGCCGGCCCGGTTCGTCGCCGAAAAAATACGGACCCTGGTCGAAACGCACCGGTTCCGCGACCAGGGGCGGCAATGGGCGGTCACCGTGAGCGTTGGGGTGGCCTCCCTGCACGGTCACCGGCCCGCTTCGGCAACGACCTTGTTGCAGTTGGCCGATCAGGCGCTCTATCTTGCCAAGGGCGCCGGCCGCAACCGGGTGGTCTGCTGCCCGGATTGAACGGACAACGCCCCGGCCCAAGGGTTGTGGCCGCCGGCCGCCTTGTTCTGCGACCGACCCGGCATCGAATCAGCGTCTCTTTCCTGCGGCGGGCTGTCGTCCCGCCGCCCCGCTCTTGAACACGGAGGTGTCCAATGACAGAACAGAAAAAACGATCATGGGGATTTGCCACCCGGCAGCTCCACTCCGGCCAACCCGTCGATCCGGTGACCGGCAGCAGGGCGCTGCCCTTGTACCAGACCACCTCCTACTGCTTTCACAACGCCGCCCACGCCGCCAACCTGTTCGCGCTCAAGGAGACGGGCAATATCTATACCCGGATCATGAATCCGACCACCGATGTGCTGGAGCAGCGGGTGGCGGACCTGGAGGGCGGCATCGGCGGGCTGGCCGCCGGCAGCGGCCATGGCGCCCAGGCCCTGGCCTTTTTCACCCTCTGTCAGGCCGGCGATCACATCGTCTCCAGCAGCAGCCTCTACGGCGGCACCTACAACCAGTTGCGCTACACCCTGCCCAAGCTGGGCATCGAGGTCACCTTCGCCGATCCCGCCGAACCGGATTCCTTTCTCCGCGCCATCCGCCCCACCACCCGGCTGATCTACGGCGAGACCCTGGGCAATCCGGGCCTGATCGTCTTTCCCTTCGAGGAGGTCGGCGCCATCGCCCGGGCGCACGGGCTGCCGCTGATGATCGACAACACCCTGGCCACGCCCTACCTGTGCCGGCCGATCGAATGGGGCGCCACCATCGTCAGCCACAGCACCACCAAATTCCTCAACGGCCACGGTACCTGCATCGGCGGCCTCCTGGTGGATGCGGGCACCTTTGCCTGGGATTCCGGCCGGTTCGCCGGCTTCACCGAACCGGACCCCTCCTACCACGGCCTGATCTACAGCAGTCTCGGGCCGCCCGCCTTTCTCGTCAAGGCCCGGGTGCAGATGCTGCGCGACCTGGGCATCTCCGCCTCGCCCTTCAACAGTTGGCTGACCGTGCAGGGAATCGAGACCCTGAGCCTGCGCATGCAGCGGCATGTAGCCAACGCCCAGGCCGTGGCCCAATTTCTTAGGGAGCATCGCCAGGTGGCCTGGGTTTCCTATCCCGGCCTGGCCGATCATCCCAGCCACCAGCGGGCGCTGCGGTATCTGCCCGAGGGCGCGGGCGCGATCCTCACCTTCGGCATCAAGGGAGGCCGGGAGGCCGGGCAGCGGTTCATCGACAGCCTCAGGTTGTTCAGCCATGTGGCCAATGTCGGCGACGCCAAGAGTCTGGCCATCCATCCGGCCAGCACCACCCACAGCCAGTTGAGCGAGGACGAACTGCAGCGGGCCGGGGTGACGCCGGATATGGTGCGGTTGAGCGTGGGGCTGGAGGATGCCGAGGATCTGTTCTGGGATCTGGATCAGGCCCTCGGCACGGCGGGATGAATCGTCAGTGGGCCGGCGGTTGGCCGGGTGTGGTGCAGTCGGGTGAGGAAACCTGGCAGCCGTCGCTGTTGTCCAGGCCCGGAATCGCGAGGGGAGCGGCGGAGGCGGGAGGCATTGCCGGTATGGCGGCTGCTGCCGACTGCCCACCGGTTTCGGTTGGCGGGGGCAGGTCGAGGGCCGCGAGCACGGCGGTTTCCCCTCGGCGGACGATCCAGCCGTCCGGCGTTCTGGTCATGAGCACCGGAATCTCGCTGATGCCCAGGGCGGCCAACAGGGCCTTGTTGGAGGCCGGAGCGTAAGCGGCGTTAATGGTGGCGTTGGCCAGGTCGAGGGTGCGGACCTGGTCGATGGGATTGAAATGCACGGTGACCCGGCCGTTGGTCTTCAGGAAGGCGATCACCTTTTCGCAGTGGGCGCAGGTCGAGGCGTAGAACAGATAGTGCTCGGGGTACTTGCTCACGCCCGTCCGGCTGGCGAAGACCCCGGCGGTGAAGGCCTGCTGGCCGGCGGCGGGCTGGTGCAGATCGAGACTGGCAAAGGCCAGGGTCGCAGTGGCCACGACCAGCGTGCCGGCCAGGATCTGCCGGAATCCGAGCAGACAGTTGAGCAGGACGATGACCCCGAGGATGGTCAGACAATAGGCGCAGAAGGTGTGGGCGACCAGGTACTGGAAACTGGTCAGGATCGCCTCGACCCCGAGGGCGGCCAGCAGCAGGACCGGGACAAAGGCCGGCAGCCGGCGCCGTTCGCCCCGTGCCGCCCGCAGACTCCAGTAGATCACCTGAAAAAAGAACAGGCCCACCGCATTGAAGACCAGGGGGGAGACCCTGGTCAGCTTTTCCACGATCTTGCAGCCGTCATTCAGACAAAACGGCGTCCCCTGGTACAGGGTGAAACCGATCTGACCCGCAACCAGCAGGCTGGCGACCAGCGCGAGGAACTGGCCGAACTGGAGCGCTCTGTTTTTTCTTTTCAGCATGGTGTTCCGGAAGTTGAAGCATCAGCGACTGTGCCGGTGCGCACGGAGTACGCCAACCGTGGCTGTCGCACGGGAAGGCCTATAATGATGCATTCTCCCTGAAGTGTCAACCTTCCTCATGTGGGCGTCCGGGTGTCGATATCCCACGGGGAAGGAGCGGGCGCGGCCGGATTTTTTCCGCAGGGCGTCCTAGCCGGTGCGTCTCACTTGCCGGTAGAGGGCTTCCGCCTGGTAGGAACTGCGGACAAAGGGGGCGGCGGCCACGGCCGAAAAGCCCTGGGCCAGTGCCTGGCGTTCCAGGGCGGCGAATTCGTCCGGCGGCAGGAAGCGGGCCACCGGCAGATGGCGCCGCGAGGGTTGGAGATACTGGCCGATGGTGAGGATGTCGCAGCCGGTGGCGCGCAGGTCGGCAAAGAGCCGGGTCAGTTCTTCGGCCGTTTCCCCCAATCCCACCATGATGCCGCACTTGCTGACCATGGCCGGGGCGATGGCCCTGACCCGCCGCAGCAGGTCCAGGCTGCGGTGGTAATCAGCCTCCGGTCGGACGGCCGGGTAGAGCCGCGCCACGGTCTCGAGGTTGTGGTTGAGCACGTCCGGCCGGGCGGCGAGCACCGTTTCCAGGGCGTCGGCATCGCCCTGGAAATCGGGGATCAGCACCTCGATGAGGGTGCGGGGATTGCGGGCGCGGATCGCCCCGATGGTAGCGGCGAAATGGGCGGCGCCGCCGTCGGCCAGATCGTCGCGGGTCACCGAGGTGATGACGCAGAAGCTCAGGCCCATGGTCTGTACCGCCTCGGCCACCCGGTCCGGTTCCGCTGGGTCGGGCATTCCCTGCGGCCCGTGGCCGATGGCGCAGAAGCAGCAGGTGCGGCTGCAGCGGTCGCCCAGGATCATGAAGGTGGCCGTGCCCTTGGCAAAGCATTCGAACTGGTTGGGGCACATGGCCTCCTGGCAGACCGTGTGCAGGCACTGGTCCCTGATCAGGGCGCGGATGCGCTCGTACTGCGGGCCGGTGGGCAATGTGCGCCGCAGCCAGCGGGGCTTGGCCTGGGTCGGCTTGGTGGTCATGGTTGGTTCGGGACGGAAAGATGCCCGGCCAGCAGACGGTCGCGGCCGAGGAAATGCAGGTCGACGGCGAAGAGATCGGCCAGGTGGCGCGGCAGGAGCGCCTTGAGCCGTGCCATGGTGCAGTCGTGGCCGCCTTCGCGCGCCAGCGAGGTCATGCCGATGCCGGTGAGGCCGCAGGGGTTGATCCAGGAAAAAGGTTCCAGATCGGGATCGACGTTGAGCGCCAGGCCGTGGAAGGCGACGCCGTGGCGGATGGCGATGCCGATGCTGCCCAGCTTGCTGTCGCCCACCCAGACGCCGTGGTTGCGCGGGTCGCGACGGGCGGCGATGCCGCAGTCCGCGGCCAGGCGCAGCATCAGTTCCTCCAGCAGGTAAACATAGTCGCGCAGGCCCAGCCGGCGGCGGCGCAGATCGAGGATCGGATAGACGACCAACTGGCCCGGACCGTGATAGGTGATCTCGCCGCCCCGCTCCACCACCATCACGGCGATGCCCCTTTCCCGGAGAAAGTCCTCGCCCTCGCCCAGATGCGCCCGGCTGCCGTGCCGGCCCAGGGTGTAGACCGGCGGATGCTCGACGCAGAGGAAGAGGTCATGGCCGAGTGCACCCTGCCGCCGTCGCGCCGCCAGTTCGACCTGGAGGGCATGCGCGGCCGGGTAGGCCATCAGGCCGAGGTCGCAGCAGGCCGCGGGGCTGGGGCTGGCAATCATCATTCATACAGGGCAGAGACGGTCAGCCCGCCGACGGCCCGATCAGGCAAGGGCAGCGGGCGGCCTGCACCTCGTCGAGCCGCCGCACCTTGGTCCGGTGCGGGGCCTGGCGCAGCAGGTCCGGCTGTTCCTCCGCTTCCCGGACAATGGTCCTGAGGGTGGCGATGAACTGGTCGAGGTCGTCCTTGCATTCGGTTTCGGTGGGCTCGATCATCAGGGCCCCGTGCACCACCAGCGGGAAATAGATGGTCGGCGGGTGGTAGCCGTAGTCGATCAACCGCTTGGCCATGTCCAGGGTGGTGATCTTCTGCGCCTGCTGGTTGAGGTCTGAGAAAACGCACTCGTGCATGCAGGGCCGGTCGTAGGGCAGGTGGAGGACATCCTTCAGCTGTTCCTTGATGTAGTTGGCGTTGAGCACCGCCAGCCGGCTGGCCTGTTTGAGGCCGGCCTCGCCCATGGTGAGGATGTAGCTGTACGCCCGCACCAGGATGCCGAAGTTGCCGTGGAAGGCGTGGATGCGGCCCACCGACAATGGCCGGTCGCTGTCCAGGCGAAAGCTGCCGCCCTCCTTGACCACGCGGGGCACGGGCAGGAAGGGCTCCAGTTCACTGGTGACGCAGACCGGGCCGGCGCCGGGGCCGCCGCCGCCGTGCGGGGTGGAGAAGGTCTTGTGCAGGTTGAGATGGAGCACGTCGATGCCGCAGCGCTTGGCGTCGATGACCCCGAGCACCGCGTTCATGTTGGCGCCGTCGCCGTAGACCAGGCCGCCCTTGGCATGGACGATGGCGGCGATCTCGCGGATGCGTTCCTCGAACAGCCCCAGGGTGTTGGGGTTGGTCAGCATGATCCCGGCGGTGTCCTCGTCCATCAGTTCGGCCACCAGGGCCGGATCGAGCATGCCCCGGTCGTCGGACTTGATGGCCACCGCCTGGTAGCCGCACAGGGCCGCCGAGGCCGGGTTGGTGCCGTGGGCCGTGTCCGGGATGAGGATCTTGCGGCGCTGGGCGCCCTGGTGGCGGTGCCAGGCATGGAAGATGAGCATGCCGGTCAGTTCGCCGTGGGCCCCGGCCGCCGGCTGCAGGGAGACCGCGTCCAGACCGGTGATCGCGGCCAGGGAGCGCTGCAACTCGAAGAGCAGCCGCAGGGTGCCCTGGCAGAGTTCGTCGGCCAGCATCGGGTGGGCGGCGGCGATGGCCGGGGTGGCGGCCTGGCGCTCGTTGGTCTTGGGGTTGTACTTCATGGTGCAGGAGCCGAGCGGGTACATGCCGCTGTCCACCCCGAAATTCCACTGCGACAGCCGGGTGTAGTGGCGGACCACGTCGATTTCGCTCAAATCGGGAAAATCGACGGGCTCGCCCAAGAGCGCATCGTCGATGGCGGCGGCGGGAACGTCGCCGGCCGGGATCGACATGCCCGTCCGTCCCTTCCTGCCCTTGTGCCAGAGCAGGGGTTCGTTGAAGATCAGGCCGCCGGTACCCAGGGGTTCACTGGTCGCGCTCATGCGCCCACCTCCGCTGCGATGGTGTCCATGGTTTGTCTGTCGATGGTCTCGGTGACGCAGAACAAATAACGCCCCGCCATGTCCGGATAGAGCGTGCCCAACTCCAGGCCGGCGACGATGTTTTTGGCCAGCAGCCGCTCGCGGACCGGGCGGAAGTCGGCGGCGAACTCGACCACGAATTCGTTGAAGGTCGGGCCGGCAAACACGATCCTGGCCCCGGCCTTGATCAGGAGATTCTTGAGATACTCGCTGCGATCGTAATTGAGCCGGGCCAGTTGCCGGATGCCGGTGCCGCCCAGGGAGGCCATGTACATGGCCGCGGTCAGGGCGCAGATGCCCTGGTTGGAGCAGATGTTGGACGTGGCCTTTTCCCGGCGGATGTGCTGCTCGCGGGTGGCCAGGGTAAGGACGTAGCCGCGCCGGCCCTCGACATCCCTGGTCTCGCCGACCAGCCGCCCCGGCATGTTGCGGGTGAAGGGCTCCTTGCAGCCGAACATGCCCAGGTTGGGGCCGCCGAAGGAGCGGGGCAGGCCGAAGCTCTGGCCCTCGCCGCAGACGATGTCCGCGCCGCACGAGCCCGGATTCCTGTAGAGGCCGTAGGCCAGCGGCTCGGTGAAACAGGCGACGAACAGCGCGCCGGCCTGATGGATGGCTGCGGCCGCGCTGTCCAGGTCCTCGATCACCCCGAAGAAATTGGGCGATTGCAGGGCCACGGCGGCGAGGTCGTCGAGCGCATCGAGTCCACCCAGGTCGGTGCGGCCGCTGTCCAGGGTGTCCAGTTCGACGATCTCGAAGCCCGCGGGCTCAAGATAGGCCCGGACCACGGCGCGGTAATGGGGATGGATCGCCCTGGCCACGGCCACCCGCCTTTTCTTTTTCGCGATGCGCAAGCCCATGAGCAGGGCCTCGGCCAGGGCCGAGGCGCCGTCGTACATCGAGGCGTTGACCACGTCCACCCCCAGCAGGCGGGCGGTCAGGGTCTGGTACTCGAAAATCCCCTGGAGCGTGCCCTGGGCCATTTCCGGCTGGTAGGGCGTGTAAGCGGTGAGAAATTCGGAGCGGCCGGCGAGGACGCGGATGGTTTCCGGGATATGGTGGTGGTAGCTGCCGGCGCCCACCAGCACCGCCGTCTGTTCGTTCACCCCCATGGACGCGGCCAGGGCGCGCAGGTGGTCGTTCAACTCCCATTCGGTCTTGGGCGCGGGCAGGTCCCAGGCGCGGGTCATGCGGCAGTCGGCCGGGACCGAAGCGAACAGCTCGTCGAGACTGGCCGCGCCGACGGCGGCCAGCATGGCATCGATTTCCTCGGGGGTGTGCGGCAGGTAGCGCATGGCTTATCCCTTGAGCAGTTGAAGATAGCTGGCGGCGTCGTGCAGTTGCCCGTATTCACTGGGATCGGAGGGCTTGATCTCGACGATCCAGGTGGCGTAGGGCTGCTGATTGATCAGTTCCGGGGAGTCGGCGAGTGCGGTGTTGACCGCGATGACCTCGCCGGACATGGGCATGTACAGCTCGGACACCGCCTTGACCGACTCCAGGGTGCCGAACTCGTCCCCCTTGGCAAAGGTGTCGCCGATGGCCGGCAGCTCGACGAAGACGACGTCGCCCATCTGGTCCTGGGCATAGTCGCTGACCCCGACCAGGACGGTGTCGCCGGTGATCTTGGCCCATTCGTGGTCGTCGGTGTAGCGGATGTCGTCCGGCAGCTTCAATTCCTCGATCTCTTTCATAAACGTTCTCCTTTAGGACAGCATGGTGGCCATGGGGGTGCGGGCAGTGCGATCCGGCCGGATCTGGTCGCGGATCTCCACCTTGAGGGTGCGTTTGCCATCGGTGAGCAGGACTTCGGTGCCGGGCGGCAGGGGGACATCGAGCCGGACAAAGCCGCAGCAGAGGCCGCGCGGCGCAAACGATTCGGGACGGCCGCCGGCCACCGGCGTGGCGATGCTGACAATGACGCCGTCCACCCGGTCGATGGCCATGTCGGTGGTGCAGGTGAGCACGCCTCCCAGCACCGTGCCGTCGGGCGCGGTCACTTTGCTGGCGGCGCCGAGGGGAATCTTGCGTGGGTCGAAGCCGGCAAAGGGCAGGGTGCAGGGCGCTGACCCGGCCGCCAGCACGGCCCGGCCGCCGCCGAAGTCCTTGGTGAAGCCGCTGCCATCCTCATCCCAGGGCAGGACGAACAGCCAGGGATTGTCGGCAAAAAGCCAGGGGCCGATATCCTGATGGGACAGGGGCAAGCCGGCGCCGGCACGCAGGGAGTCGCGGGCCGCCAGGCCGCAGGGCAGCAGCCCTTCCGGTGCGCCGGCCTCCAGCAAAAGCTGCCAGAGGCGGGTGGTGTGCTCGGGCGCCACGAACAGTTCGAAGCCGAATTCGCCGGTATAGCCTGTGCGCGACACCAGCACCGGGGTACCGTCGAGGAGGGTCACCGGCGCGCCGGGCAGGAGATGCGGAGCAAAGGTGCCCTTGAAGGAGAAATAGACCATCCGGTCGAAGACCTGGTCCGGATTGCGCAGAATGCGGGCCAGAATCTTGGCCGCGGCCGGCCCCTGGAGGTCCATCTTGCCGAGGGCGTCGCTGTGGTCGTGGACCAGCGCCCGGGTTTCGTCCGGGTTGTGGCGCCGCAGGTGGGCTGCCACCGGTGCGCCCATGGCGGCGTTGACCACGAGCATGTAGTCGGTCTCGCCGCACTGATAGACGATGGCGTCGTCGAGCACGCAGCCGGCCTCGTCGAGAAAGACCCCGTAGACGCAGCGGCCGGGCACCAGCGGCGTTTTGCGCGGGCCGAGGCACCGATCCAGGTCCTTGGAAAAACAGTGTTGCAGCAACGGCCGCACCAGGGGGCCGCGCAGGGTGAGCACCGCCATGTGGCTGGTGTCGAACAGGCCGGCGGCGGTGATGGGGGCCAGGTGCTCGGCCTTGGCCCCGGCCGGATACCAGAGCGGCATCTCGTAGCCGCCGAAGGCGGCCATGTTGGCGCTGCGGCCGACATGCCAGGGGTGCAGCGGCGTGGTTTTCAGGGACGTTGCCATGGACGGCCTCCTCGGATTTATTTGCTGTCCTCAACCGGTTCCAGGACCGGCTGGCCGGTCAGGGGCACCTTGAGGTTGAAACTCTTGTAGACCACGAAGGTCTCGACCGACCGCACGTTGTCGATGGTGGCCACCTCCTGGGTGAAGAATTCGAGCAGGCCGAAGTCCTTGCTGAGCATGGCGGTGACGATCAGGTCGAACTGGCCGGTGACCACGCAGACCGAGATCACGCCGCGCAATCTGCTGAATTCCTCGCCTTTCTTGACCAGATCCATGCCCTTGACCCGCACGCCGACCATGACGATCTGCCGGTCGGGCAGGGCTTCGGGATTGACCAGGCCGCTGATGGAGAGCACCCCTTCGTCGATCAGCCGCTTGACCCGGGAGCGGACCGTGCCTTCGGCCAGCGACAGCTCGCCGGCGATGGTCTTGAACGAGGTCCGGCCGTCCTTGAGATGGTTGATGATGGCGAGATTGGTGGCGTCGAGGTGCATGGCTGTCCAGGGGAGAAATTATCGAAACAGCCATTCGAGGCTAAAGAAAAATGATGATTCTGTCAATATCGATGTGAGGTTTTGCCGGATCCGGCAAGAGCGTGGTGAAATTATGGGAGCAAGTCCGCCGGGTTGAGCGGGCAGGGGCGGCGGCTTGAGCGGGAGGCGGATGGAGCAAAAAAAAGCTCCGGCCAGGGGACTGACCGGAGCTTGTCTGCGCTACGGAAAAAGCGGTTATTTCAATGCGGCCAGGGCGGCGTCGTAGTCGGGTTCCTGCCCGATTTCGGGAACCTGTTCGGTGTAGACGACTGTGCCGTTGGTGTCGATGATGACAATCGCCCGCGACAGGAGGCCGGCGATGGGGCCGGTGGTGATGGTCACGCCGTACTCCTTGCCGAAAGCCGGGGAACGGAACACGGAGAGCGATTCCACGTTCTTGAGGCCGTCGGTCTCGCAGAAGCGGGTGTGGGCAAAGGGCAGGTCGGCGGAGACGCAAAGCACCACGGTATCGGCCAATTCGCCGGCGGTCTTGTTGAAGCAGCGCACCGAGGCGGCGCAGACCGGCGTGTCGATGCTGGGAAAGATGTTGAGCACGATCTTCTTGCCCTTGTAATTGGCAAGGGTCACTTCGGAAAGATCGGTTTTGACCAGAGTGAAATCAGGGGCCTGGGTTCCCTTGGCCGGCAGGGTGCCGCAGGTTTCGATGGAATTGCCTTTCAGGGTAATGGTGGCCATGATGCGTCTCCTTTCTGAATGATATCATTGGAACTTCCTGAAAATGGAAGCGGCGCACCCTGCGAACGGGGTTCTGGTCCGCTCCCTTCTCCAACGGGCATGGTGTTGCAGAGAATAATCATTCTCCTATTGCTGTAAAGCCCAAAACAAGAGCTGGAAATCGCCCGTTCAGCAGGAAACGATTCGTGGCGGAAGGGATGGGACCGCGGCGGGGCGGGGCTAACGCGGCACAGGGGATTCGGCGGTCGCGGCCCGGTTTGTGTCGCTGCGCTCCGCCTTCCGGGCGCAAGCCGCGCAGGTGCCGTGCACCACCACGGTGGTGCGATCGATGGAGCCCACCTCGGCCAGGGCGGAGGGCAGCAACATATCGTCAAAGTCCTGCCAGAAGAAATCGACCAACTGGCCGCAGGTGTCGCAGAGGAAATGGTGGTGATGGCTGGTCAGGGCCTCGAATCGGGCCTGGCTTTCCACCGTCTCCACCCGGTGGACCAGTTGCAGTTTCTCGAAGGTGGACAGCGTCCGGTACACCGTGTCGAGCGACAGGGAGGGCAGGCGTTTCTCCAGCCGTTTGTAGAGCACTTCGGCGGAAGGGTGATCGTGGGCCCCCAGCAGTTCGCGGTAGATCTCCAGACGCTGGTGGGTCACCTTGAGCCCGGCGCCCTTGCAGATCTGTTCAAAGTGCTGAAGTTGCGGTTGGAAGTTTTTTGCAGACATGAAGGATCAAAGGCAGAGGTCATAACAAATAATTTTTTCTTAATATATGGTATTTTTTTTCGAGTCAACGAGAAATATTCTCGGACGCGTTCAGTCTCACTGTGTGGTTGTTCGTTGAACGCGGGTCCGCACCCTTGCCAAAGGCCCGAAACGCTCAGGTACCGGCGCGGTCGAGGGCGGCGAGCAGCGCCATGATGTCGTTGCCCCGGACCATGCTCCGCACCCATGCCTCGGGAACGGCGGCCTCCCCCAGGGCGGCGCCCAGGATCATGCCGGCCGCCAGGCCGCGGGCCGCCGAGTCGCCGCCGGCCATGACATTTTCGATCAGCGCGCCCGCCAGGTCGTCCGGGTAGGTCAGGACCAGGTGGATGACGCCGGGTAGGGCCGCGGCGATGCCGCACATCTGCCCGAACTGTCTGATCGCCGTGCGCGTGTCCTTGCCGCCGGAATCGAGCCCGCCGCGGATGCGGAGGTCCAGATCGAAGTCCGCCACCCCTTCGTCCAGGGCGCTTTCCATGGCTTCGACCGGAACGGCGCCGTGCAGCACGGCCCAGGCGGTCTTGGCGAGGAAATCCGCCCCGGCCAGGGTGGCCGGATTGTTGTGGGTCAGGGCGGTCTGCTGACGGACCGCTTCGAGCAGCCGGTCCCGGTCGTGCCGATACCGGTAGACGAGCGGGGCGATCCGGGCGCCGCCGCCCAGGTCCGAGGAGTGCGAGCCGCATTGCGCAGGCGGCAGGCGCCGGGCCATGTTGTCCAGGGTGGTGGCGGTGGCCTTGTCGACGTAGCCCCGGTAGCCGCCGGCAAAGAGCTGCTGCCAGGCGGCGGCGAAATCGGGCAGGGAAAAATCGCCGCTGCGGGCCAGGGATTCGAGCAGCACCATGGCCTGATCGCCGTAATGGGTGAACTCGCCGCTGGCCTTGCCGTCGTGGTAGGAACCGGCCAGCGGTGCGAGCAGCCGGTCCACCCGGCCGATCCGCCGGTCGATTTCGTCGGTGTCGTAGATCCAGTGGGCGCCGAGGGCGAGGCTGTCGGCGGCGAAGGAAGCGAGCACCATGGCCTTTGCCTGGGTTGTCATGGTCGTTCTCCCGGTGGTGTTGCCACGTTTTTCCTGATTGATTGGATGTTCTGCCTACAACCTAGGCCCGGCGGCCGGATTTGTCAAATGGCGGTGCCGGCGGCCTCCGGTCGGGGATGAATCGGGTTAACTCCCGGCGGTTGATGGTCGATAGGAACGAAAGAGTCCGATCAGATCATCTCACACCAACAAGGAGGCGGAATGAAGATTGCTGCGGCCACGGTCAGCATGGATGCAGCGCACACCTACAAGGAAGTGGAACAACGATTCACCGGGGTACGCATGGGCGCGGCAACGGCCGTTTCCCCGGAACAGGCCGATTCGTTCGGCATCCGGCTGGCAACCATGCTCGCCAGTTCAACCCGGACAACCCTTTCCTGCCGTTCCGAGGTCGACCGGACCGACGGCGGCGGCACCCTCTGCTTCGCTGCGGACGGCTGGAGCTCCGGCACCGAGGCAACCCTGGCCCGACTGACCGGACAGGTCGTCGGGCAACCGGTCAGGATCGGCGCCAGCGGGCCGGATGCCGTTCTCGGCCCACCGGCCCGATCAGCCGGCCCGTTCTATACACTCCAGAGCGCCACCCTGATCAGCGGCATGATGTACAGTCAGGAGGAATCCCTCCTCTTTTCCGCCCAGGGCACGGTGCGGACCACGGACGGCCGGGAGATCGCCTTCGACCTCGGCCTGGCCATGGAACGCAGCACCATGGTTGCCACCGCCGCCGCCATGGAGGTGTCGACCCTGTTTATCGATCCCCTCATCCTGCAATTCGATGTCGACGCGCCCCTGCTGGGCGACAGCACCTTTCTTTTCGATCTGGACAGCGACGGCACCCGGGAACAACTGGCCTGCCCCGGCGGTGGCTGCGGGTTCCTCGCCTTTGACCGCAACCAGGACGGCCGCATCAACAACGGCCTGGAGCTGTTCGGCCCGGCCAGCGGGTCCGGCTTCGGCGAACTGGCCGACCTGGACAGCGACGCCAACCTGTGGATCGACGAAAACGATCCCGTTTTCGATCAACTGCTGATCTGGAGTCCGGACGGCCAGGGGGGCGGATCGCTGCTGTCCCTGCGGGAGGCCGGCGTGGGCGCCATCGCCGTCACCCATGCCGGTACCGGCTTCCAGTTGGAACGGGCCGACGGGTCGGTCATGGGCACGGTCACGGCCAGCGGCATCTTCCTCACCGAGTCCGGCGAGGTGCGGCCGCTTCAGGAGGTGGATCTGGCCCTGCCGGGGACGCAGGCGCAGTCGGCCCCAAACCCGGCCGGAGCGGAAGAGTCCGGTGGTGAAGAACTCGAAAGCGCCCTGCATGACCTGCGCGAGATCATCACCCTGCAGCGGCTGCGCTTGCGGATGATGCTCACCGGTGAACGGCTGCGGAGCATGGCGGCCAACCGGGAGGAACAACGGCAAACCCTGCTCGACTGGCTCCAAAACCGTAGCGAGTGGTATGCCCGGGTGGAAGACGGGTTGCGTCGAGACGGAGCGTCCGGAGCCGTTTTCCCCGACCGCGCCGGCCGGGTGAGGTCCTGTCGATCATTCCCCGGTGGCGGCTTTGTCCGGGGCTGATTCCCTGTCCGTATGGCGCAGTTTCGTGCCGAGGCCCGAATACCGGCGCACCCGGCGCCGCACGATCTGGTGCAGCAGCGTCCGACGGCAGAAGAGGGTGAGATGGTGCCTGGCCCTGGTGATGCCAGTGTAGAGCAGCTCCCGGCTGAGGACCGGTGCATCCTCCTGGGGCAGGATGCACAAAACCCGGTCGAATTCCGACCCCTGCGCCTTGTGCACGGTGAGGCCGTAGGCGGTCTGCCAGGCGGGCAGACGGGTGAGCGCTACTGGCCGGAGTTCGTTGTCCGCCGGGGAGAACCAGGCCTGCAAAGTGCCGCGGTCGTCGGGCCAGAGGATGCCGGTGTCGCCGTTGAACAGGCCCAGGTCGTAGTCGTTGCGCAGGATGAGGATCGGCATGCCCCGGTAGAGCCGTTCGTGGTCGGCGATGAGGCCGGCGCGCCGGAACAGGGTCTCGGCCAATCGGTTGATCCCCTCGACCCCGGCCGGTCCCTCGCGCAGGGCGCAGAGTACGCGGCAGCGGCCGAGTTCGTCCAGGGCCTGTTGGGGATTATCGGCGGTGAACAGGGGCCGGAAATGGCCTTCGAGCCATTGCCGCAGCCAGGCGCTCGCCTCCGGGCCGTCGGCCGCCTCGATGTGCACGTCCGGATCTTCGCGTTGCCAGACCGCCTCCAGCAGGGCCGGGTCGCCGCTGTTGACCGCCCGCGCCAGGCCGCCGATGCCCGATGTCTCGTGGAAACGATGGCTGGCGTGGAGAATCACCAGCGAGTCGGCCAGCGGTCCGTCGCCGTCGCCGGGCATATCCGGCAGGCGGGCCGGGGCGAGGAGCGGTTGCATCCGCGCGGTCAGTTCCGGCGACCAGCGGACCCCGCCGTCGCCGCAGAGGTCGCCGAACAGGTTGCCCGCCTCCACCGAGGCCAGCTGATCCCGATCGCCGAGGAGGATGATCCGGCAGGCGGCGGGCAGGGCGGCCAGGGTGGCGGCCATCAGCGGCACGTCGATCATCGAGGCCTCGTCCAGGATGAGCAGGTCGAGGCGGAGGGGATGGCCGGCGTGGTGGCGGAAACCGGGCCGGTCGGTACGAAAGCCGAGCAGTCGGTGCAGGGTCTGGGCCTCTTCGGGGATGGCCTCGGCCAGGGCGGGCGGCAGCGCGTTTTTGGCCGCGCGGATGGATTCCTGCAGGCGCAGCGCCGCCTTGCCGGTGGGTGCGGCCAGGGCGATACGGAGTTCGGCCGGGGACAGCGCCGCGAGCAGGGCGAGGATGCGGGCGGCGGTGTGGGTCTTGCCGGTGCCCGGTCCGCCGGAGATGACCACGAATGGCCGGCACAGGGCCAGGGCCGCGGCGGCCCGCTGCCAGTCGACGGTTGCTGCGCCGGCGGGCACGGGAAAGAGACGGTCGAGCAGAGCGGCTGCCCCGGCCGGCGGCTCCGGCACCGGGAGTTCGGTCCGCAGCCGCAGGGCCTGGGCGATCGTCTCCTCGTCGCGGTGGAGGCGGAAGAGGAACAGATTGTCGGCCTGGTCGAGCACCAGGGGGCGGACCTCGCCGGCGCGGCCGACCATGGGCGAGGCCAGAAGGGCTTGGCGGAGGACGGCCGCATCGCGGAACGGGGCGCCGTCCAGGCTGGCGTCGGTCAGCAGGCGGGACACCTCGGACAGGGGCAGACAGGTGTGCCCCTGTCCGGCGGCCCAACTGACCAGGGCCGCAAGCACGGGCAGTTCCGGGCACTGCCTGCCGTCGAACCGGGCCAGGAGACGGGCTGTCTGGACATCGAGCGGCCGGAACATGCGACCGGCCTGCACGGGATCGGGCCAGGTGGTCATGGGCGCCCTCCCCCCCGGCAGCAGTCGTCCAGGGCCTCGATGAACGTTTGGTCCGGCCGGAAGGCATGAATGCCGGTGCCGGCCGGATGGCTGGGATGCATGGCCCGCAGGAAGAGGTAGTAGGCGCCACCGAAATGCTCGTCGTATCGGTATGCCGCCAGCCGGGAGCCGAGAAACCGGTGCAGGGCCAGGGTGTAGATCAGGGCCTGGAGCCGGTACTGGTGGCTGTCCATGCAGGCGTTCAGGGCCTGGGGGGTGTAGTGCGCCGCGCTCGGACCGAGAAAATTCGATTTGTAATCCACCAGGTAATAGCGGCCCCGGTGGCGGAAGACCAGATCGATGAAGCCCTTCATCAGGCCGTGCAGCGAGGCCGCGCCGCCGGCGAGGGGCCGCAGCCCGGCCGCGGTGAGCAGGTTGTTGAGCCGCGCAGGATCGACCTGCTCCAGGGGAAAGAGGAAGCTCAACTCGTTGATCCGGTCCGATCCGGCCACCTGGCAGAGGGCGCAACTGCCGGGCAGGGAGACCGCGAGCAGATCGTCCAGCCAGCCGGCCAGGGCGGTCTGCCAGCGCGCATCGATGCCGGCCTGCTCCAGGCCCTGGGCGATCAGCGGCTGTTGCTCCCCGGCGGGCCGGCCGAAATCGATCCGTTCGAGCAGGGCGTGCAGACAGGTGCCGGCCTTGGGTCCGCGGGGAAAGGTGAAGATGGAGCTGAAATCCTCGGGCATGGCCGCCGCCGGACTGTCCCATTCGTCCCGGTCCGCTGCCTCGGGCAGGTCGGCGCCCGCGCTGAGGCGGGAATAGCTGGTCAGCGACCAGCCGGGGCTGATCCGGCCGTGGAAGGATGCCGGCTGCAGGCGCGGCGCAGCAACGGCGGTGGCCAGGCGATGGCTGCCGAAGGCGGCGGGCTGGGGTCGCAGGTCGAGCAGCGCTTCCCCGTCGTTGAGCGATTCCAGGTCGCGGCGCAAGGCATCGTCGTCTTCCGGGCAGCGGCCCTGGTGGAGGAGATGGGCCAGGGCGGTGCGTTCCAGGCCGCTCACCCGACCCCAGCAAAACAGGCAGCCGGATCGGGCTCGGGTCAGGGCCACGTAGAGCAGGCGCACCTCCTCGGCCAGCGACTCCTCCGCCGCCCAGCGCCGGTGTTCCTCTTGGCCGGTGCCCAGGTCGAGGACAAGGCGCAGGCTGTCGCGGGCGTGGAAGGCGAGGGGACCGCCGGTGTCCGGCGTCCGGCCGGACCACAAAAACGGCAGGACCACCACCGGAAACTCCAGGCCCTTGGCCCGGTGGATGGTGACGATCCGCAGCAGGTCCTCGTCGTCCTCCAGGCGCAGCAGTTGATTGTCCTGATTGGGGTCGGGATGGTCGATCTGGTGATGCAGCCAGCGCAGCAGGGCCGCGGCGCCGTGGCGGCCGGCCGGACTGGCCTGGAGCAATTCGGCCAGATGGAGATAGTTGGTCAGGCTACGGCGGCCGCCGTCCCTGGCGGTCAGCCGCCGGGTGACCTGCTCGGTGGCGAGGAGATGCTGGAACATGGGCAGAAAGCCCTGCTCGAGCCAGAGCTGCCGGTAGCGGAGCAGGCCGGCCAGCCGGGCCTCCCAACGCTCTTCGTCGGCGGCGAGGCGATACAGTTCCTCGCCGCTGCACCCGAACAGGTCGGTCACCAGCGCGGTGCGGATGCCCGCCATGTCGGCGGGCGCGGTCAGGGCGGCCAGCACCTGGGCCAGGGCCTTGGCCTCCGGGGCGGCGAACACCGAATCCTGGCTCGTGGCGGCGCAGTTCAGGCCCCGGCGATGCAGGCCCTGGCGCATGGCCTCGGCCTCGCGGTTGGTGCGGGTGAGGATGGCGATGTCAGCGGGCGCAAGCGGCCGGCCGGCGATGGCGGCACGCCCCTGCCTGCCCGCTTCCAGAAGCGAGACGATGGCGTCGACGCAGAAATCGACCGCCGCCCGGCTCGCCCGCTCCTTGCTGATGGTGTTCGCCTTGCCGCGCCGCAGCCGTTCGCCGTCGAGGAGCAGGCCGGTCAGCGGCGGCATGGCCCGGCCGGCGAGCACAAGCGGCTCGGCCCTGGCCGGCTCGGCGGCCCGGACGGGCTGGAAAACGATGTCGTCCTGGAAGACAAAGGCGTTTTCGCGGCGGCCGAACAGGGTGTTGATCGCCCGCACCATGGCCGGGGTGGCCCGGTGGTTGACGCCCAGGGTGGCCCGGTGGTCCGGGGCGGTGGCGCGGCGCGCCCGGATGTAGGTGAAGATGTCGGCGCCGCGAAACGAGTAGATGGCCTGCTTGGGGTCGCCGATGAGCAGGAGGGTGCCGCTGCCGCGATAGATGCGGGAGAAGATTCGGTATTGGATGGGGTCGGTGTCCTGGAACTCGTCGATCAGGGCGGCGGGATGGCGCGAGGCGAGGCGGGCCGCCAGGTGCGGGCCGCTGCCCGGCTGCGCCAGCGCTCCGTCCAGGCGGGTCAGCAGGTCGTCGTAGGTCAGCCAGCCCTGGGCCCTTTTGCGGCGGTCGAGTTCGGTGTCGAGGAACTGCCGGGCCTGCCGCAGGACCTGCATGACCAGCAGGCGCCGCAGGCGGTCGTGGACCTGGAGCCATTGATCGAACAGGGCAAAAAACGGGTGGGCGGGCGGTTCGTGCTTTGCTTTGACATGGGTAGCCATGACGGAGGCGGCCAGCCGGTCGATGCCGTCAGGAAGAAGGAAAGGCGGCTCGATTTGTCCGGCCAGCCGGTCCATGTCGTCGAGCAGTTGGGGCACCCGGTCGCTTAAGCGATAGGCGTTGTCGTTGCGCTTGAGACCGGGGTCGTCCGCCAGGATGGCGCCCACCTGCGGCCGCTCGCGGTGCCAGCTCTCGCCCAGCCCGGCAAAGAGTCGGCGGCCCTCCTCCTGCAAAGACGCCACTTCGGCCTCGTCGATCTCCGGAATCAGGTCGCAGTCCCCTGCGGCGGCAACCTTGCCCAGGGCCCTGAGCAGCCCGGCCGGATCGGTCCAGGTGGTGGCGGCCCAGGCCGCTTCCCCGTCGCCGGCCGGATAGAAGCGGTTACGCCAGAAATCCTCGATCACCTGGAGGCGCAGGTCGGCCTCGTTGGTCATCAGTTCGGCTTCGAAGGGCATGGCCGCCTCGAAGGCGTGTTCCTGAAGGATGCGCTGGCAGAAGGAGTGGATGGTGTGGATGGCGGCCTCGTCCAGCCGCACCAGGGCGTCGGCGAGCCGCTGCCGGGCCGCTGCCGGCGGGACGGCGGCCAGCAGGGCCGCCAGGAGCGGATCGGCCTCGTCCTTGTTGTCCAGATGGTCGACGGCTTGGCGCAGGCGCTGGCGGATGCGGTCGCGCAGCTCGCCGGTGGCCGCCCTGGTGAAGGTGACCACCAGGATCTGGTCGATGGCCAGTTCCCGTTCGAGCAGCAGGCGGAGGAAGAGCAGGGTCAGGGTGTAGGTTTTGCCGGTGCCGGCGCTGGCCTCCAGCAGCCGCCGGCCGTGCAGGGGCAGGGTGAGCGGGTCAAGCGGCTGCACGGTCGTCCTCCAGATGGGTCAGGATCGGGTCGTAGAGGGTGGCCAGTTCGATGAAGTCCGGGCTGGTTGCAAAGCGCTCCTGAGGGAAGCACAACCGGTAGGCCGGATCGCTGCCCTCGCCGGCGCGGCCAAAGCCGTCTTCCCAGATCTGGCGGGCGGCTTCGTCAGGGTCCTTCCTGTCGCGGCGGCACGCCTCGGCCCAGGCCAGGCTGGTTTCGGGGAAAAAGGGCAGGGGCGCGGCCAGGCCCCGCCAATAGAAATCGAGCAGCGCTTGCAGGTGGCGCTCGGCCTCGGCCACCGGCCGGAGAACGATGCGTCGCACCGGATCGTTCGTTTTGGCCGGGTCGCGGGACAGATGCACGGACACCGGCGGCAGACCCTCCGGGGCCTGGAGATTGAGGAGCAGGTGCCGGACCCACAGGGCGATCAGGTCGGCGCCCTTGAGGGTGCCTGTCCGCCAGGTGATTCGGCCCGAGGAGAAGCAGTCGGCCAGCCAGCCGGTGAGGCGGAAGGGACCGATGGCGCAGTCGATGGCCACCGGCTCCCGCGGCTCGGCGAGCAGAGGGCGGAGCTGTTCGGCCAGTTGGGCGCCGACAGCGGCGATGCCGGCGAATTCGGCCCGGCCGAAACCGCTGCATGGGAGCGCGCCGCCGGTTTCCAGGCCGCGATGGATCTGTTCCGCCGACATCCCCGCCAGCAGGCCGGCCACCGTTTCCCGGCGCAGGAGGTAGCGGTCCAGGTGGTCGAGGGCAAAGGGCTCGCTCTCGGCTATGGCGGTGCTCCTCTCCCGCAGGCGCAGGCCGAGCGTCCGCTCCAGGAAGAAGCGGACCGGATGGCGCCAGAAACCGGCCAGTTCGTCGACATCGACGGTCCGCCGTTCCTCCGGCGGCGGCGCCAGGACGCCGTGGAGAAAGGGTGGCGGATCGGTTTCCTCTGCCGCCGGCAGCCAGGCCGGATTGAAGCTGGCCGTTGCCGTGGTGCCGTCGAAACAGCGGCGGCTGAAGGGCTGCATCGGGTGGAAGGTGGTGAGATGGGCAGCAACGGCTGTCTCTTTTAGCAGACAGCCCTGGGCGAGATAGTCGCGCAGTTCGGCGACCACCGCCGAGGGCGGGGCAACGGCGTCGTCGCGCTGATTGCGGCCGGTCCAGGACAGGTAGAAGACATCGCGGGCCGAGAGCAGGGCCTCCAGAAAGAGATAGCGGTCGTCCTGGCTGCGGTTGCGGTCGCCCAGGCGCGGTTGCGCCGCCATGAGGTCGAAGGCGAAGGGATGCTGGCGGCGGGGAAAGGCCTGGTCGTTCATCCCCAGGAGACAGACGATGCGGAAGGGCACGGAGCGCATCGGCACCATGTTGCAGAAGGTGACCCGGCCGCTGAGAAAGGGCTGGCCGCCGGCCGGCTGGGTGAGGGCGGCGTGCAGATGCCGTTTGAGCACGGCGAAGCTCAGCGGGGAGGTGTAAGCGGCCAGGCGGCAATCCGCGCGCAGGCTGGCGATCGCCTCCCGCAAAACCCGCAGCCCCTGTTCTTCCTCTTCGGCGGCGAACAGATCGTCGATGAGGGCGAACAGGTCGTCGCACCAGGCCGCCACCGGCCGGTCCCGTCGCAGGCGAAGACGCCAGCCGGACAGGGTGTCGACCAGGGCGAGAAAGCCGCCCAGGGCCTCGGTTTCGCCACCGGCCAGGTGGCCATAAGGGAGACGGTCGGCCTGGGGTTCCCGGCAGTCGCCCATCAGGTAACCGAGCAGCAGACGGTCCATGCCGAACCGCCAACTGTGCAGATCGCCGGCCCGGACCTCCAACTCCTCCCGGTGCGCCGCGTCCAGGCCCCAGCGGATGCCCGTCTCCCGGACCCAGTCGTGCAGCCGCGGCAGGATGGCCGGATCGAGGCCGAAGCGGCGGAGCAGGGCGGGCGTCTCGCACAGGGCCAGGACCTCGGGCGCGGCGAACCGGCCGGGGAGCAGGTCGAGCACATCGAGCAGGCAGCGGACCAGGGCGTACTCGCCGGCCAGCGGCCGGTCGGCGATCGACCAGGGGATGCGCCGCTCGCCGGTGGCCTCGCCGAACACGCCGGTGACCGCCTCGACATATCCCTGGATATCGGGGGCGCTGACCAGGATATCGCCGGGAGTCAGGTCCGGGTGCTGCCGGAACAGATCGAGCAGCCGGTCGTGCAGGATCTGGACCTCGCGCAGCGGCGAAGAGCAGCAGTGGAACTGGATCGAGCGGTCGCCGGGGGCGAGCGGATGGCGGGTGGCCCCGGCGGCGGCACGGTCGTGCAGGTCGAGGATATCGTTCTGCAGAACGGCCAGCACATGGGCCGGTTCGTGTTCCTGGTACAGGTCTATTTCTTGCAATTCACCGTCAATGTCGAGCAGCTGGCGGAAAAAGTCCTGGCCGAGCGCGCCCAGCGAGGCGAGAAGCGGATGGCCCTGATCGACATAGGCGTCGAGGGCTGCCGCCTGCCGGTGGCGATCCCGTTTGCCGGCCCGCCGCCGGGCCGAGACCAGGTCGCCCCAGTAGTGGCGGCAGGGGCTCAAGTGAAACAGATGCACTTCGGTGTGGTGGCTGATCCGCTCGACGATCTCCACATAGACCGGCGCCAGCGAGTTGAGGCCGAACAGGTGGCAGCGCTGCGGCAGGAGGCCGCCAGCCGGCTCCCCATCGGCCAGCTGCCGGAAGTGTTCGGCCAGACGGGCCCGATGGGGCATGGCATCGGCGGTCAGCGCCCGCCAGAGCACGGCCTGCCAGTGGTCGTCGCCGCCCTGCTGCCAGCGGTTGAGCAGGTCGGGGCGATAGACCAGGTACTGGTCGAAGATATCGGCGATCCGGCCCGAGAGCTGGTCGAGCTTGCTGCCGTCACCATCGTCCTTGAGGTAGGCGGCCGGTTCGCGGAAACCGGGGCGGGCGAGCAGGGCCGGCAGCAGGGAGGCGATCCGCCAGCGCAGCACCGGTTTGCGGAAGACGTCCTCCTCCGGCAGGCTGCCCGCAAGCCGCCGCACCAGATCCCAGACGAAGCGGGCCGGCAGGGGGAAGTGAAGATGGGCGGCGATGCCGTCGGCAAAGGCCAGACGCTGCGCCACCCATTGGGCCATGCCCGGATTGTGGACCACGATGATCTCGGGGGCCAGCGGATCGGGCAGGGGGTCGCGGAGCACGGCCCGGAGTTGCTGCAACAGGATCTCCAGCCGGTTGGATTGATGCAGATACACGCACTACTCCAGGTGTTGGGATCGGGAACGGTTTGGACCGGACCGGAGGCGGGAGGCGGGCGAGTGCATGGCTGAATTCGGGAAGCAGCGGTTTTTATTTGTATGGAACCAGGCAAGTTTTGCTATACTTCATTCATTCGGGAAGTTCTGTCGAATGTTTTTTCGCATCCAAGGCCATGAAGCACCGGTTTGATTACCAGCATGTCGCCCTCGCCCTCCTGGCCACCCTGATCCTGGCCGGCCTGTTCTATCTCCCGTATCTGGCGGTCCGCAACAAGACCATCGAGACATTCCGCGTGCAGCAATCGCTCCTGGCGCAGCAGGCCGGCGCCGGCTTGCAGGAGTATGCGGCCACCTACGAAAAAGCGCTGACCTATCTGGTGCAGCAAGCCGCCATCCAAAACCTCGACGACAGCGGCAGGGCGCTGCTCCGCGATTTTCTGGCCATCCATCCGCAGGACATTGCCGCCATTCACCGGCTCGACGCCACCGGTGCCTCCCTGTTTGCCTCCCCGGAAGAATGGGCGGACGATCAGGGCGTCGGGATGCATTGCCGCCAGATCCGGGAGCGGTCCAATCCGGCGATCAGTGACCTCCTCAGTCTGCCGGATGGCGGCCAGCGGGTTTATTTTTCCGTGCCGGTGCGCCGGGACGGACAGTTTGACGGCTGTCTCTCCTTTTCCCTTCCCTTTCCCAAGGTCGCCAACCGGTATCTGGCCCAGATTCCCCTGCATCACGGCGCCTCGGTGCTGCTGTTCAGCCAGAGGGGCACGGTTCTCGCCGCCCCGCAGGAAGAATCTCTTGTCGGCAAAAACAGTCACCATGTGCGGGGCGAGGAGGATGAACGGGCCCTGCTGCAAGCGGCCATCACCGATGGCGAACAGGAAATTATCGAGCTTTCCCAGGATGTTGGCGATGGCGACTCTTCCGGCGGCGGCAAGGTCTACGCGGTGGTTCAGCCGGTGGAACTTCTTGGCGACACCCGCTGGGCGATGGTCCTGCTGACCCCGGCCAAGGAAGTGCTGGGGGCCATGGCCGAATTCCGGTCCCAGTGGCTGATGGTGACGGGCATCGCCGTGGCCGCGGTCGGGCTGCTCAGCCTGTTGTTGAGCGGCATCGTGGCCAGGAGGCGGGAGGAGCAGCGGCAGCGGGCCGAGGAAGAACATCTGGCCGGGCTGCTCGATCTGGCGCCGATGGGGGTTTTCCTGGTGGACAGCGGCCATACGATCTTCTACGCCAACCGCGAGGCGCGCCGGATGATCGGCGGTGACGGCAAACAGGTGCTCGGCCGTCCGCTCACCAATTTTCTCCATCGGGACAGCCGGGAGCAGGTGATCGCCAACATGGTGCCGCCCTGCGCCGGCCAGGCGGTCCATCTGGAGGCCGTGCGGCTGGTCGGTCTCGACGGCGCCGTGCACGATGTCGTCATCACGGCGACGTCCTACCGGACGGGCGTGCAGCCGCAATGTCTCCTGCTGGTCCGCGACGTCACCGAGGAGCGGCGGTCGGCGGCCCGGCAGCGCCGCCTGATCGAGGCCGTCGATCAGGTCAGGGAGGCGGTGCTCATCGCCGATTGCGAGGGGACGATCGATTATGTCAACGCCGCCCTGGGCGACATGACCGGGTACAGCCGGGAGGAATGTCACGGCCGGCCGGTCCGGATGCTGTGGGCCAAGGAGCAGGATGCCCATTTCGAGCAGAAGATCGAGGATGTGGTCGAACTGGGGGAGGTCTGGCAGGGACGGATCGTCAACCAGCGCAAGGACGGCAGCCTGTTCGTGGCCGCGGCCACGGTCTCGCCCATGCGAGACATCAGGGGGGATGTGGCCCATTTCGTCCTGGTGCAGCGCGATATCACCCATGACGTGGAAATCGAGTCGCGCATGCGCCAGGCCCAGAAGATGGAGGCCATCGGCACTCTGGCCGGAGGTATTGCCCACGATTTCAACAATATCCTGGGCGGAATCATCGGCTTCACCGATATGGCCCTGCTGCAGAGCACGCCCGGCACCGACGTCCACAACAACCTGCTCCATATCCGCCAGGGCGGCAGGCGGGCCGCCGATCTGGTGCAGCAGATCCTCACCTTCAGCCGGCAGTCGGCGATGGAGAAGGTCCCGGTTCCGGTGGCGCCGCTGATCAAGGAAAGTCTCAAGCTGATGCGCGCCACCCTGCCGTCGACCATCGACATCCGCCAGGATGTGCTGACCACCGACGCGACGGTCATGGCGGCGCCGGTTCAGATCCAGCAGATTATCATGAATCTGTGTGCCAACGCCTTTTACGCGATGCGCGAGAAGGGCGGCAGCCTGACCATCCGGCTGGAGCATGCGACCCGGGCGGAACTGGGACGGCCGGAGAAGGACGGCGGCGACGACTGGGTGGTGCTGACGGTCGAGGATACGGGCCAGGGGATCGAGAGCGATATTCTGCCCAACATCTTCACGCCCTTTTTCACCACCAAGCAGCCGGGCGAAGGCACGGGCATGGGGTTGAGCGTGGTCCACGGCATCGTGCGCGAACTCGGCGGCGAGATTTCGGTGCAATCGCAACCGGAGCAGGGCAGCGTGTTCACCGTGCTTCTGCCGGAAGCAGACCGGAAGAAAAACGGCCACCTCTCCAGCAGCGAGGAGCCGCTGCCGGTGGGATCGGAACACATCCTGGTGGTGGACGACGAAAAAGAGATCCGGGAAACCTGCCGGATGATGCTCGCCCACCTGGGCTACACCGTGACCACCGCGGGCAATCCCCTGGAGGTCCCCGCCCTGATCGAACAGGCGCAGCCGCCGGTCGATCTGGTGCTCACCGACCAGACCATGCCGAAAATGACCGGCATTGATCTCACCAGGAAAATACGGCGGTTGCGGCCCGAGATTCCTGTCATCCTCTGCACCGGGTATTCGGATCGGCTCAACTACGACATCGCCTGCGAAGCCGGGGCCTCCGATCTCCTGATGAAACCCATGGATCTGCGCGGGCTGGGCATGGCGGTGCGCTCCGCCCTCGACGTCAGCCGCGCCTCCGTTTAGCCAGCCTCCTCCCCCCTTTCCCCTGAAGGGGGCTGCCGGTTTGTCGGCCAGCGAATCTCCAGCATCAACGCGTAGACCGCCTGATAGATCCTCGATTCATTGCTGGCCCTGGGACCGGCGACATTCACCACGGCAAGTCCCTGGGTCCGTACCCATTCCTCCACCCGTGCCCGTGCCTGCTCCTTTCCGGTCAGGTCGAAATCGATATGGAGCAGCGGGCGATCATGCCGGATGGCCAGGGCCTCGGTCAGGGCCGAACCGCCGGTCAGCGGACCAAAGGAAAAGATCAGGGTGCCGTCGGCGGCACACACGTTTTTTTCCGTCCGGTCGCGATAGCGCTCCGAGGCCAGCTCCTGGAGGCGGTACCGTGCCGGCAGGGGACCCGCTTCGGTTTTCCTGCCCCTAGGCAACCAGCCGCCATGGGGAAGAGAAAGGGCGATGGCCGCATCGAGCGCGGCCTGATCGGCACCGGTCTGTCCACCGGAAATGATCATCATGCTGAACGCCTCCTGATTCTGGTTCCGTGTAATTTCATTATGTTATGGATGGGGCACCCTCGTCGATCGAGAGGGAAACGGGGCATGTTAGTCCACGCTAATTTTTTAGGTTTCTAACATGCTAGAAATACGCAATTAATTGTGAACATGCTGTTTTTTCGTTGTGCAAAGGGTTGACAAGCTATCTGTGATTCAGTTTAATACCCAAAATTTTGCCTGCAACCGTACAGTGGGCTGTTCGCCCGCAGTATATAATCTTGCGTAAAGAGGATGATGGTTACAGAAAAAAATTCCCAACCCACGTTGTCCCGCCGTTCCTTTCTTCTCGCTTCAACCCAGATCGTTCTTGGCTTGGGCGCTGTTTCCGCTCCGTCTTTGGCATGCGCCAAGGCTCTGGACAGACGGGCATTGTCGTTTTTCCATACCCGTACCCAGCAGGAGTTGCGCATCACCTATGCCGCGGGGAAGACGTATGATCGCAAGGCCTTGGCCCAGATCAACCGCTTCCTCCGCGATTATCAGACCGGACAGGTGCATGTCATCGATCCGAAGCTGCTGGATATCCTCTGGGCTGTGCAGGGGGAGATGGGACGCAGGGGAGTCTATGAGGTGATTTCCGGCTACCGCTCACCCAAGACCAACCGGAGCCTGAGAAAGGGGCATCCCGGCGTGGCGAGCCACAGTCTGCACATGAAGGGAAAGGCGGTGGACATCCGGTTCTCCGGGGGCAATCTGTCCCAGATTTACCAGTGCGCCCTCGCCATGCAGAGCGGCGGTATCGGATATTATCCCAACGACGGCTTCGTCCATCTGGATTCCGGGCAGTTCCGCACCTGGTAGCGAACAGCACACCATCTGGTATCGGCGGGAACGGTCACGTTCCCCGGCAGGGGAGCCTTTTCCCCGCCGGTGCCGACGTGATGCCGCAGTTTCACATCTTTCTTCTCTCTTGTCCTCCTCTCAGGGAAGGATTCCCGGGGCAAGGCTTCTTGCCACAGTCAAGACCTCGATTCGTTCGGCTCCCGCCCTGCGCAAGACCCGGCTGCATTCGTTGACCGTACTGCCGGTGGTGTAGACATCGTCGATCAGGAGAATCTTCGTTCCTGCAACGCGGTCGCCCGATTGCCCCAGGGAAAAGGCCTTACTCAGGTTCCTGCGCCGCTCCTTGCCGCTGAGGAGCGATTGCGGGAGAGCCGGGCGGTGGCGCAGGAGTACGTCGATTGCTATCTTCCGGCGCCACTGGGGCAGGCATTCCCTGGCAAGGACCAGTGCCTGATTGAATCCCCTTGCCCGCAGCCTGTCGCGATGCAGGGGGACGGGCAAGACCAGGTCCGGCTCGCGAAATGCCGCCAGCAATCCTTCGCGTTCGATCAAAGCCCGCAGGGTGGCGAGGCCGTTCAGGTTGCCAGTGAACTTGAGCGCCAGGATCAGGTTCGAGACCGGGGGGCGGTAGTGGAGAAGGGAACGGGCGAGGTCGAAGGCGTGGTGGCCGGCAAGGCAGTCGCCGCAGAGGTGATCGGCACCGGCGGCAAAGGGGCGGCCGCAGCAGGAGCAGAGCGGCGAGCGGAGAAAGGTCAGACTGGCATTGCAACAGGGGCACAGCAGTGGGGGACGGGAGGCAGCCAGGCGGTGGCCGCATCCCAGGCAATGGGGCGGAAACAGCAGGTCCTTGAGCGCCCCGCCAAGCGTTGGCATCCGCACCGTCCGGCGCGGGCTATCCCATATTGGCGATGATGGCGCCGCCGAACGCAGAACAGGAGAGTTCCGTGGCCCCCTCCATCAGGCGGGCCAGGTCATAGGTGACCGTCTTGTTGGAAATGGTGGTTTCCAGGGCGGTCTTGATCAGGGTGGCGGCCTCCTGCCAACCGATGTACTCCAGCAGCATTACCCCGGAAAGCAGGAGCGAACCCGGATTGACCTTGTCGAGGCCGGCATATTTGGGTGCCGTGCCGTGGGTGGCCTCGAACAGGGCGACGCCGTCGCCGATGTTGGCGCCGGGGGCGATGCCCAGTCCCCCCACCTGGGCGGCCAGGGCGTCGGACATGTAATCGCCGTTGAGATTGGGCATGGCCAGCACCGAGTATTCGCTGGGGCGCAGCAGGATCTGCTGGAACATGGCATCGGCGATGCGATCCTTGATTACGATTTTTCCTGCCGGCACCTGGCCGTTGTACTGCTCCCAGAGGGCCGCCTCGGTAACGACGGCATCGCCGAATTCCTCGGCCGCCAACTCGTAACCCCAGTTGCGGAAGGCCCCTTCGGTGAACTTCATGATGTTGCCCTTGTGGACAAGGGTGACCGAATCGCGGCCCTGATCCAGGGCGTACTGGATGGCCTTGCGCACCAGCCGCTTGGTGCCGAACTCCGAAATCGGCTTGATGCCGATGCCCGAGTTGTCGTGGATGATGGCCCCCATCTCGTTGCGGAGGAATTCGATCACCCGGTTGGCCTTCTCCGTGCCCGCCTGCCACTCGATCCCGGCGTAGACATCCTCGGTGTTTTCCCGGAAGATCACCATGTCGACCTCCTGGGGCCGCTTGACCGGCGCCACCACGCCCTGATAGTACCGAACCGGGCGGACGCAGGCATAGAGGTCGAGCACCTGCCGCAGGGTGACGTTCAGGCTGCGCATGCCTTCGCCGACCGGCGTGGTGAGCGGCCCCTTGATGCTGACCACATGCTTTTTCATGGCGGCGATGGTTTCCTGGGGCAGCCATTCGCCGGTTTGCCGAAAGGCCTTTTCGCCGGCGAGGATTTCCAGCCAGGCGATGGCGCGCTCCCCCCGGTAGCTTGTGGCGACCGCGGCATCCAGTACCCTGCGGGCGGCTGCCCAGATGTCGGGACCGGTGCCATCCCCCTCGATGAAAGGAATGATCGGGTTGGCAGGAACATTGAGCGAACCATCGGCGTTGATGGCAATCGTGTCAGCAGTCACGGTAGACTCCTTGTTGAGTGGCAACTCTCCGGATGTGCGCTTGAAGCCGCCCGGCGGACAAACAAAAAAAGGGATTCCAATATATTCGATCCCGTGTCTTCCGTCAATCCTGGCGCACCCGTACGGCGTTCCTTCAGTGCGGGAATTGCTTGATCTTCTGTGAAGGGACTGCTAAGTACCGGGCAGGTTTTCGCTGCGCCGAACGGCGTCCGGCCCGCTGTCTGCGCGGATATTCCGCCCGCTGACAGGTCACGGCCCCGGCCGAGACCCTTCCCCCGGAGACAGAGTCGGCGCGCTCCTCAGGACAGGTTCATTCGATGGCACCAGACATGTCGCCGCTCCAGTTTATTCGCGCCAGTTGCACCCTTGTTCTCGCCCCCTTTCTGACCCTCGCGGTCTCGGCGGTTTCCCTCATCGATTTGTTGTGGGGCCGCAAATCGGAACTCAAGGCGCAGGTTTTTCCCCGTTATTGGGGAAAGATATTGTGCCGGCTCGCCGGAGTCCGGGTGCGGGTGGAGGGGATGACCAACATCGATCCCGGCCAGACCTATATCTTTGCCGGCAATCATTGCAGCCAGTACGACATCTTTTCGTTCCAGGGTTATTTTCCCCATGATTTTCGCTGGATCGCCAAAAAGGAACTGTTCAGGATCCCGATCTTCGGCCAGGCCATGCACCGGGTCGGCTACATTCCCATCGACCGTTCCCACGGCCGCCAGGCAATGAAGAGTCTTGACGAGGCCGCCAGGAGAATCGCCTCGGGCAGTTCGGTACTCATCTTTCCCGAGGGAACCCGTAGCGCCGACGGCACCCTGCAGGAATTCAAGACCGGGGCCGTGCTGCTGGCGATCAAGGCCGGGGTGCCGATCGTTCCTCTGGGATTCGACGGTTCCCATGAGGTGCTGCCCAAGGGACGTTTGCTGCCCCGTAGCGGGGAGATCGTCATCCGCATCGGCACGCCGATCTCCACGGCCCATTACCGGGCCGCCGACAAGCAGCTCCTGGCCTCGGAACTGCATGCCGCCGTGGCAGGGTTGCTGGAGCGACGCCCCGCGTAAAGGGGGCGTCGCTCCCGGAAGAATGTATTGAAAACAAGACGATGCCAAACAAATCCCACGCAAAAATGAATGACAGAACTTCTTGCAAAATCAAGGAAACATGTCATAATGTGCCCCAATTTGCGAGGAGATCAACCGGCTTTGTTAACATAGTGAATTCCCCACCTTTGTGGCTCATGATTGAGTGGCGTGCGATCCAGCCCTGAGGAAAACAGACACACAATAGGAAGCTTCCCATGATGTCGACATCACGAATCCTTCGTCCCCATTCGACCCTTGCGCTCCTTTTCTGTGCATTGCTGCTGGGCGTGCTCGCCGGACCGGCCGATTCACTGGCCCGGGGACAACACGCCATCTTTCTGCCGTTCAAGATCAACGCGCCGGATACGGCGACTGTCACGGGTCCGGCGGACAAGGCTCTGGAGCGGGAGGCCACGGCCAAGGGGATGAGGATGATGCCGCGCAGCCAGGCGGAGAAGCTTGTCGACTACAAAGGCGCCTGGCCGCCGCCGGCGGCGGCGTTGACAAGGGTCGCCGAATCCGCGGGCGCCGACTACGTGGTCATCGGCAGTCTCAACAAACTGGGCAACCGGATCAGCGTCGATTGCGCCATCGTTGACGTTCTTGCCCCCAAAGCGCCCTATTCCGCCTTCAGGGAGGCCGACTCCCTCGATGGCCTGGGCACGGTGACCGGCGAAATCGTCGGTACCATGCTCGCCTATGCCGACCGGGGCGCCACAGTGGCCTCCGTCGCTCCCGAGGGCAACGAGCGGATCGATGCCGGTGCCATTCTCCAGAAAATATCGACCAAACCCGGCGATCTGTATGATCCGGCCACCCTTCGCCAGGATCTCAAGGCCGTGTTCGCCATGGGCTATTTCGACAATGTTGAGATCGACGCCAAGGATTCCGAAGGCGGTAAGGTGGTCATCTTCCGGGTGCGGGAGAAGCCGCTGATCGGCAAGGTGGTCATCACCGGCGCCAGCGAGATCAGCGAAGAGGATGTCCGCGACGCCGCCAACATCGCCGCCAATTCCATCCTCAATCCCACCAAGGTCAACGAGGCGGTGCAGAAGATCCAGGAACTGTATAAATCGAAAGGCTACTACAATACCGAGGTCGGCGCCACGATCAACGCCCCGGAACATGCGAACGCGGAGGTCGTGTTTGACATCAAGGAAGGGGAAAAGATCACCATCGAGCATATCGGGTTCACCGGCAACAAGACCTTTTCCGAGGGCGAATTGACCGATGTGATCCAGACCAGCACGCATAAGTGGTGGCTGTCCTGGCTGACCGATGCCGGTGTCCTGAAGATGGATATCCTCAGGCAGGATGCCGAGCGGGTGGCCGCCTTCTACCAGAACAACGGGTTTCTGGAAGCCAAGGTGGGCGAGCCGGTTGTGGAGCAGAAGGAAGAGGCCCTTTTCATCACCTTTCCCGTGGACGAAGGCCCCCGATACCGCGTCGGGACCATTGACATCGACGGCGATCTGGTCAAGGAAAAGGACGCGCTGCTGACCGAACTGAAGATCCGCGACGAGGAATACCTCAACCGTCAGGTGTTGCGTGACGACATCACCCGGCTGACCGACCTCTATTCCGAACAGGGCTATGCCTTTGCCGAGATCAATCCCAAGATGAACAAGTCCGGCAGCGACGTGATCGATGTCGTCCTGCATGTCGACAAGGGCGCGGTGGCGTACGTCAACCGGGTCGAGATTCAGGGAAATACCCGGACCCGCGACAACGTCATCCGCCGCGATCTCAAGGTGGAAGAGGGCGGCCGCTTCGATTCCAAGGCGATCCGGACTTCGACCCAAAAACTCAAGCGATTGGACTTCTTCGAGGATGTCACGGTGACGCCCAAGCCGACCATGGTGGAAGATCAGATGGATGTCGTGGTCGATGTCAAAGAGAAATCGACCGGGTCGTTCCAGATCGGTGCGGGCTATTCCTCGTCGGAAAATGTGCTGTTCATGGGCGAGATCGCCGAGAACAACCTGTTCGGCACCGGCAACCGGCTGTCCCTGGCCGCCGCCACCAGCAGCGAGAGCACTCGCTATAATTTGAAATTCACCAACCCGCGCCTGTACGACTCCCAGGTCTCCGGCAGTATCGAACTGTTCAACTGGGAACGGGAATACGACGATTTCACCAAGGATTCCACCGGCGCCACCTTCCGGCTGGGGCATCCGCTGTGGGAGGAATGGCGCATCTACTACGCCTACACCATTTCCGACACCGATCTGTCGGACATCGATACGGCCAATATCAACTCGGCCATCTACGAGTCGAAGGACATCAACATCCTCAGCATGCCCGAAATCACCTTGGTTCGCGATACGCGTGACAAGCTGTTCTCCCCGACCAAGGGCTCGCGCAACACCATCGGCGTCAGCTACGCGGGCGGACCGTTCGGCGGCGACGCCGAGTTCACCAAGGTGGAAGGCTCCTCGGCCTGGTATTTCCCCATGTTCTGGAGCACGGTCTTCCATGTCAAGGCTGCGGCCGGCCAGGCCTTTGAAAACGAGGACGGCAAGCTGCCGGTGTACGAAAGATTCTTCCTCGGCGGCATGAACTCCATCCGCGGGTTTGAATCGGCTTCCGTCAGTCCGCGTGACCAATACGGTGACAAAATCGGTGGCGATAAAATGTGGTACGGCACGGTGTCCATCATTTTTCCGCTGGTCAAGGATATGGGGATCGACGGCGAGATTTTTCATGATTTCGGCAATGTCTACGATATTGACGAAGACTGGGATTTTGACGACTACAAGAAGACGGCCGGTGTCGGCATCATGTGGGCCTCGCCGCTGGGGCCGATCAGGCTGGCCTGGGGCTTCAACCTCGACAAACAGGACGACGAAGACAGCTCCAACTGGGATTTCAGCATGGGTGGCACCTTCTAGCAGCTCCCCAGCCTTCTTTCTTTGATTTGGCCGCGTCTGCATGCAGTCGATTCTCGCGCGGCTGCGTGACAGCAGTTCGCCTTTCGATATTTTCGGGCTCCATGGTGCTTCCGCCGCCCTGCTCCTCGGCAGGGCGGCGGTTTTTCTTCAACGCACCCTGTGCTGCCTGCTTCCCTCCGACGACCTGCTCGAGCCGTTCGCCCAGGATATTTCTTTTTTTTCCGACCTTCGGGTGATCATTCACCCGAGTTATGAAATTCCCCCCTACGCCCCGCTGTCGCCGGACCCGGCGACGGTCTGCACGCGTCTGGCAACCCTGTATCAGCTACAGGAGGGTAACGAACCCTGCATCGTCCTGACCTCGGCAGAGGCCATCCTCCGGCGGGTGCTGCCCGCCAGGGCGCTCAGCGATCACTGCGAACTGGTGATCGCCGGCGAGGAAACCGACCGGGACGGCCTCCTTGCGACCCTCGTTGGCGCGGGTTATCAGCTTTGCGATCTGGTGCGGCAGGAGGGCGATCTGTCGTCGCGCGGCGGGATCGTCGATGTCTATCCCCCCGGTCTGGACGCAGCCACGACCGGTCCGCTCCGTCTCGATTTTTTCGGCGACACCCTGGAATCGATCCGTCTCTTCGATCCCCTGACCCAACGGTCCCGGCAGGAGATCCGGGAAGCCGTTCTCGTGCCCGCCTCGGACCTGCTCTTCCCGAAATCCGGCGACCGGGGTCCATTGCTGCATGCGCTCGAGACCGCGGCGGAGCGGCATGACTGGCCCACCCGTGAGCTGCTGGCCGTCCGCGAGCGGTTCGTCACGGGGCAGCGGTACCCGGGCATGGAATTCATGCTGCCGCTGCTGTACGGGGGACGAACGGGTCTGCACACCCTGCTCGACTATCTCCCTGCCTCGGCTTCCCTGGTCATTCACGATCCCCTGGCCGTGCGGCAGCGGATGCGGCTGGTCCGTGACCGCATCCAGGCCAATTACCAGGAAGCGGTCGAACGGCAGTTGGCCGTGCTGCCGCCGGACGATTTGTTTCTGACCGAGCAGGAGTGGGAGCACGTCTGCCGGGATCGGCTGGCGGCCCGGTTTTCCTTTTTGCCCGATCCGGATCATGCCGGCCCGGATGTGCAGCTCGCCACCGGCGACCACAGCCTGCTGGCCCAGGAAATCGAGCTGCACCGCAAAAAACGCGGGCTCCTGGCCCCCCTGGTCGATCGCCTTCATCTATGGCAACAGGAACGGGACCGTATCGTGCTGGCGTGCAGGTCGGCTCGGCAGACCAGGCACCTGCAGGAGATTCTCGCCAATCACCAGGTGCGGACCCACCTCCTGCCCGGCCCGTTCGATGCTGCCGCGCTCCTTGAACCAGACCTGATCGCCTGCTACGAACAACCTCTGTCCAAGGGATTCGACCTGCCGGAGGAACATATCCACTTCCTCTCCGCCACCGAATTGTTCGGTGACAAGCGGTTGCAGCCCGGCCGGCACAGGAAGGGAAAGGAGGAGGGCGAGCCCGTTCAGGTTGACCAGCTCAATCAGGGGGACATCGTCGTGCACCGCGATCATGGCATCGGCGTATTCCAGGGGCTGGTCAACATGGAGTTTTCAGGCCAGCGGGGTGACTTCATGCAGATCGCCTTCCGTGGCGACGACAAACTGTACGTCCCCGTGGATCGACTGCACTGGGTGAGCCGGTATCAGGGATTGACCGATCAGGAACCCAGGCTCGACAGCCTCGGCTCCCAGCGCTGGCAGAGCGCCAAAAAGAAAGTGACCGAGGCGGTGTGGAAGATCGCCCAGGAACTCCTGGACATCTATGCCCGCCGGGCCATGCGCCAGGGCCATCGCTTTTCCCCGCCCGGCGATCTGTACCGGCAGCTCGAAGATTCCTTTCCCTACGACGAAACCAGCGGCCAGCTCAGGGCCATCGACGACGTCATCGGCGATCTCACCCGCGATCAGCCCATGGATCGCCTGATCTGCGGCGACGTCGGCTACGGCAAGACGGAGGTGGCGGCCCGGGCCGCCTTCAAGGTGATCGAGGATGGCTATCAGGTCGCGATCCTGGTGCCGACCACGGTGCTGGCCGAACAGCACGCAGCCACCTTCCGGGAGCGGTTCGCCTCCTTTCCGGTGGAGATCGCCTGTCTCAACCGGTTCCGGACGGCCAGGCAGCAGAAGGAGATCGCGGCCAAACTGGCGGCGGGCGCCATCGATCTGGTGGTGGGGACCCACCGGCTCCTCTCCAAGGACATTCAGTTCAAGCAATTGGGCCTGCTGGTGATCGACGAGGAACACCGTTTCGGCGTGGCTCACAAGGAGAAGATCAAGAAGATCAAGGCCACGGTGGATGTGCTCACCCTCACCGCCACGCCGATTCCGCGGACGCTGCAAATGTCGCTTCTGGGCATCCGCGACCTTTCCGTCATCTCCACGCCGCCGCGGCAGCGGCGTTCGGTCAAGACCTTCCTCGCCAAGCACGATCAACTGGTGATCCGGGAGGCGGTGACCAGGGAGATGGAACGGGGGGGACAGCTCTTTTTTGTCCATAACCGGGTGCAGTCCATTCATAGGGTGGCCGACACCATAGCCGCCCTGGTCCCGCAGGCACGGATCGGCGTCGCCCATGGCCAGATGCCGGGACAGCAGCTGGAAGATATCATGGTCCGCTTCATCAACCACGAACTCGATGCCCTGGTCTGCACCACCATCATCGAGTCGGGCCTGGACATTCCCAACGCCAACACCATCATCATCAATCGCGCCGACCATCTCGGCCTGGCCGACATTTATCAACTGCGCGGCCGGGTCGGCCGTGCCGCGCGCCAGGCGTACGCCTACCTGCTGGTGGCGTCCCTGGATCATCTCACCCCGGATGCGCAGCAACGGCTGCGCGCCCTGATGGACTGCTCGGAATTGGGGGGCGGATTCAAGCTGGCCATGAACGACCTGCAGATCCGGGGCGGCGGCAACCTGCTCGGTGTGTCGCAGTCCGGGCATATCGCCGCCGTCGGCTATGACCTGTACCTGGAGCTGCTGCAGGCCACCGTGGCCGATCTGAAACGCAAGGCCATGGCGGACGGGGAGAGCACCCTGCCCGCGGACGAGTTCGACCCCGAGATCAAGCTCAAGGTCGCGGCCTTCCTGCCGGACAACTACATCCAGGACGCGAGCCAGCGATACCATGCCTACCGCCGTCTGGCGGTGGCTGGGTGCGGTTCGGCGGCGGAACTGATCGACCTGCAGGACGAACTGGTCGACCGGTATGGCCCACTGCCACCCGAGGCCGAAAATCTGGTTACGGTCATCGGACTCAAACAGCAATTGCGGGCATTCGGCATCACCAGGCTGGAGCAGGGACCCAATGCCCTGATCTATGCCTTCGTTCCCAACCCATCCTTCGATCCGGCGCGCCTCATCGGCCTGCTGCAGCGGCAGCCGGACAGGCGCAAGCCGTCCGCATCGGTCCGCCTGACCCCTGACCAGCGGCTGGTGGTGCCGTTCAATCCTCTCCAGGACAAGGTGTTTGCCAGCATTCAGTCGACCCTGGAAGCCTTGCAGGGATGACCGCCGTGCGCACCGAGATTGCCCCGTGCGGGAAGATTTTGCCGCGGATTCCCTGGGACGGGATCGAGACCGTGCTCCTGGACATGGACGGGACCCTGCTGGACAAGCATTTCGACGACTATTTCTGGGAACAGTATGTGCCCGAGCATTACAGCCTCCTGCACGACATTCCGGTGGAGGCGGCCAAGGAGCGCCTGCTGGCCAGGTACCATCGGGTACGGAACACTCTTGACTGGTCCGATCTGACGTATTGGTCCCGTGAATTGGGAATCGATCTGCCGGTGCTGAAACGGCGGATCAATCATCTGATCGGCGTGCACCCGTATGTCGTCGAGTTCCTGGAATATTGCCAGCAATGCCGGAAAAAACTCCATCTGATCACCAATGCCCATCCGAACACGCTGGCGATCAAATTGGAGAAAACGGCCATCGGCCCCTGGTTCGACCGGATCGTCTGCGCCGAGGAAGTCGGCTTGGCCAAGGAGGAGACGGAGTTCTGGCCGCGGCTGGAACGCCTGCTCCATTTCGACAGAACCCGGACCTTGCTCGTGGATGACACGGAACAGGTATTGTGCGCGGCCCGGGCGCACGGGCTGGCCTATCCGCTCTTTGTCGCCCGGCCGAGCAGCCGCCAGGGCGTCCGGTATTCCTGCCGTTTCCCCTCGATCGAATCCTTCAGGGAACTGCTGCCCCGCCAGCAAGGCGGCTGACGGCGTGCAATAAAAAAGCCATCCCGTCGCGGACGGGATGGCTGGAGACGCTCGGGTTTGGTGAGCGGTCAGGAGCGGGATCGACGCACCTGGGGCAGGATCACGCTTTCTTTTTTGTCCTGGTGCCGCCGGGGCTTTTGCGCTTCTTCAGTTCCTCCACTTCCATCTGCAAGCTCTCGATGGATGCCGTCAGCGGCGCGGGGTCAAAGGACGGCTGCTCGTCCTTAGGCTGCTCAAGTTTCTGCAACCGATCCGGAATGTCGCCCAGCATCTTCTCGGGTGTGATGCCCTGCAGTTGCTGAACCGTCTCGTTAATCTTGCCTTCGAGGGTGGCGACCTGCGCCTGCACGACCCCGAGCGTTTTTCCCGAGGCGGCCAGCTCAGCGGCAATGGTGTCCAACTGGCCTGCCGCGGCGAAGTCGGCGCTCTTCGCCTCCAGCGCCTGAATCTTGCCGGTGAGGTCGGAGAATTGATCGCTCAGCGCCTGCTGGCTGTCGGCCACCCTGCGGACCTCGCCGGCGACGATGGCCTGCAATTCCTCCTTGAAGTGCGGAGGCGGCACAGCAGCGGGTTCCTGTACCGGTTGGGGGGCGCACCGGGCCGTCTCCCTGCACTGGACGAAAGCGCCGATGCGGGCGCACGCCGGCTGGCAGGCAGCGAAGACCGCGTCCTTGACCGCCTGGTACATGGAAGCGGCCGTTTCCTTGTTGACCAGGGAAACGGCAAAGAGAAAGATGCCGATAAGCACGGCGATACAGACCGCGAGGCCGATGGCCATGGCAATGGCCCACTGCACCAGCCGGAAGGCGCCGATGATGATCTGGCCGACGGAATTGAGCACGCTCCCCTCGGGGGAGGCGCTGGTCAGGTAGGCCAGCAGAACGAAAACCAGCAGAACAATCCCCGCCTTGAACAGCGGAGCACGCATCACATTTTCTTTCATACACTATTCCTCCGTTGGGATGCCGCCATCCACTCGCGGATAGGCAAAAGGCCCGCATCGGAAGAACGGTTTTCCTCCAGATGCGCTGATTGACTATTTTTGTTTGGTTTTAGTGTATATACCGGCGAACGGCAAGGGAAATATTGCGGGATCGCTCACCGGGGGCAGCGGGAAAATCCGGGCGAGAAACAGCGGCCTGGGCGTTTTGAAGGGTAGCGGTCTGCTCAAACCGGCTCGGCGAGTTCGCGTCGGATCCGGTCGAATGCCGTGCTCAGGGTCACGAAGGCATCGACAATGATCGGATCGAACCGATGGCCCGAATCCCTGACGATCGTCTCCATGGCCTGTTCATGGGACCGCCGCTTTGCGGGATCAAGGGCTGCGGTCCACTCCTCGTAGGCATCGGCCAGGGCCATGATGCGGGCCTCCAGGGGGATCTCGGTTCTCTGCAGGCCGTACGGGAACCCCAGGCCGTCCCAGCGTTCGTGGTGGAAATAGGCGATATTTTTCGCCAGGGCGAGAAAACCGCTGCCCTTGGCTTCCTGTTCCATGGCCTTGATCACGTCGCCACCGCTCAAGGTGTGGTTGCGCAGCGCTTCTTCCTCCAGTGGCGAAAGGGCACCCGTCTTGGCGAGAATGTCGTCCGGCACGGCCACCTTGCCGATATCGTGGAGAATGGCCGCCTGATAGAGGTTCTGGAGGTAGGCCGGGGTGACGGTGTCCGCATGGCGCGGGTGCCGGGCCAGTTCGGCGGCCAGGACGACGCAATACTCCCGGACCCGTTCCAGATGCTGGCCCGGGGTGATGTCCCGGTATTCGGACAGCTTGGCCAGGGCCATGATGGTGGCATTCTCGGTCTGCCTGACCGTACGCAGCGAGCTGATCAGCTGTTCTTCCAAGGCGTTGCGGACGGTGATGTCGCGGATGACCAGTTGCACGCCGAGCATTGCCTCGCCACGGCGGAGCAGGGCGCCGCTGATTTCCGTTTCAACGGGGTTTCCCGCAGCCGAGACGAGGGCGAGGCGGAGATGGGCCAATGCCGTTCCCGTGGCGACCAGGCCGCTCAGGGCGTCCCGCATCGTTTGCCGGTCGCCGGGCCGGACAACGTCGAGGAAGGAGGCGCCGTGCTGAAAAGATCCGGCGGAGAAATGGCGGATATACGAGTTGTTCGCCTGAATGATCTTTGCCTGCGGCGTGAGGAGGACGACATCGTCGGCGATCGCCTCGTAGAGGGCCTGGTATTGTTTTTCGGTCGCCTGCTGGGCCTCGACGCGCCGCTTGACTTCCCGTTCCAGCTTGTCCGCCTGGCGGGCCAGAACCTCTGCCGCCTTGTTTTCCGATACCCGCAGATGGCATTCCCGCTTGCGGGCGGCGGTATCGGTCCAGCTCTGGGTGGCGGCGATGAGCACAAAACAGACCATGAAAAACAGATTGTTGAACAGGAGCATCCATTGATCGCGGGGCGGCGGCTCCGCCAGCCAGATCGAGAATGCATACAGGAGAACCAGGGACAGGCCGCTGACCAGGGTTTGGCCGACAGTCAGGGGGGCGAGCGCCGTGTACAGGGCCATGGCGATGATCAGGCCGACGTAGGAGGGCGAGGCCAATCCCCCCAAGCGGTGGACCGTCAGGAGGATGGCGGTGCCGACGGTCAGATATCCCGCAAAACCGATGACCCAGGACAAGCGGCGAGCCCGGTCGCAGCTGTTGGCGACGAGCAGAAGACAGCAGATGGCGACTGCGACGAGGCGGTCGAGGAGCAGTTCACGAAAAAGGGCCGGCACCAGGAAGGAATCCAGCACGGTGAAGAGGAGCATGACGGCGATGCCGGCCCACAGGATGAAGGTAACGCGCTGGTGGTGCAGCTGCCGGGACTCCTGGACAAACTGTTCGAGTGCGTGCATGGCGCTTTCCTTGTCAGAGCGGCGGCGGGGGAGTCTGCATCAGGAGATCGCGCCTGGCGGCCTTGAAGTCGCGCTCCCTCCGCACAAAGGCATTGACGACCGCCGGGTCGAACTGGCGGCCGCTCTCCCGGACAATGAGCATCCGGGCCTGTTCATGGTGGAGGGCGGGTTTGTAGCAGCGGCTCGAGGTCAGGGCGTCATACACGTCGGCAAGCGCCACTATCCGCGCTGACAGCGGAATGGCGGTGCCGGCGAGGCCGGTCGGATAGCCGGTGCCGTCCCACCGTTCGTGATGGTAGAGGGCTATTTCCTCTCCCATCCGGAGAAACCCGAGTCCTTCCGCATCGTGTTCCGCCGAGGCGAGGGCATTGCTGCCGTACTGGCAATGGCGTTTCATGGTTTCGAACTCCGCTTCGGAAAGGAGATCGGGTTTCAGCAGAATGGCATCGGGAATGCCGACCTTGCCGATGTCGTGGAGAACCGAGGACAAACATAAATCCTCGATGAACTGGCCGGTGACGATGGGCCTGAACCTGGGATTCTCCGCCAGCCCCAGGGCGAGGATCCGGGTGTATTCCCGGATGCGGAGCAGATGGGCGCCGGTGCTGTCGTCCCGGCACTCGGCCAACCGGGCCAGGCCGAAAATGGCGGCCCGCCGGGAGGTGTCGAGCAGTTGCCCGGATTCGATCACCTGCCGCTCGATCTCCTTGGTTTGGGAAATATCGCGGATGATCAACTGGTAATGCCCGGATTCCCCGGCCAGTTCCACCCTGCTGCCGCTCAGTTCCGCCTCGATGGTGCGGCCTGAACGGGTGTGCAGCTGCACCTGCACCCCTTGCACCGTCTCTCCCCGCTGCAGACGATCCAGCACTTCGTCGGAGAAAACCTGGCGGTATTGCGGAGGGATGCAGTCAACAAGCGACGTCTCCTCCAGTTCTTCCGGCGTCTGTTCGAGCAAGAAGGCACCGTGCCGGTTGATCATGCGGATGGTCCCCGCTTCGTTGAGCAGGACGACGAGATCCGGGATGGTGTTGTAGAGATCGTGGAATTTGAGATCGGATTCCTCCAGCATCTCCACCCGTTGCTGCACCAGGGCCTCGAGGTCGCCGGTGTACTGCCTGAGTTCGGCGTGGATCGCCTGCAGGCTTTTCTTGGTCCGGAGCGAACGGATGATTGTCTGGATCTCGTCGAAACATTGCAGGGCCGTGACGATGACCAGGGAGAAAAAGAAGACGCTGTTGCTGACCAGCGCGCCGAGCTGCCGGGCATCGATGGGTTGGACAAAGAAGGCCACGGTGACGACATAGACCAGATACATGGCGCTGCCCAGGAGCAGTGCCCGGACGGCATGCAGGGGCAGGACGGAAAAGGCACCGGCGACCATCAGGAGGATGCCGACATAGTATCCGGAGACGAAACCGTCCAGTTTGACGGTCATGAGAGAGATGGCCAGGGTCCCGAACAGCAAGGCGACGGCCATGACGGCACGGGCGTGCCGCACGCCCGCGGCGGTTTTGAGGAACAGGAGGAGACCGGCGAGCAGGAGGACAAAACAAAGGCGATAGGTCAGGAACAGGGTGAAGAAAGAACGGCAGTAGAGGTAATCGAGGATCGAGAACAGAGGAAAGAACACCATGCCCAGCCACAGGCACACATGGGTCCGCTGCACGAAAAGGGCATGGAGTTCGTGGGTGCACTCGGCCGGTGCGGTGGCCGCTGGCCGCTCCATGACGGTTTCAGTCCTTGGTGGCCACCGCGAACAGATTGACCTGCGCCTGCTCGGCGATGACCGTGACCCGTTCGCCGAAGGGGGTGGGCGCGAACAGCTCCTTCAACTCCTCTTCGGTCCGGTAGATCAGCTCCCATTTCAGCAACTTGTCGAGAAAGAGCGAGTCTGGATACGCGGTGAAGTTGCCCAGCAGCAGGGTGCCACCCGGCTTGAGATGGCGGTGGCATTGGGTGATCAGGGCCCGGAACAGACGCGGATCGAGGTAGTCGCAGAGGCCGGCCGAATAGATGATGTCGAGCGGGTCGATGTGATGGGTGGCCCGGCCCAGGGACCATTTGATGACGTTTTCCCGCATCAGCCGGATCGAGGCCAGGTGCGGGAAGATGTTGACGTATTGATTGGTGTATTGCAGGGCCTCGGAATCGATGTCGACGCAGAGGGCCTCGATGGTGTCGCTGTATTCGCAGGCGGCGAGGAAATCGAAGAGCTCCCGGTTCGGGCCGCAGGCTAGGTTCATGATCCGGGTGGTGGCGCCGCGTTCGGCGTTGGCGCGGCTGAGCCGGGCGAGCGCATCCCGCAGCAGCATGCGCCTGCCGCGAATGGCCTGGGAACCGGGGCGCTGGAGGCAGAAGGCATCGATGATCTCGCCGACCTTTCCCTCTCCCTTGGGGATGTCTTCGTAAATATGCTCCATCATGAGAAAATCGCCGGCATAGCCCTTGGGCTTGAAATAGGCGCGTTCGGCGAAACGACTGCGCATCAGGTAGGGAAACATTTCCTTGAACACATAGCCCCATAGGACCTCTTCGTAGCCGCTGCCGGTCATGGTTTGGGCAAAATCGGGCAGGGCGGCGTTGAGTTCGGCGAGAACGGCGATGCAGCGGGCTTCGCTTTCCGGGTCCTGTTTTCCCTCTGCCTCGATTTTTTGGAGATGGTGGGAGAGGTTGAACAATTCGGATTTGAAGGCTTCCATCCGGCTGCCGATCTGATGCCAGGGGGAGGAACGCAGCAGGGGAGCGGGCAGGGGCCTGGCCTCGGTATACCGGCTGGCATGCCGGGTGGAAAGAGAGTCGGCGTATCCGGCGATCGGTTCGCTCTCGCCGGCGATTCGGCGGAATTTGCCGCAGATCTTCTGGGTGAGCAGGAGGATGAAGTCGGTGAAGAGTTCGGCATGCCGGGAACGGAGGGCGGTCATCACTTCGGTGTCGAAGACGGCGATGCGGGCCTCTCCCGCCGCCCGGATGTCCCGCACCCGAGATTCGCCGTCGAAAAAGCCGATCTCGCCGAAAAATTCGCCGGCGCCGATCAAGGCGACCGTGATCCGGGTGTCGGACCGGTCGGTGTAGCTGACCTCCACCGCCCCGTCGACCAGAAAATAGAAGGCATCGGTTGCCGAACCCGGAGCCAGGATGGGCTCGCCCTCGTGAAAGGAACGGACAACGGCAAAGGCGAGCACGGTGGCCAACAGGTCTGACGGAGAGGTGGACGAAACCGGTGTCGAATCAAGAGGTCGCATAAGGTACTCCTTCAGCAGAGGGGAATCGATGGTGGGCGCCACGGGCACGTGAACGCCGGTGCGGAGCCGAAAGCACCCTGCCTGCTCCCGGGCGCCGCGAAGACGAGGCGTGCGGTCGGAATCCCGCAAGGGGGACAACCGGCGCCGTCAGCGTATTGTGCCTTACATTTCAGGGACAAATCAAGGGGGGGCGATGGAATTGTATCGGATAAAAGGGGGGTGCTGAACATGGGCGCGCGCCGCGGTCCATGGAGTGATTTCGTGTTCAAGAAACAACCGGAAAAAACTTCAGGCGCTGACGGCTCATGCCACGCCCGCCTGACCTGCCTGCGGGCAAGGGACAGGTTCATCTCTTGTCGCCGGACAACTCCAGTATCTGCAGCTTGTAGGGCTGCCCCTTGTGGACGATGACGCCGCCGTCCTCCCATTTGGTGGGGCGTTCGTAGCTTCCCTGCATCGCCGCCAGAAAACACACCCCGATCAGGAAACCGAACATGGCCCAGAAAACGTTGTCTCTCATCGTTGTCCTGGCTGGGGAGAGAAGTGGGGGCGGCCGGCCCCACCGCGCAGCACCGTGCCGATGCAGGGTCGGGTGGCACCGGTCGCCGGCTGCACTCTACAACGTTTTTTCATAAACACGCTTTCCCCTTTTTTCGTTTGACGGGATAGGTTAGAATGCGGCACCGCCGGCCACGTAGACGGGCGGGAAGGTTCCGGGGAGGAGAAATGTTTCTGCTTGATTTCCGGAATGATTGTTGAAATGGCGGAAGTGCATGGGAATCGAACCCACCTGCCGGGCTATTCACCCGGCACACCGGATTTGAAGTCCGGGAGAGCCACCAGCGCCCTTTCCACTTCCCCGTGCCTGCAAAATCTACCGGTTGTCGTCCGGAAAAACAACTTTTTCTTGTCCTGCGCCCAGAAGGGGGGCCGGCACGAAATCCAAAAAGAGCCGAAAAAGCAAACGTCCAGATTGTCAATGGAATGTGAACAACTGATACGCCTGATCAAGGACTGGTACCTCCGGGTCAAGCAGGAAACCATGGCACCGGCCCGGATGATGCAGTTTGTCGATCAACACATCAAAGGGTGTCCGATCTGCAAGGCTGATCTTCTTCTGCCCGATGAAGTGGAAAAAATTCGGGAATTCGTTCTGCCGGAATCGAAAATCCCGAAGGCCGTTCGCGCGGCGGATGACAGCTCGACGCCGGAAATTTCCCCGGATGACGAGGATGAGTTCGAAGAACGCGACGAGTATGTTGACGACAGCGAGGACGATCTCGACGGCGAAATCGACGAGGATGACGATCTGAGCGACGACGATGTCATCTGATCGCGGGTTGGTTCCCGTCTTTTCCTTTTCGTGGTGACCGGCCATGGGACAGCGCCGGCCGGAAGGCAGGCCCAACATCGGTGCTCGGCGTATTCCGGCCGCCATCGCCGGCTTGCTGCTGGCGGCCCTTTTCCTTGTTCCGGCCGCAGCAGCAGGGGCGGATGTTGCGGCGGGACCAGGGCGGATGTTCGAGCGTATCGTCTCCCTCGGCCCCTTGCTCACCGAAAATATTTACCTGCTCGGGTCGGGCGATAGCCTGGTGGGCAACACCATCTATTGCCAGCGGCCGCCAGCGGCCCTCGACAAGGTCAAGGTTGGCTCGGTGCAGGAGTTGAGCATCGAGAAGATCGTCTCCCTGCGTCCCCAGTTGATCCTGGCCAGTAACCTGACGCCGCCGCCGCAGATCGAAAAGCTGCGCCAGCTGGGCTATCGGGTGGAAGTCTTCCGCCAGCCAGCCTCTTTCGCCGATATTTGCGCTCATTTCCTTCGCCTCGGGCAGTTGCTGGGCAGAAAGGCAGAGGCCGAGGCGATTGTGGTCCAGGCCAGGGAAAAGGTGGAGGCGGTTCTCCAGGCCGTCGCGGACTTGCCCCGACCCAAGGTCTTTCTCCAGGTCGGCGCCCATCCCCTGTTTTCGTCGGTGAAGAGTTCGTTCACCAACGATTTCATCGAACTGGGCGGCGGAATCAATGTGGCCGGCGAATTGCGTTCCGGGGCGATGAAGATGGAACAGGTCATGGCCCTCAATCCGGATCTGATCATCATCGCGGTCATGGGCACCGAACACGGCGTCGGTGCCGAGGAACGGCGGCGCTGGCTGGCATATCCCGCCATCGGGGCGGTGCGGGCCGGCCGGGTGCACGTTCTGGACCCTGATCTGGTGTGCAGTCCCTCGCCGCTCACCTTTGCCGACACCCTCATCACCATCGCCCGCCTGATCCACCCAGGGGCGGCCATCCCGCCCTGATCCCTTCACCCGCCGCGTGCATCACCCCTGAGACGGAAACGATTGCGTCCCCGTCGGCTGTCTGCCCGGAAGCGCCTGGAACGTCGAATGTGTCCCCGGCCGCAGGGTCGTTTTTTTGTTTGACACACGGAAAGCGATTCTGTAACACACAGGCGTAATATCGAGCCTTGATTTGTGTTATCAACCGCCGGCATCCGGTCTTGACCGCAGCCGCAGCCGGCATCTGCGCAAGAAGGGGGACACGAGCATGCACATGGCCGACGCACTTCTCTCGCCCGCAGTGGGCGGCACCTTCTGGGCCGCCACCGCCGGTACCATCGCCTGGTGCGCCAAAAAGGTGCAGCAGGACCTCGATGACCGGAAAATTCCGCTGATGGGGGTGCTCGGCGCCTTCATCTTCACCGCCCAGATGATTAATTTCACCATCCCGGCCACGGGTTCCTCCGGCCACATCGGCGGCGGCCTGCTGCTGGCCATCCTGCTCGGCCCCTACGCGGCCTTTCTGACCATTGCCTCGGTGCTCGTCGTCCAGGCCCTCTTTTTTGCCGACGGCGGCCTGCTCGCCCTGGGATGCAATATCTTCAACCTCGGCGTCTTTTCCTGCTTCATCGCCTATCCCCTGCTGTACAAACCCCTTGCCGGCAACGGCACAAGCCGGACGCGCATCGTCATCGCATCCATTGTCGCCGCCATCGTCGGCCTGCAACTCGGCGCCTTGGGGGTGGTGGGCGAAACCGTTCTTTCCGGCATCGCCGAGTTGCCGCTGCAGGCGTTTCTCTGGGCGATGCTGCCCATTCATCTGGCCATCGGCCTGGTGGAGGGCCTGGTCACCGCCGCGGTGGTCACCTTTGTCTGGCAGGCCCGGCCGGAGATCCTCGAGTCTGCCGCCACCACCCGCCCGCTGGGCTCACTGCCCATCGCCAGGGTGCTGGCCGGTCTTGCCGTGGCGGCGGTCCTCACCGGCGGGGTCTTCTCCTGGTTCGCGTCGAGCTTTCCCGACGGTCTGGAATGGTCGATCGCGCAGGCCACGGGCAAGGATGAGCTGGACGAGCCGGCGGAGGGCATTTATGGGCTGCTCGCCGGTTTCCAGGAAAAGACGGCTTTCCTGCCCGACTATGCCTTCCGGACCGGCGAACAGGCAGCCGCAGCCGAACAAGCGGCTGAGCCCGCCTGGCCGGCCGTGGATTCGGGCACCACGGTCGCAGGGCTGGTCGGCGGCGGTCTCACACTCCTGGTGACCATCGGGCTCGGTTTGGTGTTCAGAAAACGCCGCCGGACCGCCTAGCCGATGGCAGCGGCAACAGGCGGCCGGGGACAGATGGCGGCATCAGCCGTCGCCCTGCTTTTGGCCCGCAACGATGCGCAAGAGTGAGTGGTAACATGGCCGCCGTCGACTCCGCCTTTCTCGATCTCCATCGCCTCGACCACCTCGCCGGCCGGGATTCGGTGGTGCACCGGCTCGACCCCCGGGTCAAGGTGCTGATCACCCTGACCTTTCTGATCTGCGTGGTTTCCTTCGACAAGTACGCGATCGCCGGCATGCTGCCCTTTGCCTTCTTCCTGACCCTGGTCCTCGGCCTGGGCGGCATCCCGGCCGGTTTTGTCCTGAAGAAATTGATCCTGGTCGCGCCCCTGGCCCTCCTGGTCGGCCTGTTCAATCCCGTCTACGACCAGCAGCCCCTGATGCAGCTCGGCACCCTCACGATTGCCGGCGGCTGGCTCTCCCTGTTGTCCCTGTTGCTCCGCTTCTGCCTGACCGTCGGCGCCGTGCTGGCGCTGATCGCCACCACCGGCTTCAACGCGGTCTGCATGGCCCTGGAACAACTGGGCATGCCCAGGGTCTTTGCCGTGCAGTTGCTGCTCCTCCACCGCTATCTTTTTGTGCTTGTGGAGGAAGGCCGGCGGATGGACCGGGCCAGGAGGCTCCGTTCCTTTCAGGGCCGGGGCTTGGAGATGCGGACCTTGGGCCCGCTGCTCGGCAGTTTGCTGCTCCGCACCCTGGATCGCGCCCAGCGCATCCATCTGGCCATGCGCTGCCGGGGCTTCGACGGCACCATCCGCACCTGCCGGCCATCGCGCCTGACCGGCCGCGACCTGCTGGTGCTGGCCCTCTGCGGAGGCGCGCTCCTCGTCCTGCGTGCCGTTGATGGCCCGCTGCTCCTGGGCCGGCTGGTGACCGGTCTGATCGCATGAATCCGCCTCTCGTCGAGGTCTTGGACCTGACCCACACCTACCCGGACGGCACCGAGGCGGTGCGCGGCGTCTCCCTCTGCATCCGTCACGGCGAATCGGTGGCCGTGGTCGGCGCCAACGGGGCCGGCAAGTCGACCCTGCTCCTCCACCTTAACGGCTCCCTGATTCCGCAGAACGGCACGGTACGCATCGGCGATTATCCGCTCGCCAAGGCCACCTTGGCCGATATCCGCCGCACGGTGGGCATGATTTTCCAGGACCCGGACGACCAGTTGTTCATGCCCACCGTGGCCGAGGATGTCGCCTTCGGCCCGCTCAACCTGGGTCTGCCGCCGGACGAGGTCGAGCGGCGGGTGACCGCGGCCCTGCACCGCGTCGGCGCGGCCCATCTCCGGGACCGCCCGCCCTACAAGCTGTCCGGCGGCGAAAAGCGCCTAGCTGCCATCGCCACCGTGCTGGTCATGGCGCCCGACATCCTGATCATGGACGAGCCCTCGTCCAGTCTCGATCCCCGTGCCCGGCGAACGCTGATCGAACTGCTGGCCGGGTTCCACCACACCACAATCATCGCCACCCACGATCTCGATCTGGTGCTCGATCTCTGCACGCGGACCATTGTCCTGCGGGAAGGCCGGATCATGGCCGACGGCCCCACCCGCGACATCTTCGCCGACGAGCAACTGCTGGCGGTAAGCCATCTGGAAAAACCGCTGCGCCTGCAAGCCTGCCCGGTGTGCGGCCGCGACGCGGAGAGTTGATCTCTACGGAGAAAAACGAACGCTTCTGATCGGATCGCCCGATCAGGCAAGACGGCTACAGCCCGGCCCGAGCAGGCCACTGGTGCCGCCCGGTCCCGGCTGCACCCGGATGCGGACGTCGATACGGTCGCGGAGCTGCGGCACATGGGAGATGATGCCGATCAACTTGCCGTCCTGGCGGAGCTCGGCCAGGGTCTGGAGGGCGATGTCCAGGCTTTCCTCGTCGAGCGAGCCGAAGCCTTCGTCGAGGAAGAGGGAATCGACCCGGACGGTGTGGCTGGCCATGGCGGACAGCCCCAGAGCCAGGGCCAGGCTGACCAGGAAACTCTCGCCGCCGGAGAGGTTGCGGGTGGAGCGGATCTCCCCGGCCTGGTAGTTGTCGATCACCTGCAGGGCCAGGGGTTCCCCGGGGTCGCGGAGGAGCAGGTAGCGGTCGCTCATCCGGCGCAGCTGGCGGTTGGCGTGACTGATCATCACCTCGAAGGTCAGGCCCTGGGCAAAGACCCGGAACTTTTTGCCGTCGGCCGAGCCGATCAGCAGGTGGAGCAGTTCCCAGCGCTCCAGTTCCTTCTGCTGCGCGGCCAGGGCCTGCTGCCGGGCCGCGAACTCGTGCCGGTGCCGGTCGTTGGCCGCCAGCCGTTCCCGGCTGGCGCCGATGTGCTGCTGCACGACCTCCAGTTCGCGACTGAGTTCCGCCTGTTCGGCCAGCACCTCCTCCCGGTTGCGGCCATCCTGGCGCTGCTCCTCTTCCCGCATCAGGGCGGCCTTCTGTTCGGCCCGCCGGGCGGCGAGTTCGGCCTGCTCCCTGTCCAAATCCTGTTTGCGCGCATCCAGGGTGGCCAGGGTCGCCGGCGGCATCAGGGCAGCCTCGAAATCGTCCAGACCGGCGAAACCGGTGCCGGGCAGCAGGTCGAGCAGCCGGGCCTGCTGCGCCTGGCTCGCGGGCACCAGGATCGCCAGTTCTTCGGCGATAAGCCGCGCCTGCTCCTCCAGGCCGTGCACCTGCCTGTCGGACTCGGCCAGGCGGGCGCGGACCGCCCGTTCCTGTGTTTTCGCCTGCTCCACCTCGGCGCGGAGCCGCTGTTCCTCCACATCCGGATCGCGGTCGTCGTACTGTCCGTGCCGTTCTGCCTGCAACCCGTCGACCTCGCGCGTAAGCTCCGCCAGGTGCGCCGCCTGCTGCGCCAGGGATTGGTCGATGGCCGTGAGCAGTCGGTCGAGCGTGCCCTGATCCGCCCGCACCCGATTCTGCTGCGCCTTGAGCTGCTCATCGCTCGCCTGCTGTTCCTTCCAGGTTTGCAGGCGGGCTTCCAGGTGGCGGAGCAGAGCGTCGGCCTGGCCCGGCGACACGCCCTCGATCCCCAGGGGCTGCAATTGATGGACAAGAGCGGTGCGGCAGGCCGCCAGCCAGGAGCAATCGTCCCGGACCTGCTGCTCGAGCCGCTGCACCTCGGTGTCGATGGCCGTGGCATCGTGGCGGGCTGCCTGCGCCTGCTGCTGGAGATCGTGGTGGCGGGCCGTGACCTGTTCCCCCTGGGTGCGGGCCGCGTGCAGCTCATCTTCCACTTGGTCGATCGCCTGCACCCGCCGGCGCAGCTCCTCCACCTGGTTCGCTCCCTGTGCCCGCAGCCGGATCGCCTCGTCGGCCGAACCGAACAGGGCCAGCAGGGGCGACAGCCGCGCTGTCCCTTCGTCCTGTTTCTGCCGTGCCCTGGTTAGGGCCAGGTCGGTGTGCTCGATGTCCCTGGCCAGTCCGGCCAGCGTTTCCCGGACCTTGGCCAAGGTCGCGCCCGCTTCGTCCAGGTCGGCCCGTGCCCGGACGACCGCCTCCTCGTCGTCATCCGGCACTGGCTGTTCCTCGGCCCAGGGATGATGGGTGGCGCCGCACAGCGGGCAGGGCGCGCCCGGACGCAGGTGTTGGCGCTCCTCCTCGAAGGTCCGGATGCGCGCGCTCAACTGCTGGTTCCGTTCGCACTGCCGCAGCAGATCTTCCCGGAGCTGCCGCTGTTCTTCCAGCCGGCGGAGTTCGTCCGCGCAGTGTTGCTCCTGCACCCGCAACTCCTGACGCGATCGTTCCAGGTCGGCGAGTTCCGCCGCAAGGGCCTGCTGCCCGGACAAAAGATCGGCGGCCAACTCCAGTTGGCGCCATCGCTCCATCTCCCGTTCCACCTGTTGCCGCCAGCCGGACAGGTCCTGTCCGGCCAGGAGCCTGTCCCGCTGTGTCAGCAGGTCCTGCTGCCGTTGCCGCGATTGGGCCAGTTCCTCGGCTGCCTGGTGCAGTTCCCGCTCCAGACGGGCAGTCCGCTGCTGGGCGTCGACGCGGGCAGCGCATCGGGTCGCGAGGGTCTGCTCCAGAACCGGCAGTTCCTTTTCCCTGGTGTCCAGTTGCTGCAACTGCTGGCGCAATCCGGCCAACTGCTCCACCAGCAGGCCATCCTGGCCATGGTCGCGGAAGAAAACGGCCAACCGTTCCTGTTCAGCCGCGATTTTGGTACGTTGTTGTTGCAGATCGCGTTGCTGCCGCAGGGTCTCGTCCCGCTCCCGCTCGCTTTGCTGCCGGGTGGCCCGGTGCTGTGCCATGACCTGGCGCTTTTCGTAGAGCCGGAGGTCAAGGGCGCGGACGGCGGTGATCGTCCCGGCTTCCTGCTGTTGGCGCGCCGTCGCTGCCGCCATCGCCTGTTGGGCCTGATCATGGGCGGTGGCAATCCGGTGTCGCTCCTGCCGCAGCCGGCCCAGATCGACGCGAACGGTGGCCTCCCTGGCGCGCAACACCGCGAGCCGCTCCTCGCTCTGGCGCCACTGGGTGTGCTCGGCCAGCAGGGTCTGGGCGCGCCGGCCCCGATCGAGCCGGTCCAGGTCCGCCTGGGCTGCTTCCCGGCGGCGGGCCCAATCCTCCAGCAACCGGTCCGTTTCGGCCAGCTGAGTATGCAGCGAGGCGATGGCCGTCAGCCGGTGCAGGGTCTGGTTCAAGCGGTCCAGCCGCTCCCCCAGCGCCGCCGCCGTGGCCTGTCCCGCGCTGATTGCGGCGGTCAGCTCCCGTTCTTCGGCCTCGTCGAGCAGGACGATCCGCCCCATGGCTTCCCGCAGCAGGGCGGTCTGTTGCCGCTCCGCACCGGTCCGTTCGTGCACGGCCATGGAGATGCGCGAATAGATGCCGGTTCCGGTGATCTGTTCGAGGAGCGGCGCGCGCTGGTCGGCATCCGCTTCGAGGAAGGCGGCGAAATCGCCCTGGGCCAGGAGGATCGAACGGGTGAATCGGTCGTAGTCCATGCCGGTCACCTGCTCCACCAGCCGGCCGACCTCCTTGCTCCTGGTTTCCAGCACCTTGCCGGTGCGGGCGTCGACAATCTCGTGTTTGGGGGCTTGCAGTTCGCCGCTGGGGCTGCGCCGGGCCCGGTGCTGGGCCCAATGGCAGCGAAAGCGGCCCTGGCCGGTCTCGAATTCGACCTCGGCGAAGCAGTCGCCCGTCCGTCGGGCCATGATCTCGTTACTGCCCTTGCTGATGTGGCCGAGGCGCGGGGTGCGGGCGAACAGGGCCAGGCAGATCGCGTCCAGGATGGTCGATTTGCCGGCGCCGGTGGGGCCGGTGATGGCGAAGATGCCTGCGGCGGCAAACTCGGGCGCGGTGAAGTCGATGGCCCAGGAACCGGCCAGGGAGTTGAGATTGCGCAGACGAATGGCCAGGATTCTCACGGCTGGCCCTCCGACCCGCCCTCTTCTGTGCCGAGGGCGTCGACGATCTCGGCAAAGGCGGCGCGGAGCACCTGCCGCTGCGCCTCCTCGATATTGTTCGTCTGCAGGCAGCGCTCGAAGACCTCGCTCACGCTGAGATCGTCCAGGGATTCGATGTCCTGAGTCTGCCGGAGCACGTAATCGAAGATCCGGTTGTTGCGGATGCGCAGCACGGCCAGCTCCGAACCCTCCACCGCTGCCAGCAGCTGTTCACGCAGGTCGGGGATGGCCCGGTCGCCCTCGTACACCAACTCGATCCAGGCGGAGTTCTGCGCGGCTCGCAACCGCTCCACCTCCCGCAGGAGGAAGGGCAGGTCGCCGCGCAGCGAGGCCAGGGGCTGGAAAAGCGGCACCTTGATCGGTTCCACGGCGAAGTCGCGGCCGCCGGCGGTGAGCAGCAGGACCTCCTTGGTCGAGTCGGCCTCGGCAAAGCTCATCGGCAGCGGTGCTCCGCAGTAGCGCCGGCTGGGATTGCCGGCCACCATCTGACCGATATGGAGATGGCCCAGGGCCAGGTAATCGATGGTTTCGGGAAAACAGCCGGCCTCGATCCGATCGAGCCCGCCGACGGCCAGATCGCGCACGCCGTCGCCCTCGACGGTCCGGCCGCCGGCGACGAAAAGATGGCCCATCGCCACCAGCGGCAGGTCGGCATCGATGGCACGGCGCCGCTCCTCGGCCATCAGGCAGAGATTTTGGTAGTGGACGCGGACCGCCTCGCGCTGCTGCCGGCCCTTGTCCTCAAGGGTTTCTCCGGCCACGGCCTGGCGGACGTCGCGGTCGCGGAGATAGGGCACGGCGCAGACCAGCAGCTCGGGCGCGCCCCGAGCGTCGCCCAGCAGGAGGAGCTCCCTGTCGGGATCGTCGCCGGCCATGCCGACCACATGGATATCCAGCTGGCGCAGCAGCTCGCGCGGTGCCTCCAGCAGGGCGGGGGAGTCATGGTTGCCGCCGATGATCACCACATGCCGGCAGGACGAGGCAGCCAGACGATGGAGTAGCCGGTAGTACAGCGCCTGGGCCCGGCTGCCCGGTGTGGTGGTGTCGAAGATGTCGCCCGCCACCAGCAGGACGTCGATGGCCTGCTCCTCGATCAACCCGGCCAGCCAATCGAGAAAGCGGCCCTGCTCCTCGTGCCGCTGCCGGCCGTGAAAGCGGTGGCCCAGGTGCCAGTCCGAGGTGTGGAGAAGACGCATGCCCTCGGGCCGGGAATCAGTAGGCGCTGATCTTGGTGTCCATGGTGAAGGCCTCGCCCGCCACCTCCTTGACCAGGGCCTGGCCGACGATCACCGTCTTGTCGTCGAAGGTCAGGGTGGGGCCGCCGTGGAGCTGCCAGCCGCGATTGAGCTTGTCGGACACCCGCTTGCAGAAGGTTTCGTCGTCCGGACCGGTCAGACAGGTATACAGTTTCATGTTCGCACCTTTGATGTTGCCAGTATAATAGTCACAGCCGCCAGGGCGGCGGCTCTCCGACCAGCCACTATACCATTGATCCGCATGGAGCACGACAGATGAAACCATTTCCTTTTGACCCGTTCCGCGACCGCTTGAGCCGGGATATCCGCAACGAACTGTCCGCGTCCCTGCTGCGCTGTTTGTCGGCGCAAAGCCTCGCGCCCGCCCGCCAGATCGCCGACCGGTTTCTGGCCGACGACCCGGGACCGGAACAGGTCGCCTATATCGGCGACCGCCTGGAGCGGTACGGACGCTTTCTGGTGCAGGTGGCCGAAGGGCCGGACGATGCGCTCTGGCGGAGCCTGGTGCTCTGGGACCTCGGCCTGCTGTTCGAGGTCCACGAGATCCTCGAACATGCCTGGCTGCGGGCCGAGGGAACGGAAAAGAGTTTCCTGCAGGCAATGATTCGGGCGGCCGGGGTGTATATCAAGGGGGAGTTCGGTTTTGCCGAGGCGGCGGCCAAGATGGTGGCCAAGGCCCTGCCGGTGCTGGTCGCCAACCGCGATCGCCTCTCGCCGTATATCGATCCCGAACGGTTGCTGGCAGCCCTGCGCGCGCCGTCGGCGTCACCGCCGCGGCTGCTCGCCTGATTGTTTTTCGGACGCGCGGTCGGGCAGGGTTGACGCCGACCAGGATTTCCGGGTAAAATGGCGCTGCTTTGCCATGAGCGGTTGCGCCCGTAGCTCAGCTGGATAGAGCATCGGACTTCGAATCCGAGTGCCGGGGGTTCGAATCCCTCCGGGCGCGCCAGAAATTCAAAGGGTTAGGGATAAATCTCTAGCCCTTTTTCTTTTTTTGGTGCATTCTTGGTGCACTTGAAAATAAGAAGCCACAACAAGTAACCATGGCAGGCAATGCCGGGACGGCTTTTTTTTGAGGTGCACCATGGCGAACATTCAGGAGATCAAAGGCAAAAAGGGGACCAGATACCGTGTGCTCATCAGGCTAAAAGGATGTCCGGCCCAGTCCGCCACCTTTGCCCGGAAGACCGACGCCAAGAAATGGGCGGCGGAAACCGAGAGCGCGATCCGCGCCGGCCGCTACTTCAAGACCGTCGAGGCCAAGCGCCATACCGTCGCGGAAATGATAGACCGATACATTGCCGACGTTGTGCCGAACAAAAAAGATCAGGTCAATACCACCAACCAGCTGCTCTACTGGAAAGCTCAAATCGGCCATCTCGTCCTTGCCGACGTGACCACTGCCAAAATCGTTGCCGGCCGGGACCTGCTCTTGAAGGAGCCGTACACCATCAGGAAGACGGTCGGCGCGAGCGTGGCCACCGAACGCCGCCGAAGCCCGGCAACCGTCAACCGCTATATGGCTGCAATCTCGCATTGTTTCACCGTCGCCGTGACCGAATGGCAATGGTTGGAAGTGAACCCGGCGCACGGCATCAAAAAACAGGGGGAACCTCGGGGACGCATCCGCTTCTTGTCCGATGACGAAAGAGAGCGCCTTCTTGCCGCCTGCCTGGCCAGCCCCAACCCGTTGCTCTACCCGGCTGTGGTGCTGGCGCTCTCAACCGGTATGCGGCATGGCGAGATCATGAATCTGACCTGGGCGGATGTCGATTTTGAAAATCAGCGGATCACTTTGCACGACACCAAGAACGGTGAACGCCGGGTCGTGCATCTGATGGGAAAGGCCCTCTTACTCCTGCAGGAGCTGAAGACAAGAAACCTGCGAGGCGGCAGCCACCTGGTGTTCCCTGGCAAAGCAGCCCTGAACAACGGCCCGGCATCGATCCGGACAGCCTGGTTGACGGCATTGAGGAAAGCTGAGATCGCCGATTTTCATTTCCATGACCTGCGGCATTCCGCTGCTTCCTACCTGGCCATGAATGGCGCGGCGCTGCTCGATATTGCCGCAATCCTCGGGCACAAGACCTTGTCCATGGTGAAGCGGTACAGCCATCTTTCCGATTCGCATGTCGGTGGAGTGGTGGCCGCGATGAATGAGAAAATTTTTGGGGAATAGAAGGGTTCGCCGCAAAGAAACCCCTTGTTTTGAGCTAGGGGAGGATTGTTTACGTTTCAAGAATTTGCCGGACATCCTGCATCTTCAGCATCAATGTCATTTGATCTACGGGCGATTGAGTAAAACCATGCCGAAGGTAAAATCCTTTGGCTTTTTCCGATAATGCATGTAATGCATGGACCAGCAGAGCGCGAACCCCCACTTGTCTGGAAACATTGTAGGTCCGAAGCAATGCATCTCGCAGCAACCCGAGGCCAACACCCGATTTCTGCCATGTACAATCAACGGCCAATCGAGCCAATACCATTACCGGAATGGGATCAGGCATTTCACGTCTGATTTTCCCTGGAGCCTGCTGCCGTAATATGCTTCCCGTGGCTAAAGCATAATAACCGACCACCTCCTTTTCGATGCATACAACAAAAGTCCTGGAAGCGCCAGACAGCTCGTTTTTTAACGCCTGCTGGCGAATCCATTGATTAAGGGAAGAAATCCCACAATCAAAGTTGTCAGCGGTATGCACCGCTTCAATGGGTGCCGGGGCTGTCAGCTTTCCCACGGCGCTTTCTTCGTTAAAAGTTTACGAAGTGCCGGATTGTCAGCAATTGGGGCTTTCATTGCTGATTCGAAAGCATCGAAATCATTTTCACTGAGATGGAACAACCTCCTATCCAGTAAAACATTCTCTGCCTCTTGGCAGGCCGCTTCAAGCATGAAGTCGGAGCGGGTTTTGTTTCGCACTGCCGCAGCCTTGTCAATCAAATCCCTTTGTGCACGCAAAGCACGAATATTGATGGACGCCTCACGAGTTTCCACATGCTGCATAAGAACACCTCCCCTGTGTATATGATTAATATACGTCAACGTGTGCTCATTGTCAACACGTAGAGCTTAAGCGTCGGGAAGATTGGACCGATCGCCTTTTCGCATGTCGGAGGAGTGGTGGCCGCGATGAATGAGAAAATTTTCCGGGAGTGACCGGGGCGGAGAATAGTATATGCGCAGAAGAATAACCATCACCCTCAATGAAGAGGTTTACGACGGGCTTCACCGGCGAGTCGGCAAACGGCGCATGAGTCAGTTTATAGAGGATCTGGTGAGGCCGCATGTAGTGGATACCGCCCTTGAAGCTGATACCAGGCGCTAGCCGCTGATGAACAACAAGAAGCCGAAGCTTCAGAATGGTGCAATGCTCTTATTGGAGACGTGGCGGATGAAACATGGTGAAGTCTGGGGGGCAGTGGCGCCATTGTTCGACGGGCTCTCGGAGCGCGCTAAACGGTGCTGTGGCCGCTCCAAGAGAAAAAGAAGGGTGTTCGCGCTGCCGGGGGTAAGGGGCGTTCTGGGGGCCTTGTAGACCCCTTCCTGGTCGATTTCTTCCTCTGGTTAGCCGGAGCTAAGTTCTGATTGGTATCAAAACATCAGACCTGGCATGCCGACTGAAAGAAAAAGAGTACCTTGTTAGATAAAAAAAGTCATGCAAGTATGAGAGAGAGCGTCTCTCGCAAGCACATGGATTGACCAACAAGGAGAAAGCTATGCTTAGTCTCAGATTTCCGGATGATATTGAAAAAAAACTTGATGTTCTGGCAAAAAAAAAACGGGTAGAACGAAAAGTTTTTACGCCAAGTAAGGTCAACTTCGCAAGAGAGTCAATATGAGATGGAAGGTCGATTTCAAATGACGCAATTGAAGAAAAATACTCTGCAAAGCGTGGGTAAAAATGGAGGTTATATGGACAAAAAATGCTGATATCGACCGTGAAAATATTTTGAATATATCGTATTTCATAATCTGAATGCAGCGGTACGGCTCGACACGCTTTTCATCAACAGTGCTTTATTGCTTTCTGATAATCCATCGCTCGGGAAAGAAGGTCTCGTTGAAGGAATATAAGAATTTTTTCCTCACAGAAATTACAGAATGGGGAGCATCCGACAGTTATGCGCATCATTTGATCCTTTTGAGCGTAACAGCGCTATACTGCGGCTGTTTTCTGTTAACGGCCTGATGCATCTCAAAAACATCGTCGAATTTTGCATTGTATTTGGCGCAGCGCAGCTTGAGCACATTATTGGCGTTGTCAATCTTCCACCAGGCCCCCGAACGTTTCAGTCGCACGTGGCAGATAAACTTGTTGGCACTCTCAATAGCTCCGCTCCCCAGCGGATAACCGCCACGACGTAATTTGCCGTAGTCAATGCGCGCCTTGTTGCCCTTGAGATACCCGACAAGTTTGGCGCGTGCTGTTTGCG
>NZ_JHZB01000005.1 GCF_000621145.1 Desulfobulbus elongatus DSM 2908
GCAACCGGTGGACCCTTACCCGTAACACAGCCTGCTTCCGACCGATCGGCGGCATCCGGAGCCATCGGGTGTTCCTCCCTTTGAAATGGCAATACCGATACCCGCAGGTTGGACAGACAACATGGCGGCTGGTCGTTTCAACAGAGAAGATGAGCGCATTGCCAAGAAGTTGGGTGTTGCGATAGGTGACGCCCTTGATGCCAAAAGCATGGTATAAAAGTGTTTGTGACATGGCTGAGACTCCTTTTGTTGTCGGGTTTGGTCACCAGACAACATCTCTCATGCCATGTCACTTCGCCACTCATTCCGCAGTCGGGTACGCATTTGCCGGATGAACCTTATTTTTTGGTGGCAAAAAATATTGTTGGTACTTTTGTTGGTATATTGGAAAGCGGCAAGTAATTTTATTTTTTGAAATAAAATAGTTATCCATGAAATATGGATGACGGCGCCGAAGATGGGCTTTTCTGTTTCCCCAAGAGACACAGACTCACCAAGGGGCAATGCCTCACCCAACAGACAAGGTCTGCTCAACGCTAGATACTCTAGCAACATGTACCAATCTCCTTCCGGGTACATCTTCCGCTTGAAAATTCCCAAAGACATCAAGCCAATTGTTAGCGGCAAAATAAAAATGACCCACCGCGGCAACTAAAAATTGACCCACTTTTCCGTTAAAGATGCCGACCGAGGAGGTCGGCATGAAGACACAGGAAGAGTGTATGGAAATCAGGATACTGAGCAGGCAAGGGAGGGGGATTCGCAAAACCAGAAACCAAAACCAGGAGGCTGTCCGATGGCGGCGGCTTGTATCTGGAGATCACCCAGGGGGTTGAGAGAAATCCTCAACCCCCTGTATTTCGTCTTGGTGTAAATTTGGTGTAAAATTCACCAATGTCAATTTACTGACGACACTTCTTCTGCCGATCCGCGCGGCACAAAGACATTCTCCATAAAAGCCCCACCGTCATCTCTCTGATAATTTCGGATCCCGCGTTATCACCGCTTTCCTCTCCCGGCCTGGCGGGAAGCGGGAAGTGCTGTCCAGTGAACAGCTCAATCCAGCCTGACCCGTTCCCGCGAAGGGGAGATTTGTTATAAATCTGTTTTTTTCACTCCCGCCGACCGGCCCCTGCATCAATCTCCTTGTCTTCTTGTTCTTCTTCCGTTATATAAACTCTCTTTTTCGTTTCGGGACCGGTCCGTTTTCTTTGCCGGCGTTCTGCCGGCCCCAGCCGCGACGGGTTGCCTCCGGCCGTCCGGGACAGTCATCGCGCACACAAGACGCCCCTTGAGGGCAGGAGCAGTATGGATCAGCAGTTTATTCGCAATGTCGCCATCATCGCCCATGTTGACCATGGCAAGACCACCTTGGTCGATCAGTTGTTCCGCCAGAGCGGCATGTTCCGCGACAACCAGCAGGTGGCGGAGCGGTTGATGGATTCCATGGACCTGGAGCGCGAACGCGGCATCACCATCGCCTCGAAAAACGGGTCGTATATGTATGGCGACTATCAGATCAACATCATCGACACCCCCGGCCACGCCGATTTCGGCGGCCAGGTGGAGCGGGTGCTGCGCATGGCCGATGGCGCGGTGCTGCTGGTCGACGCCCAGGAAGGGCCGATGCCCCAGACCTTTTTCGTGGTGAAGAAGGCTCTGGCCGCGGGCCTGCCCATCCTGGTGGTGGTCAACAAGATCGACAAGCCGGCGGCCCGGTGCGACTGGGTGGTGGATCAGGTCTTCGGCCTGCTGGACCGCCTCGACGCCCCGGATCATGTCCTCGACTTTCCGGTGGTCTACGCCTCGGCCAAGGCGGGTTACGCCCTGACCGAACCGGATGCGCCGGTGACCTCGGCAACCGGTATGCAGGCAGTGTCCGAGATGATCGTTACGCACGTGCCGCCGCCGTCGGGCAGCGCCGAGGCGCCGCTGCAACTCCAGATCAACACCATCGACTATTCGCCCTACCTCGGCCGGCTGGGCATCGGCAAGCTGACCAACGGCCGGCTCGACCTGCGCACCCCGCTGGCCGTGGCCCGGCGCGACGGTTCGATCAGTCCGGTGCGGATCAACAAGATTTTCGGCTTCAGCGGCAGCCAGAAGGTGCCGGTGGACAGCGCCTCGGTAGGCGACATCGTCGCCGTGGCCGGCATGGAAGACGTGACCGTGGGCGTCACCTTCACCGATCCGGCCGATCCCCGGCCCCTGCCGCTGATCGAGATCGACCCGCCGACCATTTCCATGAACTTCATCCCCAACGATTCGCCGTTCGCGGGCCAGGATGGCAAGTACGTCACCTCGCGCCATCTCGAGGAACGGCTCGCCCGCGAAACCCTCTCCGACGTCGCCCTCCAGGTCGAGCCGCTCACCGAGGGCATCGGCTACCGGGTCTCGGGCCGGGGCGAGCTGCATCTGTCTATTCTCATCGAGAAAATGCGGCGGGAGGATTACGAGTTCCAGGTGACCCGGCCGCAGGTGATCATGCGGGAAGTCGACGGGCAGCTCCTCGAACCGTATGAAGAACTGTCGGTGGACGTGGACGAGCAGTTCCAGGGCGTGGTCATCGAGAAGCTGGGCAAACTGAAGGGTGTGCTCACCGACATGCAGGTGGAGAAGGAAATGACCCGGATGAAGTTCAAGGTGCCCACGCGCGGGCTTCTGGGCTACCGGTCGGTGTTCATGACCGACACCCGCGGCATGGGGGTGATGAACTACATCTTCGCCGAATGGGGGCCGCATGCCGGCGAGATCCAGAACCGGGCCAACGGGGTGATGATCGTCAAGGAGCCCTGCACCACCGTGGCCTATGCCCTGTTCAACCTGCAGGAGCGCGGCAAGCTGTTCCTCGGGGCGGGGATCGACGTCTATCCCGGCATGATCATCGGCGAGCACTGCCGGCCGGCCGACCTGGTCGTCAACCCGGCCAAGGGCAAGAAGCTGACCAACATGCGGGCCTCGGGCTCGGACGAGGCGGTCATCCTCACCCCGCCGGTTGACATGAGTCTGGAGGACTGCATATCCTATATCAACGACGACGAGCTGGTGGAAATCACCCCCAAGGCCATCCGGCTGCGCAAGAAAAAGGACGCCAAGATTAGGGGGTAGCGCTTTTTCCGGCAAGGAGGTACCATGCGTGAGTTGTTGTTGGTCGGGGCGGCCGTTCTGGCCGGAATCGCCACCTTTGTCGTGCTGCGCAGACGTTTGGGCAGTGACTGTCTGCCCTGACTGCTGCTCTACGGCTCCGCAGGCGCGGGGCTGGTCACCTATGCGATCTTGAAGACACTCCTCTGACTGGAGCGCACCCATGCCCGATGACGCCGAGTTCGCCGCAGAACAGCCCGCAGCCCGCATTCGCGCCCGCATCGGGGAGCGGCGGGTGCTCGAGGCCCGGTTTCTGCTGCGCCAGTTCAGCGAGGCGCTTGATGCCGGGGAACGACAGGCGCTTATCCGGGAGGTGAGCCGGCTGCTGGCCGAAGCGGAGCGCCTGCGCCATCTGGCCAGGACGGCCGCCGCCGAAGGACGGCGCGGGGAGGCGGCGCGGCTGTACGACGACATTGAGCAGGTGGCGGTGGATTTGCCGGGTCTGGCCGAGGAACGGGCGGCCCAGGCGGGCGCGGCGGCCATTTTCTCGCGGATGGCGGCGCAGGAGCCGGTCGGGGAATTGCCCGAACCGGCGGCAGAGCCGGTGCCTGTTCAAGAGACGAAAAAAAACGAGCCTTTGCCGGTTCCCGAGAGGAGCGTTCCTGAGCCGACCGTGTCCGCGGCCGCTGACCGGCGCCAGTCCGGGCGCGAGCTGTGGGTGCGGGGATGGGACCGGACGCGGCAACTGCTGGTCCGGCTGACCGGGCTGGCAAAGGCCGGCCTGCTTCGGGGCCGGGATGGGCTGGGCCGCTGGTCTCGGGCCGCAGGGAAGCACGCGGCCGGTTCGTTGTGGTGGCTCGGGGGGCGGTTGGCCGCTTGCTTCCGCGCCGTGCGGACGCGCATGGCGGCCTTGCTGCAGGAGCCCCGTCTCCGGCGATCCCGCGGTTTGTGGCTCGCAGCCGGCTGCGTTGGCCTGCTCCTGCTGCTCGCCCTGATCTGGCAGAGCCGGACAAACGAATCCCCGTCTGTAGCGCCCGCAGCGGCACCGGCGCGCGACCTCGCGACCGGACCGGCGGCGACCGACGTCCCGGTCGCATCGCCTCACTTCGGGCCGGAAATATCTGCCCCCGTCATCCCCTCTCCACAACAGGCGCCGGCAGCGGCACTGCCGCCGGCCGAATCATCACCACCGCCCGCGCCGCAAGCCGCACCGCCGGCGGAACAGGCGGATGCCCCCCCGCCCACGTTCAAGTTGGGCACCCTGCAGGTCGAGGAATCGAGCCGGAAGTGAAACCGGCTTCGTGATTGTCGCGATCGTCAGAGCAGCGGCCGTCTGCCGCTCTGTTTAAAGGCAAAATAATCCCGCAGGATGCGGGCGTGGTCGAAGACCAGGGGCGGCAGGGTGTCCTCGCGGAACACCTCTGCCCGCTGGGCGTCGTCCGCCGCCACCGGGTGGCCGTTGGCAGTGGCGACGTAGACGGTGGAGGCGGTGTGCTGTCGGGCATCGCGGTCCGGGGCCGAATAGGTGTGGAACTGAAGGATGAGGGTCACCGCCAGGCCGGTTTCCTCGGCCGCTTCCCGCCGGGCCGCGTCCTCGAAGGATTCGCCGTAGTCGACGAAGCCGCCGGGCAGGGCCCAGCCGAAGGGGGGATTCCTGCGCTCGATGAGGACGATGCCGCCCTCGGTTTCGATGATGATGTCCACGGTGGGCACCGGGTTTTTGAAGGGCACGACCTGGGTGCCGCAGGAAGGACAGCGCATGGCAGGGGCTCTGGAGGGGTTAGAGACAAAGATCGCGGATCTCCGCCCAGGTGCGCACCGTGGGCAGGTTGTGGCGGTCCCGGTTCCAAGGCTGGCTGAAGACGATGGCCTCGATGCCGGCATGATGGAGCTGCATGCAGGTTTCGGCGCGGTCGTCGACAAAGGCGGTCAGGCCCAGTTCCTTGATGTGCCTGGCCTTGTCGTCGTGGTCGCCCATGGCCACCACCTGGATGCGCGGCCAGACGGGAGCCGGAAAAACCGTCTGCAGCCAGGCATGGACCGGGTCGGCCTCCGGCCGGGCGGTGACCACCGTCACCTGGTCATGGCGCGACAGTTCGCCCAGCACCTCGACCGCGCCGGGCATGGGCAACAGGCCCGTGCCCACCGAATCGCGCAGGATCTGCAAGAAGATCGTCTCGGCCAGGCCCGCATCCATGGGCAGGCATTCCTCCACGGAAAAATGGGTGATGTCCTCCGGGTTGATGCCGCAGTGGCCGTACTGTTCGCAGGCGATGCGGATGAAGGCCTCCACCGTGTCGGCGATGACGCCGTCGAAATCGAAGCCGATCTCGCCGGGGTGAATCCTGGGGGCGTGCATGGGGAAACGGGGGCTATTTTTCGATTTTGGCGTCCTCGACGAGAACGTCATAGCGGTAGCCAGCGCCGAAATCGCGGTCGGCGGCCAGGGTGCCCTCGACGGTGACCACGTTGCCCTCACCCGGGTCCTCGGTGGTGGTGACCACGAGGTCGTGGTGATTCTGCAGCGGGTTGCCGGTGCCGTCCTGGATGTGCAGCCAGTTCTTGCCCATGATCATCCGCGAGATCTTCATCACCTTGCCGCGGACGCGGACGGTCTTGCCGCTCAGCTCCTTGCCCTGCTCGAAGCATTCGCCCACCGAATAGCTGTTCGGCCCGGTGGCCTTGTGCACGTTGAGTTCGGCCGACGGCACTACGGCGCCGGCGCTGCCGGCAGACGGTCCCAGGCCGGCGGCATCGGCGTCCCCGCCGGGCAAAGCGCTCTTGGCGCTGTCCGCCTCGGCCCGCAGGGCGGCATCGAAGCCGCCTGCCTGGGCGGGCTTGGCCTCGCCCGCGGCTTGGGGGGCCGCCGGCGCTCCCTTGTCCAGGCCGGGCGCGAACACGATGCTGTCAAAGGTGCGGTTCAACGTTTTGGAGGTGAAATTGAACATGGTCATGCCAGGGGCCACGGCCAGGTTCTGGCCGGTCTTGACCTGGGTCTCGGGGATGGCGACCCAGATCTTGCCCTGGGCCGCATCGAGAAGCAGGTAGGTGTAGCCGTTGCTGTTCATGGTTTCAAGGACGTTCCCCTTGAGGGCAACGCCGTCGAGCGAAGCCTCGGCAGCCTTCTGTTTCGGCGGGGTTGTCGGTTGTTCCCCGGCCAAGGCCAACGCCGGGGCGAACAGGGTCAGACAAAGGGCTGCGCGGAGCAGAATGTTGGGCAGTGCGGACATATGATTCTCCAATGTGCGGGGATGAGGGACATAAATAACGATGACGGATAACGGACCGGAGCGGCCACGGACAGCGGGCCGTGGCACAAGATTCGTATAAGGACTCGGCCGCTGCCTGTCAACTTTGGCCGGTTCCGGGAAACAGGCGTTCGAGGCAGCGGGCGATTTCCCCGGCCCAGACCTGATAGCCCCTGGCGCTGAGATGAACATTGTCGCCGAGAAATCCCGGATTGGTCATGGGCGGGCACTGCTCGGTAAAGGGGTCGACCAGATTGAGAAAGGTGCAGTTTTCGACGGTGGCGGCCACCTGCGCCAGTTCCCGGTTGACCTGTTCGATCTCGTGGAGAGGGGCGGCCGGCATGGGCATCAGCGAGCAGAGGATGAGCGGTACCTTCGGATAACACGCCCGCAGCCGCTGCATCATGGTGGTGAAGATCGCCGGGAAAAACATGTAGCCCATCAGCAGGTTGTTGGTGCCGGATTGCAGCAGGACCGCATCCGGGGTGGGGCAGTCCTCGATCTCGTCCATCAGGCGGGCGGACAGCTCCTCGGTCATCTCGCCGGCAATGCCCCGGTTGATCACCGCGACATGGGGCAGATGTTTGCTCCAGTTGCCCCATTCCACCAGGGAATCGCCCAGCATCAGCAGTGTGATCATGTGGTTACCTCGTCGGTCGCGACTGCAGGACAATGCAGCCCATGTTGGCAACGGAAAGGGTTTGGTCGCACTCTACCGTATCGGCCTGCTCCGGGTCAACGAAGTCCTGGGGCGGGCGGCGGCCGGTGTCGATGAGCCGCACCCAGCTCCTGCCCCGGCGGGTGGCCGGAACCGTGAACAGGGCGGCATCGGTGGGACTGCCGTTGAGCATGACGAAAAAATCGTCGTCCGGCTGTTGCAGGGCGGCGCCGTTGAGGAGAAAGGCCAGGGTCCGGCACTCGCCGGACCAGTCCTGCTCGCCCGGCCGCAGGCTCTGCCAGATGATTTCGAGGGAGCAGCCGCTCGACTCCGGGCAGTGGGCGTCGTGGAGGAAAAAATCCTCGCGCCGGAAGATCGGGTGCGCTTTGCGCAAGTGGATCAGTTTGCGGAAAAAACGCAGCAGCGGCCGTTTTTTTTCGGCCAGGGTCCAATCGATCCAGCCGATGGCGTTGTCCTGGCACCAGGCGTTGTTGTTGCCCTGCTGGCTGCGGCCGAATTCGTCGCCGGCAACCAGCATCGGCACCCCCTGGGAGAGAAAAAGAATCGTCGCCATGGTGCGGACGCGCCGGGAGCGGAGGGCATGGATGCGCCTGTCGGCGGTCGGTCCTTCGACCCCGCTGTTCCAGCTGAGGTTGTTGTTGTCGCCGTCGCGGTTGTCCTCGCCGTTCATCAGGTTGTGCTTCTCGTCATAGCTGACCAGGTCGGCGAGGGTGAAGCCGTCGTGGCTGGTGATGAAGTTGATCGAGTTGCAGGGGCGGCGGTTGGAATGCTGGTAGAGGTCGGAACTGCCGGCGATGCGGGTGGCCAGGGCCGACACCGTGCCGGCATGGCCGCACATGAAGGCGCGGACGTCGTCGCGGAAGCGGCCGTTCCATTCGGCCCAGCGATGGTGCCGGGAAAAGTGACCCACCTGGTAGAGCCCGGCCGCATCCCAGGCCTCGGCGATGATCTTGGTGTCGGCCAGGACCGGCTCCTCGGCGATCCGTTCCACCACCGGCGGGTTGGACAGCACCTGGCCGCCGGCATCCCGGCCGAGGACCGAGGCCAGGTCGAAGCGGAAGCCGTCGACGTGCATGTCGATCACCCACCAGCGCAGGGCGTCCATGATCAGACTGCGGACAATGGGATGGTTGCAGTTGCAGGTGTTGCCGCAGCCGGAAAAATTGAGGTAGGCGCGGGTCCAGGGATCGAGCAGGTAATAGATGGTGTTGTCGATGCCTCGAAAGCTGGTGGTCGGGCCGTCGGCGCCACCCTCGGCGGTGTGGTTGTAGACGATGTCGAGGATCACTTCGATGCCGGCTCGGTGCAGGGCCTTGACCATGTCGCGGAACTCGGTGAGCGGCGCTTCGAGATCGCTGCTGTAGCTGCACTTGGGGGCAAAGAAGGAGAGCGGGCTGTAGCCCCAGAAATTCTTCAGCCGCTCCCCGGTTTGCGGATTGACGAAAACGGGCTCGTTCTCGTCGAATTCGGTCACCGGCATCAGTTCCACCGCAGTGATCCCCAGCCTTTTGAGATGGGGGATTTTCTCGACGATCCCCCGGAAGGTGCCGGGATGGCTGACCCCGGACGAGGGATGGCGGGTGAAGCCGCGCACGTGCAATTCGTAGATGATCGAGTCTCGCAGGGGGATGTTGAGCGGCCGGTCGCCTTCCCAGTCGTAGGTCTGTCTGTCCAGAAGGCAGCAGGGTTCGGTGCCGAGACAGGTGCGCGGGTGGCCCCAATCCGGGGAATGGATCTCCTTGGCATAGGGGTCGAGCAGGAGGCGGCCGGCATCGAAAAAATGGCCGCTTTTTTCCGGGTCGTGCGGGCCGTCGATCCGGTAGCCGTAGCGGAGGGACAGGGGGACGTCGCCCAGCAGGATATGCCAGATATCGCCGGTTTTGTTGGCGCGCGGGTCCAGCGGGATCTCCACCCAGTCGGGCCGCGCGTCATCGGGGGCGATAACTAGGGTGACCGCGTGGGCGTGCCGGGAAAACAGGGCGAAATTGACTCCCTGCGGGGTAATGGTGCTGCCCAGCGGCAGCGGTGAACCGGTTCGGGTCGGGAAGGATTTTCTCATGTCGGAATGGGAATTGTTCTCGTGGTCCTTGTTGGCCGGAGAAGGCAGACATATTGTATCTAACGGGCTTGCAGATCATTTTCAACCCTGAGAGGAGGTCACGATGGGGCTTTTGCACAAACTGATGCCGATGGGAATACCGGCGATCGACTGGGAGATGACACCTGAATACACCTTCGGCACCTTCGAGAGCTGGGGCGGGAAGGAACGGGTGCGGAGCAAGAATGAGCGGGTATACTATTTCTTCATCGATGCCTGGGACGAGGAGCCGAAGGTCTGCCTGATGGAACGCGGCATCAAGCATGCCCGGGTGATTGCCGAAATACTGGCGCCGGCGGAAATGGTCCGCCGCTGTGTCAGGGAACAGGGCAAGGTGGCCCGGTTCGAGCGGACCCATCCGATCAACGAGGAACTGAAAGAGTGGCTGCTCGCCCATGTGGTGGAGGGCGAAGACGACTCCATGGTGATGCCGCTGGTCGAGCCGGCCGACGCGCCTCCGCCCGCCAGCGGGTTGCCGGGACGGGAAGCGGCGCCGGCGGTACCGAACCGGATCGTTCTGCCGCACGAACCCGCCGAAATGGGTGAGGAGGATGTGGTTACCCTGGTGCAGCGGTTCAATTTCGCCGACCAGGAGCGCAATCCCAAGGGGCAATTCGCCAAGGCGCTGGTCGACAACCATGACGGCTTGACCGTGAGCGACCGGGTGACCGGCCTGATGTGGCAACGGGGCGGCATCGATATCATGAGCCACCGGTCGATGCGGCGGGCGATCGACCGCATCAACGCAACCCGGTTCGCAGGATATGCCGACTGGCGTCTGCCCTCGCTGGCAGAGGCGCTTTCCCTGCTCGAACCGGAGAAATCGGCGGCAGATCAGTATCTGCACGGCTGCTTTTCCGGAGAGCAGCCGTTTGTCTTTGTCGACGCGACCCGGAAGCCCGGAGGACAGTGGTTCGTCGACTTCAAACAGGGGCGGGCGTTCTGGTCCTCTGGGACTATCCCCGGTGGTTTCGGGAGGTTATGCCGAAGGGAAGAAGAGTAGGGGCAGTGAAAAAGCTGCCGGCGCAGAGAAAAAGCTGTTGAATCGCGCCAAGGCAGCCTGTAGAATAACCAGGATGTAATACATGCAGTTCATGAAACAAGGAGTGAGTGGTTCTTGAAACGGATACTGGTGGTCGACGACGAAGCGCAGATTCGCACCATGCTGACCCAGATGCTGGAACAGGAGGGCTATGCCGTTCATACGGCCGAAAACGGCGAAGAGGGCTTGGCGCTGGTTGGCCGGTATTCCTTTGACCTGGTCATCACCGATATGATCATGCCGGTCAAGGATGGCCTGAAGTTCATCATGGAACTGGTGCGCGACTACCCTGACCTGAAGATCCTGGCCATTTCGGGAGGTGGCGCCATCAAGGCGGAACGGTATCTGACCATGGCCGGGTATCTCGGTGACATCGCCACCCTGGAAAAGCCGTTCAAGCGGTCCGCCTTTCTTGATCTGGTGCGTAAGCAGTTGACCCCGGAACCATAGACTCGCTTCCCCGAAAAGATCCCATAAAAAAAGGCCTGCATTCCTGCAGGCCTTTTTTTATGGGTGCCGTCCAGGGACGGACCGAAAGATCAGTTCACCCGCGACGTCCCGCCGGTGGTGGCGGAGCCGAGCCGGGCCAGTTGCTCCTCCTTTTGCTTCCTGAAACCGTAGTCGACCAGTTTCGCCAGGTCGGCCCACATCGTTTCGCTGCCCATGAGAGCTACCACAATGGTCCGGTTGTCCCGGCTGAACTGACCGACATAGGTCTGGCGGGCGGCGACGGTGTAGCCGGTTTTGCCGCCGAGCGCGCCGTCCAGCCGCCACAGCGCCTTGTTATGGTTGCGCAACACCTTGCCGTATGAGGTGGTGATGGATTTTTCGTGCATCCGCCGGGCGAATTCGTCGTGCTGCATGGCATATCGGAAGATATTGGCCAGGTCGCGGGCGGTCGATTGCTGGCCGAGGGCGGTGAGGCCGGAGGCGGTGCGGCAGACGGTGTTGCGGGCTCCCCACATGCGGGCGGAAATCGTCATCAGGTTGGCGAAATTCTCTTCGCTGCCGGCGACCTTTTCCGCCAGGGCGACGCTGGCGTCGTTGGCCGAGGCGAGGAGTACCGCGTTGATCAGGTCGTTGGCCCGGTAACGCTTGCTGGTTTCAAGAAAGATTTTGGAGCTGGGCATGCCGGCGGCATGGTTGCTGACTTCGATCACGTCGTCGTGTTTCAACGATTTGAGCGCGATCATGGCGGTGACGATCTTGATGGTGGAGGCGGGCTGGCGCGGGTTGTCGGGGTACTTGGCAAAGAGTTCCTCGCCGGTTTTCGCGTCCAGGATGATGGCGCTCCTCGAACTGATCTGCTTTTCGATGCCCTGACCGGAGGAAGCGCCAACGACGGGCGCATGACCTGCCGCGGTCACGGCGGGACGGGGCTTGTTCTGAGTCGTGCTCTTTGCTTTTTTCTTTGTTTTCCTCGTCTGCTGCGCCGAAGCCGACTTTTTGGTCGAGGCGATCTGGGTTGCTGCTTGCTGCTGCCCTTTGCCAGCGGCTTTGCCGGGCCCGCGCACCTGGGAACCTTGCTTTGCGGGGGCTTGCGGTTGGGCCGTCTGACGCGATGCTGTTTTTGCTTTGGTCGCGGTGGCCGCAGTTTTCTTGGCAGGCGACTGCGGGGGACGGGCGACCTGAGGGGCGGCCTTGCCCGTGGCTGCCGCCGTTGCGGCCAGGGTCGGTTTGGTGGCGGCGGGCGCTGAGCCCTGTTTCTTCGCTTTTGTCGTCTTTGCCGTGGTCGGCGGTGCCGCTTGCGCTCCCTGGGCCTCGGGCAGGGGATGGAGCAGCAGAACGATACTCACCACCATCAACAACAGGGGAACGGACAGGAATCGTGGCATACGGATCGTACCGGCGGTTGAGGGCAACTATGTAAATTCAAAAAATTTACTCGCTCTCTTTCCGCCCTGTCAAGGGAATTGCCCGTTTTCTTTGAAAATCGCCACCTGTTATGGTAAACAGGCCAGCTATAAAAAATGCCGGGTACAGGACAAGGATCGGGAGAAAGATATGCAGACATCGCCAGATAGAGTTGAACAGCGCAGGGATGAACGGGGGGAGAACGCCGGTGATCAGGCCGTGGCCGAACATCTGCCGGCCATTCAGGAAAACGCGGCGACGTTGAACGATCTGGTGGACATCAGTTGCCGCAAATACCGCCACCTGCCCGCCATCGGCATGGCCCTGGAGGAACCCCTCGCCTATAAGGCGGTGCACGAACGTATTCTCGCCATCGCCGCCCTGCTGCGGCGTCTCGGGGTCAAACAGGGCGACAGGGTCGCCCTGCTCGGCGAGAATTCACACCACTGGGGCATCGTCTACCTGGCGGTGGTCCGGTTAGGTGCGGTCACCGTCCCCATTTTTCCCGATCTGCCCGAAGCCGATGTCCATCACATCCTGGGCGAGATGCGCTGCGACGTGATCTTCCTCACCCAGCGGCAGATCGAGAAGATTTACGATCTGAAGCAGCAGCTCGCCCATGTCATCACCTTTGACGATTACCGCGACAACACCGGCCTGATCAGCCTGCGGACCTTCAGCGACTTCGTCGCCGAAGCCCTCGCGGATTTCGGCGAGCAGGCCCGCGACGAAACCCTGACCTTTCCCAAGGTCGCGCCGGACGATCTCGCCGCCATTCTCTACACGTCCGGCACCTCCGGCTTTTCCAAGGCGGTGATGCTCACCCATGGCAACCTGTGCGCCAACGCCCACTCGGCCGGCGGCGTCATGCAGATCGCCCCGGGCTGGGTTTTTCTGTCGGTGCTGCCCATCTCCCACACCTACGAGTTCACGGTCGGGTTCCTCCTGCCGCTCCTGAAAGGGTGCCGGGTCGTCTATGCCGGCAAGACGCCCACGCCCGCCATCCTGCAGAAGATCTGCGAGCGGGAGCAGCCCCACGTGATGCTGGTCGTGCCGTTGATCATCGAGAAAATATTCAAGAAACGGGTGACTCCGGCCGTGGAGAAAAGCAGGATGCTCAGCTTCTTCTGCCGCTTCGGCCCGAGCAGGAAGATGATCTACCGCAAGATCGGCGCCAAGCTGTATGCCTTTTTCGGCAACCGGCTCCAGGTGATGGGGATCGGCGGTGCGGCCCTCAACCCGGATGTGGAGGCTTTCCTGCGCGACGCCAACTTTCCCTTCATCGTCGGCTATGGCCTGACCGAGGCTGCGCCGCTGCTCGCCGGCGGGCCACACGGCGATGCGACCATCCGACCCGGTTCCGCCGGCAAACCGGTGCCCAACGTGGAGATCCGCATCGCCGATCCCCATCCCGAAACCGGTGTCGGCGAGATTCTGGCCCAGGGCAAAAACGTCATGCAGGGGTATCTCAACGACCCGGAGGCCACCAAGGACACGCTGACCGAGGACGGCTGGCTCAAGACCGGCGATCTCGGCATGCTCGATCCGGCGGGCAATCTGCATATCAAGGGGCGCTCCAAGTCGGTCATCGTCCTGTCCAACGGCGAGAATGTCTATCCCGAGGCGATCGAGCACAAACTGAACGCCTATCCCTTTGTGGTCGAGTCGCTGGTGGTGGAGAACCGCGGGTTGCTCGAGGCCTGGGTTTACCCGGATTATGAGTTCATCGACGGGAAAACCGCCGGTCAGAGCCGGACCCAGCGGCATCGCTATATCGCCGATCTGTTCGAGGAAATGCGGGCCGCCGTCAACGAGCAGCTCTCGAATTCTTCCCGCATCTCCCGGATTCTGGAGCGGCGCGAACCCTTTGTCAAAACCGCCACCCACAAGATCAAGCGGTATCTTTACTCCGCCGACACCATGCAAGCCTGATCAGCCGTCCCAATAAACCAGCAACAAAAAAAGGGGGAATGAATGAAAAAAATATGTGGAATCAGTGGATTGATTCTGCTGACGGCGACCGTCCCGGCGCTCGCCTCGGGATATCGTATCCCGGAGCAGTCGGTGAACTCGGTGGCCCGTGCCGGCGGTTATGTGGCCTCCACCCCGGGGGCCGACGCCTCCTATTACAATCCCGCCAACATGTCCTGGCTGGAGAATCGCGCCCTGTTCGAGGCGGATGCCACCTGGATTCACTTGAGTTCGATCGACTATACCGATCAGATCGCGGCGCGAAGCGGCGATGCCGACAGCGAGAATTTCTTCATGCCCACCTTGTTCGCGGTCTCGCCAGAATACAACAGGTTCCGGTTCGGGTTCTCGGTGACCGCGCCGGGCGGGCTGTCGAAACAGTGGCAGGAGCCGCATCCGCGCAGCTATGCCGAGGAATTCAGTCTCAAGATCTTTGAGTTCAACCCAGCGGTTTCCTATAAGATCTGCGACCGGTTCTCCGTGGGTGCCGGCATCCGGGGCGTGTATACGGACGGCAAGGTGAAAAGCAACGCCTACGACACGCTGACGAGGGACCTGGAGGGTGATTCCTGGGACGCGGGGTACAATCTGGCGGCCACGCTGAAACCAATGGACAACATGAACCTCAGTGTCACCTATCGCTCCAGGGTGGATTTGGGTGTCGAGGGCGACGCAACCCTGCGGTATGTGCCGATGGCGTTGGCCTACAGCGGCTCCGCCGGCGTTGAGATTCCCCTGCCCGCCGTGCTGGCGGTGGCCGCCTCGTACACCTTTTTCGATCAGTTGACGGTGGAACTCACCTACGACCGAACCTACTGGTCCGACTATGAATATCTTGATTTTAACTACAGTTCCGTGTTCAGGGCGCCGAACCCGTTCTCCCGGTTCGACGATCCGGTGCCCAAACAGTGGCAGGATACCGACGCCTGGCGGGTGAGCGTTACCTATGACATGAAAAACGACTGGATTCTCATGGCCGGATTCGCCATCGACGAGAATCCCGCTCCGGACAGCACCCTGGGCTTCGAACTGCCCGATTCGGACGCCCTGCTTTATTCCGTGGGCGTGCGGTATGTGCTCAACAAGGACATGGAACTGGGCGTCGCCTATCTCTACGACGACAAGGAAAGCCGTTACGTCAACAATGGCATGATCAACGGCGAGTTCAAGGATGCCGCCGCCCACCTGCTGACCTTCGGGTTCACCTACAAGCTGTAATCTCTTGTGCCGCTCTTCAAACAGAAGGTGGTTGGGGCCCGGAAACCTCCGGGCCCTTTTTTTATCCCAGCAGGAGGGTGTTGGAGAAGCGGATGATGGGCATGATCACCCAGCCGATCACGCCGGTGTAGAACAGGGCGAGCAGGAGGATGAAGCCGAACGGCTCCAGCTTGGCGTAGCTGCGGGCCGCCGCCGGGGGCAGCAGGCCCATCAGCACCTTGGAGCCGTCGAGCGGCGGGATGGGAATACAGTTGAACACCGCCAGCATGATGTTGATCCAGACGCTGGCCGCCAGCATGGCCACCAGCGGTTGGAGAAAGAAAAAGGGCAGAAAGGGCAGGGCCACGAACAGGTGGGCGAGCGCCGCGCTGGCCACCGCCAGAACGACGTTCGCTGCCGGGCCGGCCAGGGCCACCAGCAGCATGTCGCGCTGCGGATTCCTGAAGTAGCGGGGGTCCACCGGCACCGGCTTGGCCCAGCCGATTTTCATGATGATGAAGGCCAGCACACCCAGGGGATCGAGATGCCTGAGCGGATTCAAGGTCAGGCGGCCCTGGTTTTTCGCGGTCGGGTCGCCCAGGCGCCAGGCCACGTAGCCGTGGGCCAGCTCGTGCACGGTCAGGGCGAACAGGAGGGGCGGCGCCTGGATGATCAATTGCCGCATGAGGGTGTTGAAATCAAAATCCATGGAAAATCAATGCTCCTGATGCCGGGTTGGTGCCCGGATGTGGTGCTTTGGCCCGGACGTGTGGGGAAAAAATAAGGCCAAACCGGGGAAAAGCGAGGAAAAAAGGAGGGCGCCGGTCAGCGCCGCGGCTGGCTGTCGACCGGATAGGCGCCGCGGATGAAGGCCAGGGCCTGATCGTGGCTGGTGACCTCGCCGTCCAGTTGCATTTCGATGAGGTGGTTGCGGATGGCGCGGAACTGGGGGCCCGGGATGTAGCCCATGGCCTTGAGTTCGTCGCCGCCCACCAGGGGGGTCGCCTTGCGCAGGGTGGTGACGTACAGGGACACCGCCTGCTGGATGAAACGCTTGCGGGCGATGGTCATCAGGTAGAGCAGCCCCTCGATGTCGAGTTCGTGCAGGAGCCAGTAGATTTCGCTGGGCCGGAGAAAGGGGCGTTTCTGCATCTCCTGGGCGATCCGTTCGGCCTCGGTCTTCTGTGCGATCAGCTTGCGCCGCTGCCGGGGCGGCAGGTCGAAGCGGTGGCAGAAGGCGATCAGTTCCTTGGTGCGCGACCGGCTCATGATCGCCAGCAGATACACCATCCAGGTCTCCAGCTTGTCGGGCAGATAGAGCAGCTTGAACCAGGAAATCGCCTGGCCGGCCTGGGTGAGAAAATGGCGGAAGCGACGGTCGATCTTGAGATTGGGGCGCAGGTCGGGCCAGAGAAAGGGAAAGAGCTTGAACGAGGCCATCCGCCGCAGGGCCGGGGTTGGGTCGTCCTCGGAGAGGATCAGCTTGAGTTCGTGGAAAAAGCGCGGCTCCTCGAACCGGTCGAACAAATTCATCTGCACCGTGTTCTTGATCAGCTTCTCGGTGTGGCGGGTGATGGTGCAGTCGAGCCGGCCCTCGAAGCGGATCGCCCGGAAGATGCGGGTCGGGTCCTCGACAAAACTCAGGTTGTGCAGCACCTGGATGCGCCGTTCCTTGAGGTCGTTCTGGCAGTTGAAGTAGTCGACTAGGGTGCCGAACCGCTGCGGGTTGAGGTGGATGGCCATGGCGTTGATGGTGAAGTCGCGGCGGTAGAGGTCGAGCTTGATTGAGCTGTGCTCCACCGTGGGCATTGCCGCCGGGTGCTCGTAGTATTCCAGCCGGGCGGTGGCCACGTCGATGCGGGTCAGGTCCGGGAAGACCACGGTGGCGGTGCCGAATTTCTCGTGGGGATGGACCATGCCGTGCCGCTGTTCGGCCAGGGCCCTGGCGAAGAGGATGCCGTCGCCCTCGATGACGATGTCGATGTCGGTGTTCCTGACGTGGAGGAGCAGGTCGCGGACAAAGCCGCCGGCCACATAGGCGTTGCAGCCGAGCGTGGCGGCGGTTTCGCCGATTTCGCGCAGCAGCACGATGATGTCCCGGGGCAGCACCTGGGTCATGACGCCGGCCAGGTTGCGGGTCCGCTCCACCGAGGGCCGCTCGTCGCCCCGGAGCAGGTCCGGGGAGAGATGGGCCGGGTCGTGCACCAGCAGGCTGAGCAGGTCGGTGCGGGTGATCACCCCCACGATGGCCTCGCCCCGGACCACCGGGATGAGCCGCTGGCGGTTCTCGACGATCAGCCGCTGGATGTCGGCCAGGGTTCCGCTTTCCGGGATGGTGGCGATCTCGGTGGTCATGTAGTCGGCCACCGGCAGGCTGCCCAGCTTGTGGAAAATGGCCTTTTCCGCCACCATCCGGGAGATCATGCCCAACAGGCCGGCGGGGTGCGCGCCGTTTTCCTGGCCGCCGTTGTCACGGACCACCGGCAGGACGGTGATGTTGTAGCGGGTCATCAACTGATTGGCCTGGCCGATGCTGACGTCCGGGGTGACGGTGATCACCGGCGAGCTCATCAGTTCGCCGGCCACAGCCTTGGGGCGGATGTGGCGATGGATGAGCCCGACCAGCTGCTCCTCGGCCTCGGCGATGGTCAGGTCGCGAATGGTGGCCGAGGCGGCCGCCGCGTGCCCGCCGCCGCCGAACTCGCGGGCGATGGCGCCGACGTTGACCTCCGGGATGCGGCTGCGGGCAATGAGATAGGTCCGTTCGCCCAGGCTGAGCAGGGCAAAGAGCACGTCGATGTTCTCCATCACCATCAGCCGCTGGACGATCACCGCGAAATCGTCGACATAGTCGGCCATGGTCAGCTTGCTGATCACCACGGTTACGCCGCGGATGACGTAGGACTGCGCCTCCTGCTGCAACTGGCTGATGAGGCTGATCTGCTCCGAGGAGAGTTCGCGGGAAACGAACTGGGTGACGATGTCGAGGTTGGCCCCGTGGGCGAGCAGCCACGAGGCGGCGGCCAGGTCCTCCGGCCGGGTGGAGGAGTGGAGGAAGCTGCCGGTGTCCTCGTAGATGCCGAGCGCCATCAGGGTGGTCTCGTCCGGGCTGGGCACGATCCCCTGTTCTTGGAAAAGGCGGGCGAAGATGGTGGTGGTCGAACCGAAGGGCGCCACTGTTTCCTGGGCGCCGCGCATGTCGCCGGGCGCGTCGGGGTGGTGGTCGTAGAGATGGACGACGATGCCGGGGGTGTCCAGGCATTCGGCCAGCTTGCCGATCCGGCCCGCCTGGCGGGTGTCGACCACGATCAGCCGCTGCACCCTGGTCAGATCGATGTGCTTGACCTTCTTGAATTCGTAGATGTTGCGGAACTCCTGGGCCAGATAGTCGCGGACCGATTTTTCCTGCGAGCCCGGAAAGACCAGCTCGGCGTCGGGATAGAGCTTTTTGGCGGCGACCATGGCGGCCAGGCTGTCGAAGTCGGCGCCGATATGGGTGGTGATAATGTCCATGGCGCCGATTATACACGAAAGCCAATGTCTGTAAAGAAAACCCCTGCGCCGGTCCTCGGGCGGCACGGCGGTTGCCGGAAGCACGACTGCCGTTGCGGCGCTCCCGTGTCAATTCATTGATTTTATTTCGACTTGCCCAGGGGCACCGATGTCGCCGGCAGCGGCGGTGGCGGCGGGAAAATCGTTGGGCGGCGGTGCGTTGCTGCTTGACAATTGTTCGTTGATACTCTATTTTAGTGTCCTTCCTGTAGAACGGCAGAGCGGGTGTAGCTCAGTTGGCAGAGCACAAGCTTCCCAAGCTTGGGGTCGCGGGTTCGAACCCCGTTGCCCGCTCCAGATGGAAGTTGACCCGACACCACCGGTCGCCTCGGTCCCGCCGGGATCGGCCGCCGGAAAGGTCGGGGGTATGTGAAAGTGGGCTCTGCCCGCTTTTTTTATTGCCTTTTCCCGAACAATAAACCGATGTCGACACGGGAAAAAGGAGGCGGGCTGCGAGGCATGATCGCCCCGTCGGCGCTGGCGGAGCGCCGCTTGGTCGGGTTGTTCGCCCGGAATCCCGCGTAGCGGCGAGATGGGGTGAGCCGTGGGCCGGTCATCAGGACGGAGATGCCTGCGGCGGCAGCCGCAGGGACGGTTGAAACAAAACGGTTGCATGCAGTGGAAGACGCGACGGATCGATTGCTCACGACAATCCGGGGGTTTGCCGAACCCCTGTTGACCGACATGGCCATGGAGCTGGTGGAGATCCAGTTCCGCCGGGAAGGGCACGGCTGGGTACTCCGGTTGTTCATCGACAGGGAAGGTGGCGTCACCATCGACGATTGCGCCGCGGTGAGCAGGGAAATCAGCGCCTATCTCGAGGTGGAGGATCTCATCGACCACGCCTACCACCTTGAAATCTCCTCGCCCGGACTGGAGCGGCCGCTCAGGAAACGGGAGGATTTCGCCCGCTTCGCCGGCAGGCTGGCCCGGATCAAGCTGCGGGAACCCCTCGCCGGGCAGCGGGTGCTCGTCGGCACCCTGCATGGCATGGAAGGAGAAGCCGTGCTGCTGGCGCTGGACGGGGAAACCGTTCGCATCGACATGGAGAATATATCAAAGGCACGCCTGACGCTGTAAGGCCGCGGGAATATGCAAACGATTGCCTGAGCTGGAGTCAAACATGGTTGCAACAGAAAATCTCAAACGAATCGTCGATCAGATCTGCCGGGACAAGGGGATCGATCGCGCCCTGCTGATCGATGCCATCGAGGAGGCCGTCCGCTCAGCGGTCCGGAAAAAATTTGGCAATCGCCGGGAGATCGAGGTGCAGTTCAGCGAGGATCTGGGTGAAGTCGAGGTGTTCCAGTACCGTACGGTGGTGGAGGAAGTGTTCGACGAGGAAACCGAGATCTCGCTGGAAGAGGCACGCCGGCTCGACCCCGAGGCCGAGATCGACGACGATCTCGGCGAAAAGCTGGACAACATCGCCGACCTCGGCCGCATCGCCGCCCAGTCGGCCAAACAGGTCATCATCCATCGCATGCGCGACGCCGAGCGCGACGTCATCTACGAAATGTACCGCGACCGCGAGGGGACCATTGTCAACGGCATTGTCCAGCGGTTCGAGCGCGGCGACATGATCATCAATCTGGGCCGCACCGACGCCGTCCTCCCCCGCGAGGGCCAGATTCCGAAACGGTCGTACAAGCAGGGCGACCGCATCCGCGCCTATGTGCTGGAGGTGCGCCGCGACGTCAGGGAAAGCGGCAAGTTCCGCGACGCCCAGCTGATCCTCAGCCGGACCTGCAACGAATTTCTGATCAAGCTGTTCGAGATGGAGGTGCCCGAAATCGCCGAGGGCATCGTCAAGATCATGGGCGCCAGCCGGGAGCCCGGATTCCGGGCCAAGATCGCGGTTTCCTCCATCGAGTCGGATGTCGATCCGGTGGGCGCCTGCGTCGGCCTCAAGGGCTCGCGGGTCCAGAACGTGGTGCAGGAACTGCAGGGCGAGCGGATCGACATCGTGCCCTGGAGTCCCGATCCGGCCAAGTATGTGTACAACGCCCTGGCGCCGGCGGAAGTGTCGATGGTCATCATCGAGGACGAGAGGAAAGCCATGCTGGTGGTGGTCCCCGACGACCAGCTGTCGCTGGCCATCGGCCGCCAGGGGCAGAACGTCCGCCTGGCCTCCCGGCTGCTGGGATGGAAGATCGATGTCAAGAGCGAGAGCCGCTATGCCAATTTGGAAAACAGCGATTATCGCAGCCTGCTTGAGGTCGAGGGGATGGACGAAGGGCTGGCCGACCGCCTGTTTGCCGCCGGGATCGTCTCGGCCGGGCACTTGGCCGGGGCCGAGACCGGACAGTTGATGACCCTGGCGCGGTTGGATGAGGAGAAGGCCACGGCGCTGCGGGAGAAGGCCGCCCTGGTGCAGCCGCCGGAGCCGCCTGCGGCACCGCCGGCAGCCGCCGCCGAGGAGGAGGCGTCCGATGATTCCGGGGCGCCGGAGGTCGAGCCGACCTGATGCGGCGGGGCCATGTTCCGCAGCGGACCTGCCGGGGCTGTGGCCGCAAGGCCCCCAAATCCGAGCTGCTGCGGTTCGTCGTCACCGAAGGCGCGCTGGCCCTTGACCAGTGCGGCGGTCTGGCTGGCCGGGGAATATATTGCTGCAACCACACTACCTGCCGTGAACGGTTGGCAAAAAGCAAAAAAATCCGGAAAACGGATTGATTGTGCCGGGCGGGGGACAGAGGAAGGGAGCGTTTGATGAGCAAGGTTCGTATTTACGATCTCGCCAAGGAGTTTGGACTCAAGAGCAAGGATCTGGCCGACAGGCTGATCGCGATGGGCTATGCCATTGCCAGCCCCAGCTCGAGCGTTGACGACGATGTGGCCGCGGATATTCGCAGGAAGCTGGGAGGTGGCGTGTCTTCTGACCTAGGAAAAGGACGGATCGAGCTGAAAAACCGGCCCGAACCCGCCGCCAAGACCAGGACCGTTGTCCGACGCCGTTCCAAGGCGGATAAGGAGGAAGCGGCCAAGAAGCAGGAAGAGGCCGAGGCGCTCGCCCTGGAAGCCGAGATTCAAGCCCTGGAGGCGCGGTTGCAGGAAAAATCGCCGTCCGCCGAGGTGCAACCGACGGCTGACGACGCCTCCCTCCCGGCGACCCAGGCGGAAGAACCGCAGGCGGAGCCGGAGGCGGAAGAGCCGCCGCCCGCCGCCGAGAGCGCGCCGTCCGCCGAATCTGAGGCCACGGCGACCGAGAGTGCCGAAGAGGCCGCCGTCCCGTCGGAGACAGAGCCTGAACGTCCGCCCGTGATCGGAGAAGTTGCCGGGGAAGAGGCAAGAAAACCGAAACAACTGGCCAAGGTGGTGGGACGAGTGGTGATTCCCGTCCCTGAAAAGCGCGTGAAACCGGTGCAGAAGAAACCGGTGCGGTCGTCGGCGCGGCCGATGCCCGGCGAAGCGACCGTGGCGGTTCCGGTCGCCAAGGACGAGGCGGGACGGGGCGACAAGGGCAAGAAAAAGACCAAACGAGTGGTCGCCATCCAGTCGGACGAGGAGGAGCTCGGCAGAAAGACAGCCAAGGGGAAGAAGGGGAAGAGCCGGATCGATTTCACCCCGGACGGCGACCTCGAGTTCATGCGGCCCCGCAAGGGCAAGAAAAAGAGGGAGGGCGGCAAGAAGGAGATGCTGATGCCGCTGGTCGCCGAAACCAAGGCGATCAAGCGGCGGATCAAGGTGGTGGCCACCATCAGCGTCGGCGATCTGGCCAGACGGATGGGCATCAAGGCCAGCGAGGTGATCGCCGCCCTGATGCGACTTGGCGTGCTGGCCACCCTCAACCAGGCCCTGGATGTCGACACCGCCGCCCTGGTGGCGGCCGACTTCGGCTACGAGGTCGAGCAGGCCATGACCGAGGAATTGGAACTGGAGGCATTGCAGGAGCAGGAAAACGAAATGGGCGGCGAAGCCCTGCCCCGGCCGCCGGTGGTCACGGTCATGGGCCATGTCGACCACGGCAAGACCTCGATCCTCGACGCCATCCGCAAGACCGACGTCGTGGCGGGCGAGGCCGGTGGCATCACCCAGCACATCGGCGCCTACCACGTGCAGGCCCCCTCGGGTGACCTGACCTTCGTCGACACCCCCGGCCATGCCGCCTTCACCGAAATGCGGTCGCGGGGCGCCAAGGTCACGGACATCGTCGTCCTGGTCGTGGCCGCCGACGACGGCGTCATGGATCAGACCAAGGAGGCCATCGCCCATTCCAAGGCCGCCGAGGTTCCCATCGTGGTGGCGGTCAACAAGATCGACAAGGACAATGCCGATCCCGAGCGGGTCCGACGGGAGTTGAGCGATTTCGGCCTCATCCCCGAAGCCTGGGGCGGCACCACCATTTATTGCGAGACATCGGCCAAGAAGGGCATCGGCATCGAGGAACTGCTGGAAGCGATCCAGTTGCAGGCCGAAATCCTCGAATTGCGGGCAGATCCCGGCCGCCGGGCCAAAGGCACGGTCATCGAGGCCCAGCTCCACAAGGGCCGGGGGCCGGTGGCCACGGTCCTGGTGCAGGAGGGAACCCTGCGTCCCGGCGACCATTTCGTGGCCGGCATCTACAGCGGCAAGGTGCGGATGCTGACCAACGAGCGCGGCGAGCAGGTCCAGGAGGCCGGCCCGTCCATCCCGGTGGAGGTGCAGGGCATCTCCGGCGTGCCCCAGGCCGGCGACGAGTTCATCGTCCTCACCGACGAGAAGATGGCCAAGTCGGTCGCCTCGGCCCGGCAGCTCAAGGCGCGGGAAACCGAACTGGCCTCGGCCTCCAAGGTGTCGCTCGACAACCTCTTCGAGAAGATGGCCGAACAGGACGTCAAGGAGTTGCGGGTCATCCTCCGCGCCGACGTGCAGGGGACGCTCCAGGCCTTCGGCCAGGCGGCGGAAAGCCTGTCGACCAAGGCGATCCGGGTCCGCTCCCTGCACGAGGGTACCGGCTCGATCACCGAAAACGACATCCACCTGGCGGCCGCCTCGGATGCGATCATCATCGGCTTCAATGTCCGCCCCACGGTCAAGGTGAAGGAGCTGGCCGAGCGGGAAGGGGTCGATGTCCGTTCCTACGACGTCATCTACCATGCCCTGGAAGACATCGAAAAGGCGATGAAGGGCATGCTGGAGCCGACCTTCGAGGAGCGGGTGATCGGTACCGCCGACGTGCGCGAAACCTTCCAGGTGCCCAAGGTGGGCACCATCGCCGGCTGCTCGGTCATCGCCGGCAAGATCGAGCGCAATGCCCGGGTCCGCGTGCTTCGCGACGGCGTGGTGGTCTATACCGGCAGGATCGCGTCGCTACGCCGGTTCAAGGACGACGTCAAGGAAGTGCTCACCGGCTTCGAGTGCGGTATCGGGGTCGAGAACTTCAATGACATCAAGGTCGGCGACAACCTGGAGGCCTTTGTCCTCGACGAGGTGGAAGCCACCCTGGAGTAGGCGGTCGGGCGATGTCCATGGATTTCGATTTCAAACTGCCCGGACTGGGGCGGCCGGAAAGTTCACGGCCCAAGCGGGTGGCCGAGGCGGTCAAGAACGAGTTGACCATGCTCCTCCTGCAGCAGGTCGCGGACCCGCGCCTGGCGGGCGTGCTCGTCACGCGGGTGGTGGTGACGCCCGATCTCAAGCAGGCCAAGATTTACTTCACCGTTCCGGCCGGCCAGGAGAGCGGTCCGGCGCTCAAAGGGATGAGGAGCGCCAAGGGATTTTTCCGCAGCCACCTGGCCAGGACGGTCAACCTGCGCTATACGCCCGATCTGCTTTTTTATTTTGACAGCGTCAACGAAGAAGCGGCGCGCATCGACAGCCTGTTCCGCCAAATCGAGGAGGAGCGAAAGCATGACCGGTCCTGAACAAGCCGTGACGGCAGCCGTCCGCGACAAGGGGCACATCCTCCTGGCCACCCATTTCAATCCCGACGGCGATGCGCTGGGTTCCCTGCTCGGCCTGGCGGACATCCTCGAAGGCATGGGCAAGCAGGTGTTCCGCTATCTGGAGGAGCCGGTTTCGCCGCTCTACCGCTTCCTGCCCGGCTGCGGCCAGATCCAGACCGAGATGACTCGGGTGCGGGAATTCGTCGCCCGGGCCGGGGATGATTTTCTCGCCCTCTGCCTCGACTGCGGCGACGCCTACCGGCTGGGCCGGCACAACGCCGAACTGACCGGATTCCGTCCCCTGATGGTGATCGATCACCACCGGGGCAACCAGGGGTTCGGCGACGGCGACTGGATCGAACCGCACCGCTCGTCCACCGGCGAAATGATCTACGACCTGGCCATGGCCCTGGGCGCGGACATCTCGACCAGGGCGGCCGAGTGCCTGTATGCGGCGATCAGCACTGACACCGGTTCGTTCCGCTACGAATCCACCAGCAACCACACCTTTGCCGTGGCGGGCGATCTGATCCGCCGTGGCGTGCGGCCGGATCAGGTGTCCAGCAATCTGTACGACAACTACACCCTGGGACGGCTGCGGCTGATGCAGGAGGTGCTGGCGACCCTGGAGATGCACGAGCGGGACCGGATCGCCATCATCCGGGTGACCCAGAAGATGCTGGAACGCACCTACACCACCATGGAGGATACCGAATATTTCGTCAACCTGCCCCGGGCGGTCAGTTCGGTGCGGGTGGCGGTGTTCCTCAAGGAGGTGGAGCCGCTGCACGTCTCCGTCAGCCTTCGTGCCAAGGGGAAATGCGATGTGTCCCTGATCGCGGCCCGGTTCGGCGGCGGTGGCCATCGCAACGCCAGCGGCTTCCGGATCAAGGGCCAGGGCATGGAGGCTGTGCGCGACGCCCTACTGCAACTGCTCCGGCAAGAGGTGCAGGGATAGCAATGGCCATGATCGTGGCGGCCGCGGTTACCGGGGAGGACAAGCCGGAATGGAGCGAGGGCTTCTTTCTGGTCGACAAACCGGCGGGACCGACCTCCTTCGCTGTTGTCCGCCGGATCCGGCGGCTGCTCGGTATCAAGAAGGTGGGCCACGCCGGCACCCTCGATCCCTTTGCCTCCGGCCTGCTGATCGTTTGCGCCGGCCGGGCGGCCACCCGGCACATCGAGCAGTTCATGGCCGGACGCAAAACCTATGTGGCCCGGCTCCAGCTGGGCGTGGAGACCACGACGCTCGACCCCGAGGGGAGTGTCGTGGCCACCAGTCCGGTGCCGGAGTTGGACGAGGCGGTCCTGACCGCCTGCCTCCGGCGCCACGTCGGGCCACAGATGCAGGCGCCGCCGCCCTTTTCGGCGGCAAAGCACAAGGGCAAGCCGCTGTATGTCTACGCCCGCCGGGGCGAGCGGATCGAAAAGGCGCCCAAGCCGGTGGAGATATTTCGTCTCGAACTGCTGGCCTACGATGCCGTCTCCGCCCAGGTGAGCGTCGAGATCGAGTGCAGCAGGGGAACCTACATCCGGGTGGTGGCGGCCGACATCGGCCGGGCGCTCGGCTGCGGTGCCCATCTCGTCGCCCTGCGGCGGACCCGGTCGGGCCGGTTCGCCGTCGAGGACTGCCTGCCGGGCGAGGAACTGTTCGCCGACCACGGCCTGCACCTGTTGCGCGCCCGGCGGCGCGGCATTGCCGAGGTGCTGCAAATTGCCGGGCAACCGTGCTTTTGCACTTGCCACGGTTGATCGGCGTGGAGTATAGAAGCTCATACCGTCCCCCGGGGTCGTCCCTCTGACCCGGGATCAGGGACAATCTGTCCAGACTCCAGAGAGGCTGAGGGAAGTTGCTTTTCTGGCAGCAGAAGGAAAGTGGAGGTGCCCCCCATGGCACAAACAACGGAAAAGAAAAAGGAACTCATCGAAAAATTCAAGACCCACGAGACCGACACCGGCTCCTGCGAGGTGCAGATCGCCCTCCTGACCGATCGGATTCTCTATCTCACCGAGCATTTCAAGACGCACGCCAAGGACCATCATTCCCGCCGCGGCCTGCTGCGGCTGGTCGGTCAGCGCCGCAATCTGCTCAAATATCTGCAAAAGAAGGATATCGCCAAGTACCGGACCCTCATCCAGCAGCTTGGCATCCGCAAGTAGGACGTCGTTTCCGGACGGCGGGCCATAGGGGGCCGCCGTCCGTTTTTTCACCATGCGACCGCGCCACGGCAGCGGCAGCGCCATAAAGACACAAAGGACACAGGGAGAACGGGCAAGGGTGCGGGTTTGTCGCTGCATCCTTTGTGCCTTTGTGGCGGCATTGAGCCGGGCCGGTTGCATTGTTTTTCCAACGTATATTCCGGAAGAACCGGAACAGGAGAAGGTATGATACACACAGTTGCAACCGAGATCGGCGGCCGGACCATCGGCCTGGAAACCGGCAAGATGGCCAAACAGACCAACGGCTCCGTGGTGGTTTCCAGCGGCGACACCAAGGTCCTGGTCACGGTGGTGGCCGAAAACGAACCGAAGAACATGGGCTTCCTGCCCCTGACCATCGAATATCAGGAACGGATGTACGCCGCCGGCCGCATCCCCGGCAGTTATTTCCGCCGGGAGATCGGCCGTCCCAGCGAGAAGGAGGTGCTGACCTGCCGGTTGATCGACCGGCCGCTACGGCCGCTGTTTCCCGACGGCTATGACTGCGAGACCCAGTTGATCGCCACCGTCTTTTCGGCGGACCAGGATTTCGACCCGGATGTTCTGGCCATGAACGGGGCCTCGGCGGCCCTGCTCATCTCCGACATCCCCTTCGGCGGCCCGGTGGGCGCGGCCCGGGTGGGCTATGTCGACGGTCAGTACGTGCTCAATCCCACCAAGACCCAACTGGAGCATTCCCGGATCAACCTGGTGGTCGCCGGGACCCGGAACGCGGTGGTCATGGTCGAAGGCAAGGCGGGGGAATTGCCGGAGGATGTGGTCCTCGAGGCGATCTTTTTCGCCCATGCCGGCATTCAGCCGTTGATCGACGCGCAGTTGCAGTTGCAGCAACAGGCCGGCAAAGGCAAGCGCGACGTGGCGGTACCGGTGGTCAATGCCGATTTGAAGGAAAAAGTCGAGGCACTGGCGGCCGCCGGCATGGATGAGGTGGTGACCACGGCCGAGAAACTCGCCCGCGCCGAACGATACAGCCGTCTCAAGGAAGAGGTGCTGGCCCGGCTCGATCCCGATCTCTACGAATCGCCCGCCGAGGTGAGCGGCCTGCTGAGCGACTATAAGAAACGGGTGATGCGGGATAGGATCGTCAGCAAGGGGCAGCGGCTCGACGGCCGCTCCTTCGAGGAGGTCCGGCCGATCAGTTGCGAGGTCGGCATTCTGCCCCGGGCCCACGGCTCGGCCCTGTTCACCCGGGGCGAAACCCAGGCCCTGGTGATCTGCACCCTGGGGAGCGAGCGCGACGAGCAGCATCTGGAGGGGTTGGGCGGCGACGTCTACCGGCGGTTCATGCTCCATTACAACTTCCCGCCCTTCTGCGTCGGCGAGGTCCGGCCGCTGCGCGGTCCGAGCCGCCGCGACATCGGCCACGGTACCCTGGCCCGCCGCGGCATCGAGGCGGTCCTGCCCGCCGGCGACACCTTCCCCTACACCCTGCGGGTGGTTTCCGAGGTCCTGGAATCGAACGGTTCCTCCTCCATGGCCACGGTCTGCGGCGGCAGCCTGGCGCTGATGGATGCCGGCGTGCCGGTCAAGGCCCCGGTTTCCGGGGTGGCCATGGGACTGATCAAGGAGGAAAACCAGGTGGTGGTGCTCACCGATATCCTCGGCGACGAGGATCATCTCGGCGACATGGATTTCAAGGTGGTCGGCACCCGCGAAGGCATCACCGGTCTGCAGATGGACATCAAGATCGAGGGCGTCGACCGGGAGATCATGGCCCAGGCCCTGGCCCAGGCCAAGAAGGGCCGGATTCATATCCTTTCGAAAATGGAGGAGGCTCTCGGTTCGCCCCGGGCGGCGGTGTCCGAGCATGCGCCCAAGTATGTGACCATCAAGATCCATCCGGACAAGATCCGCGACATCATCGGCCCCGGCGGCAAGATCATCCGCGAGATGACCATGGAGTTCGACTCCAAGATCGATGTCGAGGACGACGGCACCATCAAGATCTTCAGCAACAGCAGCGAGATGGCCAATGCCCTGGTCCAGCGGATCCAACAGATCACCGCGGTGCCGGAAGTCGGCCGGATCTACGAGGGCGAGGTCCGTACCATCAAGGAGTTCGGCGCCTTTGTCCAGATCCTTCCCGGCACCGATGGCATGGTCCATATCTCCGAGCTGGCCAACGAACGGGTGAAGAACGTCACCGACGTGGTCAAGGAAGGCGATGTGATCAAGGTCAAGGTGATCGACATCGACAACCGGGGGCGGATCCGGTTGAGCCGCAAGGCGGCTCTGGCCGACGGCGAGGCATAATTGTCCGCTGCGATGCAGCACCGCCCCATGAAGCCGGTAGCCGCCTGTGCGGTCGCCGGCTTTTTTTGTTGTATCAGCTTCAACACGATGGACGATGGACACCAATGGAGACGAAAACCGTTGCCCTGACCTGGCTGCATCCGGAGCAGGCCGCGGGGCTGGCAGTACCGGCCTACGCCACCGCGCTGGCGGCGGGCATGGATGTGGAGGCGGCCCTGACCGAGCCCCTTGTACTGGAGCCGGGCGAAATCGGCCTGATTTCCTGCGGCTTTGCCGTGGCCATTCCTCCAGGCTATGAGATCCAGGTCCGGCCCCGGTCCGGGCTGGCAGTCAAACACGGCATCACCGTGATCAACGCGCCGGGGACCATCGATGCCGATTACCGGGGCGAGGTCAAAATCGCCCTGGTCAATCTGGGCCGGGTGCCGTACACCATCAGGCGGGGCGACCGCATCGCCCAACTGGTGCTGGCGCCGGTGGTCCGGGCGGAGCTGCGGGTGGTGGCGGAACTGGCGCCCACCGAACGCGGCAGCGGCGGTTTCGGCCATACCGGCCTGCGCGGGAACGGGCAGCCTGCCGGATCGGACAGCGCATCGTGAGATTCTCGGTTCTCGGCAGCGGCAGCAGGGGCAACTGCACCCTGGTGGAGACCGGATCGACCCGGGTGCTCATCGACAACGGCTTCTCGGGCAAGGAAATCATCACCCGCCTGCGGGCACTGGGCATCGCTCCGGAGAGCCTGACCGCGCTCATCCTGACCCATGAGCACGACGACCATGTCAAGGGGGTGGGGGTGCTGGCTCGCCGGCTCAAGCTGCCGGTCTATGCCAACGAGGCGACCCACCGGGCGGCGGAGGCCAGGGCGGGCCATCTGCCGCTGCGGCAGGAGTTCGGCGTCGGCGAAGCCTTTGTGATCGAAGGGCTGCACATCCATCCCTTTGCCGTGTCCCACGACGCCGCCGACCCGGTGGGATTCGTGCTCGACGACGGCAATCTCAGCCTGGGGTACTGCACCGATACCGGCACCATCACCCGGTTGATCCGCCACCGGCTGCGCACCTGCCAGGCCCTGGTCCTGGAGGCCAACCACGATGTCGAAATGCTGAAGGAAGGGCCCTACCCCCTGCCGCTGCAACAGCGGGTGCTCTCCAGCCGGGGCCACCTGGCCAATCCCGATTCCCTCGACCTCGCCGCCGACCTGGCCGGTGGCTGCCTGCGGCTCTTGGTGCTGGCCCACCTGAGCGAAATCAACAACTACCCCGATCTGGTGTTGCGGGAAGCGAGCCAGCGGCTGCCGGGCGAGGAAGCGGTGCGGTTGCTGCTGGCCGGGCAGGGGCAGGCGAGCCCGCTGCTGGAGATAGAGCCATGAGCCTGCTTCCGCCGAACGAGCCGGTTTCCGGATGCGGGTATCGGTGGAGACGGCGCCCCGGACGAACGGAGCCTCTTTGACGAGGGCGCGGTGTTGATGCACTGGAAGAAGCGCAGCATAGCCTATCGCTTGACCTTTCAGGTGATCCTGTTCAGCAGCATGGTGGCCTGCCTGGCCACCGCTCTTCAGCTGTATCTCGATTATCGACGCGATGTTGGTGGAATTTATGCTTTTTTCAATGTCATCGAGGAAAGCAGCCTGCGCCCACTCGAGGAGAGCGTGTGGATCCTCGACGAGTTGCAGGTCAACTTGCAACTCGAGGGCTTGATCAGACGCGAGGATATTGTCCACGCAGCGGTGGAAATGGATGGTCAGATCGCCTGGTCCAGGGGCAAGCCCAGCCTCACCAACAGCGTCACCCATGTTTTTCCGCTGCGCCACCAGGTCCGGGGTCGCTTCGAGGAGATCGGGCAGCTCCGGGTCACCGCCTCCTTCGAGGGGATCAATCAGCGCCTGACCCAGCGGATCATCGTGCTCCTGGCCAGCAACGCGGTCAAGACCTTTCTCGTCTCCGGCTTCATCCTCCTCCTGTTTCGGGATAAACTGACCCGGCACCTGACTCATTTGGCCAGCTATGCCGAGAACATCGACCTCAAACACGGTCAGCCTGCGCCGCTCAAGCTGGACCGGCCCGCTGCCGGCAGTCCCGACGAACTCGATCAGGTGGCGGCAGCGTTCAATTTTCTCTGTGCGAGCGGGCGCAGGGCCCTGGTCGACCTGGAAACCCAGGGGGAGAGTCTGCGCCTGTTTTTGGATGCCACCGAGGAGGTCGTCCTGGGCGTGGACACGGAGGGCCGGTGCACCTTCATCAACCGGGCGGGACTGGAGCATTTTTCCGAAACGGATCCGTGCCGGATCATCGGCCAGGATATTCTGACGCTGCTTGCCGCCGGTGAGTCGGCGGCGATTCATTCGCAGGTGCTGAGCGGGTTGATCTGGGCCACCATTGCCGAGGGCAAGGCCCTGCTCGCCGATGAAATGCCCCTCTGTCTGCCCGACGGCTCGTCGCTCCTGGTCAATCTGCGCTCCTATCCGGTTTTCGAGCACGGCCGGTGCACGGGTGCCGTGGTCTTTTATGCCGACATCAGTCGCCAGCAGCAACTGGAACAGGAAAAGCTGCTGTTCACCAAGGTGATCCGCCAGGCGCCGGCGCTGATTCTGATCGCCAATGCGGAAGGCGGGATCGAGTACGTCAATGCCAGCTTGGAACAGGCGCTGGGATGTGACGGGGCCGAGGTCAAGGGAAAACAGGCGCTCGACTGTCTGGCCGGGCTCAACTTCGGCGAACAGACCGAGCAGATGCGGGCGCGTATCGAGAAGGGCGAGCCGTGGACAGGCACCCTGACTCGCCCAACCCCGCAGGGGCGAACCATCACCCTGGATGTGGCCGTTTTTCCCATCCTGAACCGGCATGGGCGCCGGACCCATGTGGTGGCCATGGGCCGAGACATCACCCGCGAGCAACAGCTGGTCGAGCAACTGCACCACGCCCAGAAGATGGAGGCGGTGGGCAAACTGGCGGCCTCCATCGCGCATGAATTCGGCAACCCGCTGCTGGGCATCAGTTTTGCCCTGCGCGACGTCCAGCGGCGACTGGATCGCGATGCGGAGGCACAGGAATTGCTCCGGCTGGCGGGAAACGAATGCAACCGCATGCGCAAGCTGATCCGGGACCTGCAACAGTTCAACCGGCCCTCCACCGGCAGGAAGACGGTGTTCGACGTCCACCGGCTGCTGGAGGAGATCCTGACCCTGCACCGCAATTTCCTGGACAAGAAGAAAATCACCCTGGTGCGGGCCTATGACCGCCATCCCCTGTGCATCGACGCGATCGAGGACCAGATCCGCCAGGTGTTCATCAATCTGATCATCAATGCCGCCGATGCCATGGCCGCCCACGGCGGCGTCCTGATCCTCAGGACGGCCAAGGACAACGGACGGGTCGTGGTCTGCGTGGAAGACAGCGGCCCGGGGATAGCGCCCGAACATTTCGGCAGGATCTTCGAGCCGTTTTTCACCACCAAGGCGGCGATCGAAGGCTCCGGGCTCGGCCTGCCGGTCTCGTACGGCATCGTCCGCGCCCACGGCGGCGGCATCGAAGTCCGATCCGAACCCGGCCGTACCGTCTTTCTGGTTGACTTGCCGGCGGTGACGACCACGGCCGGCATGGAGGCGGAACGGGCCTAGCCGCGGGGATGGAAGCGGCGATGGACCGCCTTGAGGCGGTCGCCGTCCACATGGGTATAGATCTGGGTGGTGGCGATGTCGGTATGGCCGAGCATCATCTGGACGGAGCGCAGGTCGGCGCCGCCGGCGAGCAGATGGGTGGCGAAGGAGTGGCGGAGCATGTGCGGACTGATCTCCTTGGTGATCCCGGCCGCCAGGGCTGCCTGCCGGATGATCTGCCAGAAGCGGGTGCGGGTCATGGCCGTGCCCCGGTTGGAGCAGAACAGCATCGGGCTCGGCCTGCCCTTGAGCAGGAGCGGCCGGCCCCGTTCGAGATACTCGCGCACCCGCTCGCCGGCTGTCGCCGAGAAGGGCACGACCCGTTCCTTGTTGCCCTTGCCCAGGATGCGGAGATGGCCGCTGTTCAGATTGCAGCCGCTCACAGGCAGGCTGACCAGTTCCGACACCCGCAGCCCCGAGGCGTAGAGAAGATGGAGCATGGCGGAGTTGCGCAGCGCCAGGGGAGAGGGCTGTGCCGGCGGCCGCAGCAGGGTGTCGACTTCGGCGACGGTCAACACCTTGGGCAGGCTGCGACCGATTTTGGGGCCGTCGATTTCGGCCAGGGGATTGCCGGTCAGCACGCCCCGTTTTTCGAGGAAGAGAAAAAAGGCGCGCAGTGCGGCCAGCCGACGGGCATTGGAACGGGCGCTGATCCGGCGCTGATGGCAATGGAGGAAAAACAGTTGCACCTCTTCCCTGCCGACCTCTTCGGACAGCAGCGGGGCGGAGCGAGCGAGAAAGCGGAAGAAGGCGCGCAGATCGGCCCCGTAGGCGGCAACGGTATTCTTGGCCAAGCGCCTCTGGATGGTCAGATGACGCAGGAAATCCGGCAGGTGGTCGACAAGGGCGGTGGCGTGCAGGGGCGTGTGAAAAAGAAAGGAGGAAAAACAAACGCCCCAACGGCTGACCGTTGGGGCGCGTTGCTCAAACCCGGTTTCTCAACCGGTTGAACTTGCGAAGTTTGCGCAGGGCTTCCGCTGCTTTGCGGCGTTTTTTGACACTGGGCTTTTCGTAGTATTCCCGCCGTTTCAGCTCACGTTTGATACCGTCGATCTGCAGTTTTTTCTTCAACTGTCTGATCGCGTATTCAAGGTCACCTCTGACATCTACTTCGATCATGTCGCATCACTTCCTTTGGTGGTTGGCTTTCGCCGTTGGTAAGGGTGGGGTTTGAAACAAACAGCCTAGCTGTTTTTCGCGGTTGTGTCAAATCAAATAATGGAATTGCAGGTAGTTTTCCGGCACGACGGCGGCACGGAGGCCACCGGCCCCCGCATGTTTTTCGGGCATTTCCCGGACCGTTTTCTGGCCGTCCCCCTTTTGATTGTTTTTCTCGGGAGTGATGGTAACATGGCGGCGGCAGCGCATCGGGGCTGCGCATCATGTTCATGCAACGGGAGGCCGACCATGGCGAAGATTCGATTGGCATTGATTGCCGGGGGCACATCTGACGAACGCGAGGTCTCGCTGCGGGGCGCGGCGGGGGTGGCGCAGGCGCTCGATCCGGACAGGTACGAGGTGGTCCGCTACGATCCCGCCACCGATCTGGCCCGGATCGCGAACGATGCCGCCACCATCGATGTCGCCTTTCTCCTGCTGCACGGGGTGAACGGCGAGGACGGCACCATTCAGGGGTTTCTCGATCTGCTCGGCATCCCCTACCAGGGAGCCGGGGTGCTGGGCAGCGCCTTGGCCATGGACAAGAACCTGGCCAAGACCATGTACCGCCTGAACGGCCTGCCGGTGGCCCCCTGGATCATGGTCGAGCCACACGACCTGCGGGACACCGGCCGGATCCTCGCCGAGGTCGGCCTGCCCTGTGTGGTCAAGCCGGTGCGGCAGGGATCGTCCATCGGCATGTCGATCGTGCGGGAGCCCGGCAAACTCCCCGAGGCCCTGCGGCTGGCCCTGCGGCACGACAGCGAGGTCATGGTCGAGCAGTACATCAAGGGGCGCGAGCTGACGGCCGGCGTGCTCGGCAACGACCATCCCGAGGCCCTGCCCCTGATCGAGATCATCCCCGATACCCGCTACGAGTTCTTCGATTACGAGGCCAAGTATCAGCCGGGGGCCAGCCGGGAGATTTGCCCGGCCGAGGTGAGCGACGCGGTGCGGCACAAGGCGCAGGACTATGCGGTGCGGGCCCATCGCTGCCTGCAACTGCGCGGCTACAGCCGCACGGACATGATCCTGGCCGGAGATGAATTGTATCTGCTGGAGACTAACACCATTCCGGGTATGACCCCCACCAGTCTCCTGCCCCAGGCCGCGGCGGCGGTGGGCTATCCCTTTAGCGCCCTGCTGGATCGTCTGATCGGGCTTGCTTTGGAAAAACCGGCCAGTCTGCTGGAATAAAAAGAACGAAGAAAGAGGAAATGTCGGCTGCGCGCCGGGAATCGTCCCGGCGCCACCGGTCAGAAGCGGGTCTGGAAATAGGGTTCCAGCGCCCCAGGCAGCCGCACCGTGCCGTCGGCCTGCTGGTAATTCTCGAGAATGGCCAGCAGGGTCCGGCCCACGGCCAGTCCGGAGCCGTTGAGGGTATGGACCAGACGGCTCTTTTTCTCGCCCTTGGGCCGATAACGGATGCCGGCCCGGCGGGCCTGGAAGTCGAGGAAATTGGAACAGGAAGAGATTTCGCGGTAGCAGTTCTGTCCCGGCAGCCAGACCTCGATGTCGTAGGTTTTGGCTGCGGAGAAGCCCAGGTCACCGGTGCACAGAGTAATCACCCGGTAGGGCAGCTCCAACAGTTGCAGGGCGGCCTCGGCGTCGGCCAGCAGCGTCTCCAGTTCATCCCAGGAGGCTTCCGGCGTGGTGAACTTGACCAGTTCCACCTTCTCGAATTGATGCTGCCGGATCAGCCCCCGGGTGTCCTTGCCGTAGGAGCCGGCCTCCGAACGGAAGCAGGGGGTGTAGGCGGTGTGTTTGAGCGGCAGGTCGGCCTCGTCGATGGTCGTCTCGGCGTACATGTTGGTGACCGGCACCTCGGCGGTGGGAATCAGCCACAAATCCCAGCCTTCCACCTTGAACAGGTCTTCCTTGAACTTCGGCAGTTGGCCGGTGCCGGTCATGGTTTTGGCGTTGACCATGAACGGGGGCAGCACCTCGGTGTAGCCGTGCCGCTGGGTGTGCAGATCGAGGAAGAAATTGACCAGGGCCCGCGACAGCCGGGAACCGAACCCTTTGAGCAGGGCGAAACGGGCGCCGGCCAGCCGGGAGGCGGTTTCGAAATCGAGGATGCCGAGTTGCTCGCCGATCTCCCAGTGGGGGCGGGGCTGAAAGGAAAAGGCCGGAATTGCGCCCCATCGCTTGATCTCGACGTTGTCCTGCTCGCCCCCCCCCGCGGGCACGGAATCGTCGCAGAGATTGGGGATGGCCATGATCACGTCCTGCAGCTCGTGCTCGATGTCCGCCAGCTCCGTGTCCAGTTCCTTGATTCGGTCGGAGACTTGGCGCATTTCCTTGATCAGCGGTTCGGCCAGCCCGTTGTCGCCCGACTGCTTGAGCGAGGCGATGGTCTTCGAGACCGTGTTGCGGCGGTTTTTCAGGGCCTCGACCTCGGCGATCGTCGCGAGTCTCTTTTGGTCGGTGGCGGCGAACCGGTCGATGAGCTGCGGATCGACGCCGCGGAGCAAACTTTTCTGGCGGACCAGTTCCAGGTTTTCCCGGACAAAGCGTAATTCAAGCATGACGGTGTGAGCGGGTAATGGCCAGGGAGGCACAGACGGGCGCCGTGATCTGCGGCCGTCTGCCGGTGTGAACGGCTTTTATCACGGCGTCCGGCGAAACGCAACGGGTAATCAATTGCTATTCTCCTTCCGTTTTGCTACCCTTTTGCCGTTTCCGTCTCGTGTCCTCAACCTGTTCGTTGCCTGCGCGCCATGACCCTTTCCCTGAAATCCCTGGCCATTTTTCTGCATGAGCTGCGCGGATTTCTGAAAGTGCTCGCTCTGACGGTGGCGGGCACCACCCTTGCCCTTTTTTTCGCCTCCAGCCGGCTGCTGACCGGATTGCAGGATCATCTCGGTGAGAAGCTCTACTTCTTTTCCGTGGCCGCACCCTTTCTCGCCCATGTCAATCTGGCCTTTTTCGGCGCGCTCTACCTGCTCATGCCGCTGTGCATGTTCGTGCTGTGGAAGGCGATGGGCAAGCCCTTCGGGGTGACCGGCAGAAAATTGACCTGGTTTGTGGTGGCCACCTGCGTGCTCTTCTATATCGGCACGGTTTTCTGCGCCCTGGTCACCCTGCCGTTCGGCATCAATTTCCTGCTGAGCTTTCAGTCCGAAGAGCTGCGGGCTGTGATCTCGGTGGATCGCTTCGTCACCTTCGTAACCCTGTTTCTGTTCGGTTTCGGGGTGATTTTCGAACTGCCGGTCTTCATGGTCTTCAGTGCGCAGGTCGGGGTCATCTCCCGGAAAGCCTACGAGAGGAACAGGCGGTACGCGGTGCTGGCGATCGCCATTCTGGCCGCTGTCCTGACCCCGACCCCGGATGTTCTCAATATGGCGCTGATGGGCGTGCCGCTCTATCTGCTCTACGAGTCGGGTATTCTGCTGATCAGGCTGATGGGGCTCGACAAGCGCAGGGAAGAGAGCGTCCCTCCGGACGCCTGAGCCGCCGCCGGGCGGAGCGGCGGCTAGAAGGAGATGATCTGGATGCCGTGGCGTTGCAGGAGGGCGGCGGTTACCCCCAGAGGATCGAAGCCGCAGGAGGGGCTGCCGGACTTGAGCAGACAGAGGGTGATGTTCTGCGCCTGGGCAATGGCGAGCACCATCTGGGCGCCGCGGACGAAAGCTGCGGTCACGTCGGTGCCGAACCGGTCGACGACCCGGGCCGTGCCGGCCAGCACCCCGTGGCCGTCGCCGCCGGTCAGGGTGGCCGCGGGCCGTGGTGTGGCCAAGCCGCCCAATTGTTCGGGGCAGACGGGGATCCAGTGGCAGGTCGCCAACCGGCGCAGACAGGCGGGATCCGGCTTGCTCTGGCCGTCGTAGCGGGTGCAGAGTCCGGTGAGGCAGGCACTCACCAGGCATGTGTTCTGATGTTCCATAACGGGCTTACCACACGACATTGAAAATGCACATGGCGATACGCAAACAGCATGAGGATAACCGCCCGGACAGGAAGATGCTCTGGTTTCTTGGCGCGGCGATCGTGGTTTTTTTCCTGCTGTGGGTGCTGTTCGCCCCCGGACGCGGGTTTTTTCAATACCTGCAACTGAAAAAGGATATCGCCACCCTAACCGAGGAAAACAGCCGTCTTGAGGCGCGAAATACCGAGCTGACCGAAGATATCAACCGGCTGCGCTCCGATGACAAGTATTTGGAAGAGGTGGCGCGGAAAAAGCACGGCCTGCTGAAAAAAAACGAAACAGTGTTCGAGTTTGAAACACCCAAAAAGAAAAAGGAATAATCGTGATGGCAGATGAGGCTGTCATGGACAGGGAAAGAGGCGACGGCATGACGGGCGGGGCCAGTGACAAGGGTGCGGGGCCTGAACGGGGGACGCCGCCGGCCGACCGGGCAGCCGTTCTCAATTCGGCTGCTGCCCTGAGGACCGTGTTGCGCTACCATCAGCAGATGGGCATTGAGCGGTATCCCCTGTCCCCGGTGCTCGCACAATTTCTGCGTTCCGGCGGCGCGCAAGCCCGCCCGGCCGCAAGCGGGGGAGAGCCGGGCAGGGCGGCTCCGCCCGAGCGTATCAAGGCGCCGCAGCCTGAAGCGTCGGGAACAGCCGCGTCCGCGTTGCAGGCTCTCCGGAGTGAAATCGATGCCTGCCGCCAATGTCCCCTGGCGACGGCCAGGCAGGGTGTGGTCCACGCCATGGGCAGCGCGGATGCATTGCTGGTGGTGGTCGGCGACTATTCCGACCAGAGCACCGGCTTTGCCGCCACGACCCTGTTCGGTGCCACCGAGGACACCATGCTCTGGAATATGATGCGCGCCATCGGCCTTTCGCCTGAACAGGTGTATGTGACCAATGCGGTCAAATGCTGTCCGCTGCCTTCGGACATTCCCGGAGACGACAGCATCCGGTGCTGTCATGGATACCTGTTGCGGGAAATCGAACTGGTGCGGCCCAGGGTGGTGTGCGCCATGGGAGAGATCGCGGCCTGTTCGCTCACAGGGGCGCAGGGGTCGCTTTTCCGAACGCGCGGCCGGTTCCATCCCTGCCGGCTGGCACGGCCGGCCGGCGAGCCGCTCCAGATCATGGCGACCTTTCATCCCCGTTTTCTCCTTAAAAATGTGGAGTTGAAGAAGGCGGCCTGGCAGGATCTGCAGATGATTCAGCGCCATCTGCAGGCACGGTAACGCAGGCGTCCCTGGCGTCACTTTCCGTAACCGATAGCAGCCGGAAAAAAGACCGGGCCGAAGGGAAGACGGAGACGGCGGTCAGGATCTGGCCTTGCCGGTGACAAACAGTTCGAACAGCCGCTCGAAGACGAAGGGGATGGTCGAAGCCTGGGCATTGGCCGAACCGGCGTAGGCCTTGGTCAGTTCAAAAGCCCGTTCAAAGGCCTCCTCGTACTCGGATTGTTTTTGCTTCTTGATGATGGTGACGAGTTCTTCGGCAATAGAGTCTTCCATGGGCATACCGCTCGCTGGGACCGTTCTGGAATTCCGATCCGTCGGGGGCGGGCAAGGACGGACGGTGTTTGTTGTCCGGCCATGATAGGCGGAAAAGACCGCTTGGCCAAGTTCTTTTTGGCCGGGAATGCAGCGGCGAGCGGGGAAGGCGTTCTCTTCGAACTTCGGATGCGCACGGAAAATGGCATGCCGCACCGCGCCGTCATCCAGACGACGGGGTGCGGTCGATGACGTGCGTCGGTCGGCCCCGGCAACGGCATCAGTTGTCGATGGGCTCGGGATTGCAGAGATACCGCTTTTCTTCCGCCACCTGACCGCAGGTAGTGCAATAGAACTGCACAGTGGCGGTCTTGTCCCGGCACGCGTGCCGGGTGCCGTTGCCCGCGATGTCGCAAAAGGTGCCGCTGGCGGCCGTATCGCACGGGCTGCACAGGTGGCCGGGTGTCTCCGCCGCTGCCCCGCAGGTGGTGCACACAAACGCCATGATGTACCCTCCAGTTATTTGATAATGGTTCTCGATGCCAGTATCGGCATGATTGTATTCCTGTCAAGGGGCAACGTCCGCCCAACCCGCCGCGCCGGCAGGAACAGGTGCGGCGGGTTGGGCGGAAATCGCCTTGACGCTCCGGTATCCTGTCTGTACTGTGACCCTGAATGGCTTGCCGACAAACAGACGTGACCGGAAAGGAATGAGTGCCAGATGACATCAGGGAACCCGTTGATGCTGCCCATGAACGACCGGGTCCGGCAGTCGTTTGTCCGCCGTTGCGTCAGCGACATCCTCAACGGCCTCAGTGACGGGCTGACCCATTTTTCCGGCGCGAGCCGGGCGGCGGTCATTTTCGCCCTCCGGCCGGACAGCCCGATGCTGCTGTGCGATCCCCAGAATCTGCTCAAGGGGCACGAGCCGATCTGCAAAAGTCTGTATCTCGACAATCAGAGCTGGCGGACCAACGAGAAGGTCCGATTCGACCGGAAGCACTACGCCGAAATCATCCCGATCAAGGATCCGGGACTGGCGGGTCTTTTGTCCCATGGCGGCTATTCGGGATCGGTCTTTTTTCAACAGTGGTTCACCGAACAGCATCCCGACCTCTGTGCCACCGGGCCGACCGAGTGCTGGCTGGAGCATGCGGTCTGGCGATTTTCCCACGATCTCGCCAACGATGCGGAGTTGTACACCGGTATCTCGGGATATTTTCTCAAGGAATACGCCACGCATGCGGTCCGGGACCACATCATCGACCTGATGAACGTGCAGCTCGGCTGGGACACCTCCATGCGGATTTATCCCATCCTGGACGCCGTGCTGATGATTTCCGAAACCCAGGAGGAGGGGTCCTGGGCGGAGGGGCGCCTGCTTTTCGTCGATCCCGGCATGCTCGACCAGTTGCATTTTCTGGTCAAGTTTCAGGAAGAATTGCGGCCGCAGTTGATCAACTACAAGCATGTGCGCAAACTGCTGCTCACCGTCGAGCGTTCGGGCCGCTCCCTGGTCAGCGACGGGCGGGCCATCTTGGGCATCTGCGACGATACCCTGCCGTCCTTCTCCATTTGCGCGGATTTCCGCGGCCGGTACGGGTTTCTGAAGGTGAACCGCGGCAAGGTGTGCAGTTTTGCCGACGGCAGATTCTCCTCGACCACCTATCAAGCCAAGCTGGTTCAGTTGGAGGAACTGCTGCTGGAGTCGGAACTCAAACGATTCGACTGTTATTTCATTTTCAAGATCGTGGTCAGCCTGGTGCAGCATGCCCAGCGCCGCAAACACGGCTGCGCGGTCGTCATCGATCTCAATGAACGCCCGGTCCGGATTTCGGGACAGACCCTCTCGCCGCCCCTGGATCTGCGCAAACCCTACACCCTGAAGCTGACCAAGTCGCTGGCCAAGGTGGATGGCGCGATCCACATCGGCGCGGACATGCATCTGCACGGCTTTGCCTGCCTGCTCGACGGACGGGCCTTCGAGGGGGAGGACCTTGCCAGGGGGGCGCGCTACAACTCGGCCCTGCGGTTCACCGCCGAGCATCCCAAGATCATCGTGGTGGTCGTTTCCTCGGACCGGCCGGTTTCCGTCATCCACCAGGGGATGGATATCCAGGGGGCCTGCGCGTGGACCCAGCAGGGCGGCTGCATGTATCATCTCGACCGCCTGGACTACTGGGTCGGCTTGTAGCCGGTCGCTCGCCCGGTGCCGCCGTCGCAGTGTTTCGGGCGTGCCGTCGGCCGCTAGCGGGTATAGTCCCGCACTTCGGGCTTGCCCTGGACGGTGAAGGCGGTATCGACGAGTTCCTGCAATCTGCCCCGGCAGGTGTGCACGGCCGGCAGGTCCGGAATGGCTGGCAGGAGCGTTTCGGCCCCGATCGGGGTGGCGAGCCGCATTTTTCCCGCCAGGGCGCTGTCCCGCTGCGGCGAGAGACCGCCCACCATCGGCCCTTCCTCCTGCATGGCCCCGCCGTCCAGACGGCGAAGAAATCCCATCATGGTGCCCAGGTCGTTGTTTCGGTGGAATTCGTCGATTTCAGCGGCAATGGTCTTGCCTTCCTCGACGAGTCGCCTGAGGGTGGCGGTGTAGGTTGCCACCCCTGCCCGCAGCCGGTCGTAGAGGTCGAAAAAGAGGTGGCGGAAGCGGGAGCGGCGGGTGAGGCCGTGGATGAGCTGCCCCTTGAACAGCCGCTGCCGGATGGTCGGCGAGCTGAGGAGGTAGGGATCGAGAAACACCTGGTCGCGCATGCCGGTCAGGCGGAAGAAGTCATGGATCAGGGATTCCCGCCCCAGGAGGATGTAGAGCCTGATCAGATCGAATCCCACCTCGTTTTCCAGTTGGCGGTAGGCCTCCCGAAGATGCCGGCTGTACTGCTGGCTGTCCTCCTCGATCATCTTGCGGAAGCCGAAATAGCGATCCGCCATCTCCTTCTTGATTTCCAGGGCGAGCGTGCCTTCCAGGTCGTGCATGCGTCAATCCGTCGTGCGCCTCCGCGAAAAGGGGAGTGGGAAAGGAACGGACCGGAGCGGAAGGGCGTCGCACCTTCCTTTTCCTGCTTGTCCATTGCCACCATAAATGACAATGCTAAAAAAAGCATGCGGGATCGTCGCCGTCGACCGGCCGATACACCGCTCTTCCCGTCGGGGCGAAGGCCACCCGGCCCGCGCCGGGGAAAAGATACAAAGCGAAGTACGCGAATGAACAGGTATGACCATTTCAGCGAGTCGTGAGCAGATCAAGAATACCGTCAAGGAGGCCGCCGATATCGTCCAGGTGATCGGCGAGGTGGTCGAACTGAAACGGGCCGGCAACCGCCTGACCGGGCTCTGTCCGTTCCACAACGAAAAGACGCCCTCCTTCACGGTCAATCCCCAGGGGCAATTCTTCCATTGCTTCGGCTGCGGCGAACACGGCGATGTCTTCGCCTTTGTGATGAAGTATCATCGCATGGAGTTTCCCGAGGCGCTCAAGACCCTGGCGCAGAGATACGGCATCGAGCTGGCGGAGCGGCAGCTGACCGAGGCGGAAAAACTCCAGTTACGCCGGCGCGAGGCACTGTACGAGGCCAACGAGGCGGCGGCGGTCGTCTATCAGCAGTGCCTGCGCCACCCAAAACTGGGCAAGGTGGCGCGGACCTATCTTGAGCAGCGGGGCGTGCCGGCCGCGATCGTCGAGCGCTACCGTCTGGGGTGTGCGCCGGACCCGGAACAGGCCGGCTGGAGCTATCTCGCCGAGCAACTGCTGGCCAAGGGCCTGTCCATTGACACCCTGATGCAGTCGGGGCTGGCGGTCGGCAAGGAACGCGGCGGCCACTATGACCGTTTCCGTTCGCGGGTCATGTTTCCCATAGCCGACATGACCGGGCGGATCGTGGCCTTCGGCGGCCGCATCCTGGGTGATGGCAAGCCCAAGTACATGAATTCGCCCGAGAGCCCGATTTTCGAAAAGAGCCGGCTCCTGTTCGGACTCCATCAGCATCGGGATGCCATCCGCAAAAAGCGCCGCGCCCTGGTGGTCGAGGGGAATTTCGATCTGCTCCTGCTCGCCGTGCACGGTATCGACAATGTGGTCGCCCCTCTGGGCACCGCCTTGACCCGTGATCACATCCGCACCCTGCGCGGCTACGGCGACGAGGCGGTTTTGCTGTTCGACGCCGACGCGGCCGGCCTGAAGGCGGCCATGCGCAGCATCCCCTATTTCCTCGCCGAGCAGGTCGAGGGGAGGGTGGCCCTGCTACCGGCCGGCCACGATCCCGATTCCTATGTCCGTGCCGAGGGACCGGCGGCGATCGCCGCCCTGGTGGAAACGGCCCGCCCTCTGGCCGAATTCGCCTTTGATGCCCTGGTGCGGACGCACGGATTGACCCTGACGGGCAAAAACAGGATCATCGCGGAACTGAAGGAACTCATCAGGGAGTCGACCCTTCCCGAGCAGCGGGCCCTGATGGTGGCCCATTTCAGCGAAAAATTGGGAGTGGCGCCCACGTATTTCCAGTCCGGCCGACCAACGGTGCGCCCGAGCGCCGCTGCCGAAGCGGCGTCCCCCTCCGAGGGGCTTGCCCGTCTGCCCATGCAGGAGCGGCAAGTAATCGATTTTCTCGTCCTCTATCCCGAATACTTCGACGAGCTCCTCCAGGCCGGCCTCGCGGATGTGGTCCGGGAACCCACCGCGCTCCGGCTGATCGAGCTGATGGCGCAGATGGACGGGACCGTCTCCCGGCAACCCGAGCAGGTGCTCGCGTATGTCGCCGATACGCAGGACCGCGCCTACCTCGTGCAGGTGCTCACCAAGGGATTGCCGCATGAGACCGGTCAGCAGGAACAGGCCCGAACCATGTGCGATGAACTGGTGCGCTGGCTGCGCGCGGCTGTGCACAAGCGGACCGTGGCTGAGTTGCAGGAGGAGATCCATCGGGCTGAAAGCCTTGGGAATACAGGGTTGTTGATGGAATTGATCCGTCGGAAACAGGAAATGGAACAAAAAAAGAAGGGCTTTTTAATTTAACATGTTGAAAAAAGATACAAATCGGATAAGTTTAAAAAATTGTATTTTAGGGTGGTTTTGATGTATCTCCTGTAATTTTGGCAAGTTGAAACGAATGAGCCGTATTTTTCTCGTATCCTTTTGATATGCTGTAATTCTTCGTTCTTCGTGGAAGGCGGGTGTGTCGAGGCATATGCCGTTGAGCGGACGGCGGTGTGAAGGAGGGGTGATGGAAGCGGATAGTTTTCTTTTGGAAGATGATCAAGAACCCGAAGCATGTGCCGAAAGACCGCATCAGGGGTGGGCACGCGATACGCACGAGGAAGACGATTGGGCCATTCGCAACGGCATCGAGCGCCGTTCATCCCTGGACCGGCGCATGGGGGAGGACAGGCGGTCGGGCGACCGGCGAGGAACGGGGAGCAGCATCGATCCGATGAACATCTACCTCCGGGAAATGGGCAGCCAGCGGTTGCTCAGTCACGAGGAGGAGATCGAACTGGCCCGCATGGTCGAAGATGGGGAAACCCGCATTCAGCAGGCGGTGCTGCGGCTGACATTGGGGGTCACCGCGCTCAACGACCTGGCCGAGAATCTGCTGCGGGGCAATGTCCGCATCAATTCGGTGATCCGCGGCTTGTCCGACAACGACGAAGAGGAGTTGACCACGGTGCGGGACGCCTTCCTCGACCAGGTGGAAAAGGCGAACGAACTCGATGCCCGGCGCCGGGAGCTGTTTCTCGAATTGAAGAAACATGCGGGCGACGGGGCCAGGGAGACCGCTTTGGTAGCCGACATCCTGGCCGTAGGCAGCAACATAGCCAACCTCTTTCAGGCGTATCGACTGTGTTCCAAGGGGTTGCTGTCGGTGGCCGACGCGGTCAAGGAATTGGCCCAGAAATTCAACAAGGTCCGGGTGGTTGCCCGCCAGCAGGAATTGTTGCTTGCCGCCCGGCGGCATTTATTGCACCCTGAATCCGCCGAAATCAATCCCGCCGAAGTCGAGCAGCGCGTCACCCTCGAACTGGCCGAAACCATTGGCATTTCATGGCCCGCCTTCATCCAGGTGCAGCAGGAAATCGAAATGGGGCGGGAGACCGCCAAACAGGCCAAGGATATGTTGGTCCGTGCCAATCTCCGCCTGGTGATCTCGGTTTCCAAGAAATTCATGAACCGCGGCATGCAGTTACCCGACCTTATTCAGGAAGGGAACATCGGCCTGATGAAGGCCGTTGAGAAATATGACTACAAGCGGGGCTACAAATTTTCGACCTATGCCACATGGTGGATACGCCAGGCCGTGACCCGCGGCATCGCCGACCAGGGACGGACCATCCGTCTGCCGGTGCACATGATCGAAACCATCAACCGTCTGCTCCGGTTCTCCAAGGATTTTCAGCGGGTCGAAAGCCGGGAACCGACCCCGGAGGAGATGGCGGCGCAGTTGGGTACCGACGTGGAGAAAGTGCATATCGCCCTGAAAACGGCCAAGGACGCCATTTCCCTCGATGCACCGGTCAACGATGAAGAGGATACCCTGCTCAGCGACTTCATCGAGAATCATGCCCATCCCGATCCCCAGGACTATTCGACCACCGAAAGCCTCAAGCGATGCCTGTGCAAGGTGATGGGGTCGCTGACCCCCAGGGAGGAAAAGGTGCTGCGTATGCGCTATGGTATCGAAATCGGTTGTGACCACACCCTGGAAGAGGTCGGGCAGTGCTTTGCCGTCACCCGGGAGCGCATCCGCCAGATCGAGGCGCAGGCATTGAAAAAACTGCGGCACCCGGCGAGAAGCCAGGAACTGCTCGCCTTCATGACCGATTAGCCTCCCTTGTCCCGCCCTCCGGCCGCCGAAGACTGGTTGACCCTCTCGTTGCTTCCCGGCCTGGGATGCACCCTGATCAACCGCCTCGTTCGCTGGCTTGGATCGCCGGCGGCAGTCCTTGATGATCCGTCCGGTCTCCGGTCGCGTCCCGGTATCGGTCCTCGACTGGTCGACATCCTGAGCGACACCCGGCAGAGAGCTGCGGCCCGGCAGCGCGCCCGTGACGAATTGCGTCGGCTCGGCGAGTTCGATCTCACCCTGCTGACCCCCGATTGTCCCGCCTTCCCCTCTGCCCTGCGCGTTCTTCCCGACAGCCCCGTTCTCCTGTACTGCCGTGGTGCCCTCGATTGGCTGGAGCGGCCGGCCGTGGCCGTCATCGGCTCACGGGCCGCCACCGACTACGGCCGTCGCGTCGCCACAACCTTTGCCACCGAGCTGGTGGCCGCGGGAGTGACGGTTGTTTCCGGCGCCGCCTACGGGATCGACGCCGCTGCCCACCGCGGCGCCCTGGCGGGCGGTGGCGGCACCATAGCGGTCCTCGGTTGCGGCATCGACGTGATCTATCCCCGGACCCATGCCGAGTTGTTCGGCAGCATCGCGGCCAACGGCCTCGTGCTCAGCGAATATCCGCTGGGGACACGGCCGGAAGGCTTCCGCTTTCCGGCGCGCAACCGGATCATCAGTGGTCTGGCCATGGCCGTGGTGGTGGTGGAGGCCACCGAGAAATCGGGTTCTCTCATCACCGCCCGACTGGCGCTCGACCAGGGCCGCGAAGTTTTTGCCGTGCCGGGCCGGATCGATTCCCGCAAAAGCGCTGGTACCCATCGTTTGATCCAGCAGGGCGCCCATCTGGTGCAGAGCACGGCCGACATCCTGGAGGAGTTGTCCTGGACCAGGGCGTGCATATCCGACCCGGTCGACACCGCTTTGCCGTCGCCGCTGACGGAGCCGGAACGGCGGCTGCTCGACGCCCTGGACGTCTACCCCCGTGACATCGACGCCCTCGTCCGGACTACCGGCCTGACCGTAGCCGAAATCCACGGGCTCCTGCTCCAGTTGGAATTGCAGGGACTGGTCCGCCAGGTCCCCGGCCAACAGTACGAGCGTGTCCGCACCGATTGAAATTCCCGGCAGTCCGTCATCGCGAATAACCGGTTTTTTTCCGGACAATCTGGTATATTTCGGGTTCACGGCAGCCAGCGCTGCTCAAAGAGCCATCTTTTCTTTCGGGAGTGCCATGCGATCCCTCATGATTGCGCCCTCGATCCTTTCCGCCGATTTTTCCCGACTCGGCGAAGAGGTCAGGGCTGTCGAAGCGGCGGGAGCCGATGTCATCCATGTGGATGTCATGGACGGCCATTTCGTGCCCAACATCACCATCGGCCCCCTGGTGGTCCGTGCGGTCCGGGCGGTGACCCGGCTGCCGGTCGACGTCCATCTGATGATCACCGACCCTGATCGCTATATCCACGATTTCATTGACGCCGGCGCCGATTGGGTGACGGTGCATGTCGAGGCCTGCACCCACCTCCACCGCACCCTGACCGCGATCAGGGAGCGGGGCAGAAAGGCCGGCGCGGTGCTCAACCCGGCCACCTCGCTCTCCACCCTCGAATATGTCCTGACCGAGGTCGACCTGGTGATGCTGATGAGCGTGAATCCCGGCTTCGGTGGCCAGTCGTTCATCGAATCCTCGCTGGAGAAAACGAGACGGCTGCGGCAGATGCTCGACCAGGTGAATCCGGGGGCCGGCATCGAGGTGGATGGCGGCATCGGCCCCGCGACCATCGGCCGGGCGGCGGCGGCCGGAGCCAACATATTTGTGGCCGGTTCCGCGATTTATGGGCAGGAAGATTATCGGGCCATTATTTCCCGGATGAAGGAACTGGCGCGGCAGTGACTGCCCAAGGCAAGGGGAGACGTCTATGGAATTTCGTGATTTTTCGGCATATGCAGCGGTGGGCAGACTTGCCGCCCTGGCCAAAGCCCCCCATGATCTGACTGCGGCGGCCGGATTGACTGCGCAGCGGATCGGCGCGATGAAGGCGTCGTGCTGTGGCTTCGATCTGCTGTACGCAACCCAGCGGGTCACCCCCGAGGTTGTGGATGCCCTGCAGGAGCTTGCCGACGAGGCCGGGCTGGTTGCCGCCTGTGCGGCGATGCAGCAGGGGGCGGTGCTGAACCGCATCGAAGGATATGCCAGTGAGAATCGGCAAGTCCTCCATACTGCCTGCCGCGATGTCTTTGCGGAACCGCCCCTGGTGCCGGCGGCCACGGCCAAGGCCCGGCGGGAACTCGATAAATTGCGAATTTTTCTTGATGAATTGGCCGACGGCACCGTCACCAATGCCCAGGGCCAACCCTTCACCACCATGGTGCAGGTGGGCATCGGCGGTTCCGACCTGGGACCGCGCGCCCTGTATCTGGCGCTGAAGGCATACGCGCTTCCCGGCCGCGCCGCCCAATTCATCGCCAATGTCGATCCCGACGATACGGCCGAGGTGCTGGCCGGGCTCGATCTGTCGCGCACGCTCTTCAACGTCGTGTCCAAGAGCGGCTCCACCCTGGAGACCCTGACCAACGAACAGTTGGTCCGCGCCCGGCTCGCGCAGGAAGGCCTGGATCCGGCCCGGCATCTGATGGCGGTCACTGGCGAGGGCAGCCCCATGGATGACCCCGGCACGTATCTGCGGTCCTTTTATATGGAGGACTACGTCGGCGGCCGCTATTCGGCGACCTCCATGGTGGGGCTGGTCACCCTGGGGTTCGCCCTGGGATTCGAGGCGGTCATGGCAATCCTGCAAGGGGCGCACGAGGTCGACCGGGCCGCCCTGGAGCCCGACATCCGGGCGAACGTTCCCTTGCTGCTGGCGCTGTTGGGGATCTGGAATCATAATTTCCTCGGCCATGCCACGGTGGCGGTGTTGCCGTACAGCCAGGCGCTGTCCCGATTTCCTGCCCATTTGCAGCAGTGCGACATGGAGAGCAACGGCAAGTCGGTTACCCGGCATGGAAAGGCGGTCGGGTGGCAGACCGGGCCGGTGGTCTGGGGCGAGCCGGGGACTAATGGCCAGCACGCCTTTTACCAACTGATCCACCAAGGCACCGAAGTGGTGCCGGTGGAGTTCATCGGTTTCCGCTACAGCCAGTATGGCCTCGATCTCGAGGTGGCCGGGACGAGTTCGCAGCAGAAACTGATCGCCAATATGCTGGCCCAATCCCTGGCCCTGGCCCTGGGTAAGCGGGACGACAACCCTGCCCGGTGTTTTCCGGGGAATCGCCCCAATTCGGTCCTGATTGCCGACCGGCTGACGCCGCGGACCATGGGGGCGCTGCTGGCAATCTATGAACACCGGATCGCGTTTCAGGGATTCTGCTGGAACATCAACTCGTTTGACCAGGAAGGAGTGCAGTTGGGCAAGGTTTTGGCCACCCGACTGCTGGATCTGCTTTCGGGTAGGATGGTTTCTGCGGAGTCGACTACCCCGGAAGAGAGCATGCTGCGGCAGGCCGGAATCGAGTGAAGGTGGATACCCTTGTCATCGCAGTTTTGCATGGCGCGACAGTGTCTTAGATTTTTTGTTGACAAAGGGTTGCCGGGCGTTTATGCTCGCCCTCTGAATGAGCATTCAATATAGTAATGCGCGTTCTTGCCTGTATTGACGTGCATTTTTCGTTCAGGCTAATTGAATTGACAGGTTTTTTTTAACCACATAATCTCTAGGAGGAACACTGATGGCAAAGCATGAAACGCCTCTATTGGACGAACTGGAAAAAGGTCCATGGCCGAGTTTCGTCACCGACCTCAAGCAGCAGGCAGAAACCAAGCCTGAGTGCTGGGATATCCTTGGTCAGCTTGAGCTTTCATACAAGGATCGGATCACCCATTGGAAACACGGCGGTATCGTTGGCGTTTTCGGTTACGGCGGTGGTATCGTCGGTCGCTATTCGGACGTTCCTACCCGGTTCCCCGGCGTCGAGCATTTCCATACCGTCCGTATCGCCCAGCCGTCGGGCCTCTACTACACCACCGAGAACCTCCGCGCGCTGATGAATCTGTGGGAGAAGTACGGTTCCGGCGTCACCAACATGCATGGTTCCACCGGTGACATGATCTTCCTCGGCACCCGGACCGAGAACCTTGAGCCGCTGTTCTGGGATCTGACCCACGATCTGAATCAGGACCTGGGCGGTTCCGGCTCCAACCTGCGGACCCCCTCCTGCTGTCTGGGCGACTCCCGCTGCGAGTGGGCCTGCTACGACGCGCAGGAAGTCTGCAACAGCCTGACCCAGCGCTATCAGGACGAGATCCATCGTCCGGCTTTCCCCTACAAGTTTAAATTCAAATTCTCCGCCTGCCCGAATGACTGCGTTGCCGCCATCGCCCGTTCCGACTTCGCCGTTATCGGCACCTGGAAGGACAGCATACGCATCGACCAGGCCGCTGTGCAGAAGTACATTGCCAACGACTCGGAATATCCATCCAACGCCGGTGCCCACAAGGGACGTGACTGGGGTAAATTCGATATTCAGAAAGAGGTTATCGATCTCTGCCCCACCAACTGCATGTGGATGGAAGGCAATGAACTGAAGATCGACGATGCCGAGTGCACCCGCTGCATGCACTGCATTAACGTCATGCCCCGCGCCCTGCGCCCCGGCGCCGAGAAAGGTGCCTCCATCTGCATCGGCGCCAAGGCCCCGATTCTTGATGGCGCCCAGTTCGCCACCTTGGTTGTTCCGTTCATCGAAGTGAACGCCGAAGATGATTTTCAAGGCATCGTCGACATGATCGAGAAGGTGTGGGATTGGTGGATGGAAGTGGGCAAGAACCGCGAGCGCGTGGGTGAGACCATGCAGCGCATCGGTCTGCCGACCTTCCTGAGTGTCATGGAGATCGAACCCATGCCTCAACATGTGAAAGAACCGCGTTCCAATCCGTACGTCTTCTGGAAGGAAGAAGAAGTGCCTGGTGGCTGGGAGCGTGATGTTGTCGCATTCAGAAAACGTCACGCCGCCTGATAACCGTCATCGATAGAACCTAACGGAACTACTTATAAGGAGATAATATAATGGGTTACGATCCGAATAATCCTATGGAAGGTCGGATTACCGACTTGGGGCCGCGGTACTATGGAGATTTTCTGCCGCCAGTCATCAAAGAGAATAAAGGCAAATGGCTCTATCACGAGATCCTTGAGCCCGGTGTCCTCATGCATGTTTCCGAAACCGGTGCCAAAGTGTACACGGTTCGTTGTGGCTCCGCCCGTCTGCTGACCGTCAACCGGATACGTCTCATCTGCGACGTCGCCGACAAGCATTGCGATGGCTACCTTCGTTTCACCACCCGCAACAACGTCGAGTTCATGGTGGACAGCAAGGAGAAAGTCGAGGCGCTGAAAGCGACCTTGAAGAGTCACGGCACCACCTTCCCGATCGGTGGGACCGGCGCCTGCGTGACCAACATCGTCCATACCCAGGGCTGGGTGCATTGCCATACGCCGGCCACCGACGCATCCGGGCCGGTCAAGGCGGTCATGGACGATCTGTTCGAGTATTTCGGTTCCATGTCGCTGCCTGCTCAGGTCCGTATCGCTCTGGCCTGCTGCCTGAACATGTGCGGCGCCGTTCATGCCTCCGATATCGCCATTCTGGGCATCCATCGCAAGCCGCCGATGATCGACAACGATCGCATCACCGGTGTTTGCGAAATTCCGTTGGCCATCGCTTCCTGTCCGCTCGGCGCGATCAAGCCTGCCAAGGCGACCAACTCCGCCGGCGAGGAAGTAAAATCGGTCAAGGTCAATGCCGAGCGCTGTATGTTCTGCGGTAACTGCTACACCATGTGCCCGGCCATGCCCTTGGCCGATCCGGAAGGCGACGGTATCGCCATTCTGGTTGGCGGCAAGGTTTCCAACTCCAAATCAGCGCCGAAATTCTCCAAGCTGGTTGTACCGTTTCTGCCGAATACCACTCCGCGCTGGCCGGAAACCGTTGCCTGCGTTCGTCAGATTCTTGAAGCCTATGCCAAGGATGCCAAGAAATACGAGCGCGTCGGTGAGTGGGCCGAGCGGATCGGCTGGGAGAAATTCTTTGAGAAAACCGGGCTTCCGTTCACGGAGAAATCCATTGACGATTACCGTCTGGCATACGACACGTGGCGGACTACCACTCAATTCAAGTTCACCAGTCATACTGCCGCATACACCAAGTAACAGCAAGTAACCGATGATCGGCTCTGATTTTCAGAGCCGATCATTTTTGTGTTTTTCACACACCACGAGGAGCGCATTATGGCACTGAGCGTAGAAGAACTGAAAAAGGCCATTATAGAAAAGGCGAAAAAAGCACCAAAACCCCAGCTGTACATCAAAGATTTTTATGAGTGCGATCCGGACGCCAAGCCGAGAGACATCAAAAAAATCGCCAATGCGCTGGTGACCGAAGGTGAACTGATGTTCTGGTCATCCGGGTCGACCACCATGTATGCCCGTCCTGACCGCATTCAGAACGAAGAGAAGTAACAGCTTTTTCTGGTACATCGGATGAGTGAGCAGGGATCCGTTTCAGGGTCTCTGCTTTTCTTTTTTGGGCTGCCTCGCTGCACCACACCGGCTCAGGACACATGATTCTGCGCTTTGACCATATTGATTCCACCAATCGGGTTGCCAAGGATTTGGTGGCGGAAGGTACGCCAGCCGGAACGGTCGTGCTTGCCACCACCCAGTCGGCAGGGCGGGGGCAATATGGGCGCGCCTTTGATTCGCCCCAAGGCGGATTGTATTTCTCCCTGGTGCTCGAACCGGATTTGCCTTTCGATCAACTCCCGTTGATCACTCTGGCAACTGGGCTTGCCTGCCTGACGGCACTCCGGTGCCAATTCGACGTGGCTCCCCGCATCAAATGGCCTAACGACCTGTATCTTGACGGGAAAAAACTCGCCGGTATTCTTTGTGAAAACGTCATCAAGCCTGGTCGGGCCAGTGCGACGGCAACGATCATCATCGGTGTCGGCGTGAATGTCAATAACCGCGTCCAGGATTTCGCGGCGGAGGTGCAACCCGTGATAACCACACTCCTCGAGCATCTGCATGCGCCGATAGAGCTGGACGGGCTCCTGTCCACCCTGACCGATGCCATCACCGAACAGGTGACGAGGCTCCGATACGACCGGATCGCCCTGCTAACGGAATGGCAACAGGTCGACCTGCTTTGCGGGTGTCCCGTCACATACGGCCGCGACGGCCTGGATCTGGTCGGCGTGGGCCTTGGGATTACTGAACAGGGATTGTATAGAATTCGCGGAGAGAACGGTGTGGAGCATCAGGTGATTGGTGGGCAGCTTCGCCCGCGTGTCGCATGATCCTCTCATTGTTGCCACACGGTTTGTCCGGCCATTCATGACGCAAGGATGCGGTTCGTGCGGTTCAACGGCCTGCCACGCGAGGGTGCTCTTTTTCTATGAATGATCGAAATTTTTATGCATTGGTTGCTTACGAGGATGGCAACAGTGGGTTTCGACGCCGGATCGAGCGGAAATCGATCAACGATCTGCCGGCGGGCGATGTTGTCATCCAGGTAAAATATTCGTCCCTTAATTACAAGGATGCTCTTTCCGCCAGCGGCAATCGCGGGGTGACCAAGCACTATCCGCACACCCCCGGTATCGATGCCGCCGGCTGTGTCGTCGAATCGACTGACCCCACCTGGCGCGTGGGTGACGAGGTTATCTGCACCGGATACGACTTGGGCATGAACACCGCCGGTGGATTCGGCCAGTATATCAGGGTGCCCGGTAACTGGATCGTACGCAGGCCTGCAGGGCTGTCGCTGCTGGAAAGCATGCGGCTCGGCACAGCGGGTTTTACCGCCGCCCAATGCCTGCTGCACCTTGAACAAAACGCAGTCACGCCGGACAAGGGACCTATCCTGGTGACCGGTGCAACGGGCGGGGTGGGAACCGTTGCCCTCATGCTGCTGCAGAAACTGGGCTACAAGGCAACCGCTGTGACCGGCAAGGCAACGGAGCATGACGCTTTGCTCGCCCTTGGCGCCACTGCGGTCATGGACCGCAACGAGTTGCTGGCGGACAGCGAGAGACAGCTGCTCCCGGCGCGCTGGGCCGGTGCCGTCGATACGCTGGGCGGCAAGGCGCTTGCAGCGGCGGTCAAGGGAACCGGTTTTGACGGAGTGGTCACCTGTTGCGGCAATGCCTCTTCCGGAGATCTTCCCCTGACGGTCTATCCGTTTATTCTTCGGGGAGTCCATCTGGTCGGGGTCTATTCCGCCAACTGCCCCATGGCCAAACGGGTGCAGATCTGGAACAAGCTGGCCGGAGAATGGAAGCTTGATCTGTCTGCAATATGCCGCACGGTGCGGCTTGGCGCTCTTGAGGACGCCATTCAGGCCATGCTGGCAGGGCAAAGCAAGGGACGGCGGGTTGTTGATTTGGAGGAAGTAACGTGAGCGTCGAGTTGGCAAAAGAGGTGTTGTCGATTGAATCCGAAGGCATCCTCGCGGTGCGTGACAATCTCGGCAGGGAATTCGAGCAGGCCGTTGAACTCATCATGGCCTGTCCGAGCCGCCTCGTGGTGACGGGGATCGGAAAGTCGGGCTTGGTTGGGCAGAAGATTTCGGCAACGCTCAACTCCACCGGTACGCCGTCTGTCTTCCTCCACCCCGTCGAAGCCATGCACGGCGATCTTGGCATGGTCGCGCCCACCGATGTGGTGCTGGCCATCTCCTATTCGGGCGAAACCGCGGAATTGAACGGCTTGCTGAGCAGTCTGAAGGAACGGCGCATCCCGATCATCGCCCTGTGCGGCCGCACGCAATCCAATCTGGCGCAGCATGCCGTGGTTACCCTGAATGTCGCCGTGCCCCGCGAGGCCTGCCCGCTGGGATTAGCGCCGACGACCTCGACGACGGCCACCCTGGCCCTGGGCGATGCCTTGGCCGTCGCCTTGCTGGATCGGAAGCAGTTCCGGGCCGAGGATTTTCGGCGGAATCATCCCGGAGGCAGCCTCGGCGAACGGCTCAAGATCGCGGTCCGTGAGGTGATGCTGACGGGGGCGGACGTGCCGATTATCGAGAGCGCCTCCACCTTGGTGGCCGCCGTTGCCGAGTTGAATCAGAAAAATTTGGGTGCGGTGTTCATCTGTGATGATGAGGGCAAGCTGCTCGGGATCATCACCGACGGTGATATCCGCCGGATGTTGTCCTTGGGCAGGAATATCCGGGAGATGACGCTGCAGGAGGGAATGAAAACCAATCCCGTGGCCATCTCCAGTTCCCTAATGGCAGCCGATGCCTTGAGCATCATGCAGCGACACGAAATAACGGTGCTCGCGGTGGTGGACGAACGGGGATGTATGGAGGGAATGTTGCACCTCCACGACCTGTTGGGCAAAGGGGAATTCAGGTTTCTGATTTAACGGAGTATCCGGATCAATCGTGGTACGCCGACCACTTCCTGCTGGCGGTGTCGAACTGGTAATTCAACTCCAATTTTGACGAGCTGCCTTGGCTCCGTTCGAGACAGGTCAGGTTGAAGACCATTCTCCCGCCGATTTTCTTCAAGAAAACCGCTTTGGGCTGTGACAGCCTGGAGCCCTTGAAGGTCGGGTAATTGGCGCGGAAGATCTCTTCGAAATGCTCCTCCAGCCAGGCAATTTTTTCGTTCTGGAGGAGCAAATCCTGTTGTTTGTCGATTTTTTCGTTAATTTTCTGCGCAACTGTCCTGACTGCGGGATCGTCCTGATGGGCGCTTTCCTTGATGAGCCGTTGGATATCCCTGTAACGGGCGAGGACTGCAGCGGTGTCCCCTTGCCCTTCGGCCACGAGGGCCTGGTCCTGAAGGTGGGCGATTTTGACCATGAGGAGGGTCTTGTCAATTTTGCTGCGGGATTCTCCCAGAGCGTTTTCCGCCGTCTCCGGCTCGCTGGCCAACAAATCGAGGGCCTCCTGATACCCCTTGACGGCCTGGGACCAATTCTTTTGCTGGTATGCCTCCCGGGCGGTGGACAGCGTGAGGTACAGGCGGGAATTGATCAAAAGCCGGCGCAGATCCTGCCGTTCCTTTTCCGTCACCACGTTGGGGTTGGTGTTGATGGCCTCTTGCGCCTGCTCCAGATATTTGATCGTTTCCCGCCACTGCGACTGGGTAAAGGCTTTTTTTGATTGATCGAGTTCATGGCGGATGGTGGCGGCGGTCATCCGGCTGGTGATGTCGCTCGTCGTGCCCAGATTCTTTATATCGCCCGAGAGCGTCAAAGCCTTGCGATAGGCGCCCGCAGCCTCGTCCCAATTTTTGTTCTGCTCGGCTTTTTCGGCAACGGCGAGTGCCTGTCGCAACTCCAGCGATTGGATGATTTCGCTGATCGTGGCCTGTTGCTTGCCCAGGTTATGGTCGGTGGCAAATTTCAAGGCCTGGCGGTAGAGGGTGAGCGCTTCGGCGACCTTATGTTGCCCGGCAAGCGATTGCGCCTGGTCGGTGAGCCTGGCCAGTTCCTCCTGGGCTGCGGCCGCGCTGGCCGGGATGTATTCCCCCTGATAGAGCACTCGTCCCTTCAGGCCCTCCTGCAGTTCGGTGGAGGAAATCAGGGTGCCGATGATTTGTTCCTGGGCATTTTTACGAAAACGGAGGATCGTCAGGTCGGAGAGGATGGCCCGTGCTCCTTCGAGCGTTTCCAGGGCCTGATCGAACTGTTTTTTATCGATGAGCAGCTGTCCCTTCAGCAAATCGGCCTGGGATTGACTGAGGGCGTTCTGATCCTTGAAATAGAAGAAAATGGTCATGATCGCGATGGCCAAAACCAAAATGGCCGCCACGATCGGTTTGAAAGGGATGGCGTCAAACCCGGTCAATGATTTGGCCCGGGACTTGATCGGAGGCGGAAGCGGTGGCAATTCCCGTGCCCCTGGTGTTTGTTTGCCGGATCTGGACGATGCGGCCCCCGATGGTGCCAACTGCACGGCCTGCTGGAGTCGGGTTCTGAGCGCCTCGAGCCCGGGAGCATCCGCGGCGATGGCCAGGAGAGTGTCCGTCACCTCCATCGCCTCGCCAAATTTGGCCTGCTCCTCGAGCTGCTCGGCCAATTTGAACAACTGATCGGTCTTGCGCAGGATCTTGCCGATCTGTTGCTGAAGTTCTTCACGATCCGGGAAGGTGACATGCTCCGGCAGTTCGGCCAACAGTTTGTTGGCGGTAACGATCCGGTTATCTTCGACAAGGTTGCGGATGCGCTGGATGTCCCCTTCGGTGTCCGGTTGGCCGGAGGCGGGAACATCGTCGCTTTCGAGACCGAGAGAGGCGAAGGTGTCGTCGGCCAGGGCATCGAGAGGGGGAGCGGTTGCTTCAATATCGGCGACACTGATCGAGTCGAGGGGGAGTTGCGCTTGGTGGTATCGGTACCATTCTGCCGCCTCTTGGTTGAACGGGTCGTCAAGATGATAGACGTGGCCGCAGATCATCTCGCCGATATGGAGCACCAGATCGGGCAGCGAGGGGTTGTGCTGCCAGTGGTCGGCCAGGCGAACGGCGGCCGGGTCGAAATCGGGGTGAAAGACGGGGGTCAGAGGTTTGGCGATCGGAGCGAAGTGGGGGTAGCCAAAGGGAAGACTGAGCCGGATCCGGTGCTTGTGCCCGATGCCGATGGTCGTCTCGTCTTCCTTGACGTATCCTCGGAGGGTATATTCGATCTCATAATGGTCGGGGGGCTGGCCTTCGGTCTTGACGATCGAAATATTGGGGTACAGCTCAAGAAGATCCTTGAGCTGTTCATAGTCTTCAGCAATCTGCTGCGAGCCCATGGCCATAGAAAGAACCTGTGATGATGACCTGTGCGATGCGCGCTGCCGGGCGGAGCCGACGGCCGAGCGGCGGGAGATACTGGCCGGCGTTCGGCTTCGTCGGCGTTATTCTTGAGAATTGTAAAGCATTCCGCGGGGGGAAACAAGCGAGCTTTATCCGGGGTGTGAAAAAGTTGGCGTGTCGCGCGCCCACGAAGATTTCTTTGAGTGCGGCATCATTCGCGTGTACACTACACCTGTTTCACGCAACTCAATCAGCCGAGGCCGATGAAGACCAAGACCTTTCAAGCCGCTTTTGAGATTACCCACGTCAGGAATTGCCCCTTCTACATTCAGGAGGAGTGTTTTTTGCTGACGGACAAGGCGGTCGAACTACCGTTGGGCCGTTCGTCCTGCCTCATCCTGGTGCGCGAACTCACGGGGTTGCTGTTCACGCTTATGCCGCATGCGGCCACCGGCTTCGCCGAGCAGCGCGACGCGGTCTTCACCTGCGGCGGTTGCACCGGTCTGATCAAATTTCAACTGACGGACAAACCAATCGTCAACCAGGCCGGCAAGAATGCCGCCGCCCTCAAGGAAAACACCCAGTCGGTGATCAGCGGCCAGATCGAGGCCATCGCCCCGGCGGAGCTGTTGCAGGTTTTCCACATGCACCAGAAAACCGGCAGGCTCGTTCTCGAATTCGAAAACGGATCGGCCCGGGTCACCTTTCGGGAAGGGGGGCTGCTGGCGGCCCGCTATGAGGATTTCGACAATCAGGAAGCGATCTATGCCATGCTGGCCCAGAAAAAAGGCACCTTCCATTTCCTGCCCGGCTTGCCGGACGCCTTGATGAAGACGCGGGAGATCGGCGATTTCATGATGATCCTCATGGAAGGGTTGCGCCGGCTCGACGAAGGCGAATAACTTTCCTCTTTCGTTGCCTAGCCGTTGTCCCGAAAAGGTGGCAAACCGGCAATGCTCATGAAGTCATCCACATGATAGCGGGCGTTCAACGCCCGGTTCCTGAAGGCGATCAGATCGACGCCGGCAGCGGCGCTGTGCTCCTGATCGATCACCGAATCGCCGATGTAGATGGCCTCCTGCGGCTGGACCTGGAAGCGGTCCAGAATCATGACCAGTCCATCCGGAGCCGGCTTGGGGCGCGGGGCGCTGAGGGCGGTCACCACCATGTCGAACCATGGCCGCAGGGCAAAGGTATCGAGGATGATGTCCATGGTGTCGGTGCGGTTGGTGGAGATCGCGGTGCGATACCGGGGCTTGAGCAGGGCGAGGAATTCGAGCAGATCGGGCTCCATGGTCATGAAACGCAGGTAGGGGGCGTAATCGAGACGCCGGCGATGGGTCTCGATGGCCTCCGCGGCGATATGGCCGTGGTTGCGGAAGATATGGGCGACCGAGTTGTGGGTGTTGTGGATGTGGGCGTAGTCGAGTTCCTCCTCGGTCATCGGCCGGCAGGAAAAGGCCGCGAGCAGATCGTTGTAATAGTGCCGGTTTGCTTCCCGGGAGCTGAACATGACGCCGTCGCAGTCAAAAACGACAAGTTTGAGCATGGTGATCCTGATGGAGGCGGGAGTCACGGCCGCATGCCGCTGGTTTCCCTGGTGAGCTGATCGAAAAAGGTGTGCATAAAGGCCTGCCGTTGTTCGGCCATTTCCCGGCCCACGGCGGTGAGCATGCGGTTGCGGACCCGCGACATCTTGATGCGGAATTCACGGTAGGCGGTGTCCTCCAGCGAATAGGACGAGGTGGTGGCCGGATCCAGTTCCGGGTTGTGCAAGCGGGCGCCGATCTGGCCGGCAAAGAGAAAGGCCCGGCCGATGCCGACTGCTCCGATGGAATCGAGCTTGTCGGCATCGTGGAGAATCGCCGCCTCCAGGGAGGCGGGACGCAGTTCGCCGCGGAAACGGTGGCTGCGGATGCAATGGCAGATGGCCTCGATCTCCTCGGCCCGGTAGCCCAGATCCGGCAACAACCCTGTCGCCAACTCCGCCCCGCGCCGGGCGTGGCAGACCCGGCCCTGACTCAGGCTCTCCTCCTTGCGGCCGATATCGTGCAGCAGGGCCGCCGGGGCGAGAATATCGAGCCGGGCGCCCATCCGTTCGCCGATGGCCAGGGCGGTGTGCAACACCCGCTCGCTGTGGTCGGGGCCGTGCGAGCCGCCTTCGGTGACGCAGAAGGAATGGCTGATCGTCCTGAGGCGTTGCAACAAATCGGAGGCGAGTAGATCGGATGCGTTCATCGCGGCGGCACGGTTGGCTTCCCTCAACAAACTACTCGCCGAACCATTCCTGCGAGAGCCAGCGGATGCCGAGCAGCAGCAGATGTTCATCGTCGCCGGCCAGCCCGGCGAGGTGCGCCGGCGTCAGCGGGCGCCGTAGTGCAATGCGGCCGTCGGTCATCTCGCGTCTGAAGTGATCCAGGTCGTACAGGGCCAGCATGTACTGGTCGAGCTGCCGCCGCGTGGGTCGGAAAGAGCGGTCCCGGATGGCGGGATGCTGCACCAGCGGCAGCAGGGCATCGTTGAACCTGTTGTATACCTCCAATTCCTGACCGCGCAGATAGTCTCCAACGGTCTGCCTGCACGCCTCGGCGAATCCGCGGCAATGGGGCTCGCGCAGCAGCACCAGCGATTCCACCGGGGAATCGTCACCGCCCCTGGCCGCGCCCCGGCCTATCGGATAGGCCCGGCAGCTTCCGGGCCGGTCGTCGTACACCGAACAACCCTGTGCACCGACAAAGACGCAGGAGGCTCGGCCGTCGTCCACCATGGTGAGGTAACAGGTGGGCAACACGTGCTCTTCGTCCCATTCGACAATGACATACCGGTCGAGAAACTGGCCGGAAGCAAGCTGCAGCCGCCGTTTCAGGCGCAGGACATCATACGGGGTCAGGGCCAGATCCAGTTCGCGGCAGCATTCGGTGAAACAGGACACCCCCGGATGACAGGCGAAGGCCAGTTCCTGGTCCGCGCGGGCCGGCTGGAAATGATCGGGCAGGGCCGCCGAGGTCGTCATGACGTGCGCCCCCATTTGATGATGAGCAGCGGGCTGGCGACGAAGATGGAGGAAAAGGTGCCGGCCAGCAGGCCGACCAGCAGGGCGAAGGAGAAGTCATGGATGGCGGACCCGCCGAAAAAGAACAGGGAAAGGACCGAGAACATGACCGTCAGGCCCGTGATGATCGAACGCGCCAGCACCTGGTTGGTGGAATTGTTGATGGTCTCGTACAGGCTGAGTTCCGGGTTTTTCTGCAGGTTCTCCCGGATGCGGTCAAAGACGACGACCGTATCGTTTAAGGAATAGCCGGCCAGGGTCAGCAGGGCGGTGACGATCAACAACGTCATCTCCTTGTCGAGCAGCCAGACGATACCGAGCACGGCGAGGACATCGTGCAGGGTGGAGATCGCCGCGGCGATGCCGAAGCGGAAATCGAATCGGAACGCCAGGTAGACCATGACCCCGAGCATGGAGATGATGATCGCAATGACCGCCTTGTTGCGCAGATCGGCGGAGGTTGAGGCCCCAATCTCCGATTTGCTTTCCATGACAAAACCTTTGTCCGCCTGTTCCGTCTGCAGGACCGACGTGATCTCCTCACTGAGATTGCCGACCGTTTCTTCCGATTTCTTGATTTTGACGATCAGGCGGTTCTCGCCGGTGACTTCCTGGAGTTCCGCCCCAGGATGGCCGTGCCGCTGCAGGGCGTCCCGGACCTCATCGAGGGCGAAAGGCTGCTTGGCCTGATATTGCAGCAAGGAACCGCCGGAGAAATCGACCCCCATGTTGGCATGCCCCCGCACGATTTGCACAAAGGCCACCACACCCAGGAGGGAGAGGGCGATGGAAATGCTGAAGGCTATTTTTCTGACCCGCATGAAATCGAAATTCGATTTTTTGATCACGTGGAGGAAGTCGAGCCGCTTGAGCATCTTCAGGCTGAACAGGACATCGTAGGCCAATCGGCAACAGAACAGGACCGCGAACAGGTTGAGGATCAGTCCCAGGGTGAGGGTGATGGCGAATCCCTTGATGGGGCCGGTGCCGAAGAGGAAGAGCGCCAGCGCCGTGACCAGGGTGGTGACATGGCCGTCGACGATGCTCCAGAAGGCCCGGTTGAACCCGGCGTCCACCCCGGCCCGGAGCGATTTGCCCAGGGCGAATTCATCGCGCATCCGCTCGTAGACCAGGACGTTCGCGTCGACAGCCATACCGATGGAAAGGATGATGCCGGCAATGCCGGGCAGGGTGAGGGTGGCGCCCAGGAGGGCCAGGCCGACGAACAGCAGCATGATGTTCAGAACCATGGCCACGTTGGCGATCACCCCGGAGAGGCGATAATAGATGGCCATGAAGACGACCACCATCAGGGTGCCGAACAGACCGGAATAAATGCCCTTGCTGATGGAGTCCTGGCCGAGGCTGGCTCCGACCGTCAGGTTCTGGACGATGTCGACCGGTGCCGGCAGGGCGCCGACGCGCAGGACAATCGCCAGGTCGGTGGCCTCGTTGTGGGTGAAACTGCCGGAGATCTGGGCGCTGCCACCAAGAATCTTCTCCCGGATCACCGGAGCCGAACGGACGATTTCATCGAGCACGATGGCCAGCCGTCTGCCGACACTTTTCTCGGTGAGCGCGGCGAAGACCTGGCCGCCGCGGGAAGTCAGGTCAAGGCTGACGTACGGCTCATTGAAGGTGCCGCCGATGCGGACCTGGGCATTTTTCACCATTTCGCCGGTCATCTGCACCGGGCTTTCCAGCAGAATGGGAACCCTGGATTCCCGCTTGGTCTTCGGGTCGACGATCTTTTCGAAATAGATTTCGGTGCCCTGCGGCAGGCGGTTCTGCAGGGCCAGGTTGAGCTGTTTTCTGCTCTCGCCCTCGCGCCACTGGCCGGCCTTGATCACCTCGTCGATGAGCTGCGGCAGGTTGATTCCTGGCACCTCCGCCACCATCTTGAATTCGAGTTGCGCGGTCTGGCCGATCAGCGACATGGCCCGTTGCGGGTCCTTGACGCCCGGAAGCTGGACCACAATCTGATTGTCGCCCTGACGCAGGACGATCGGCTCGGCAACCCCGAACTGGTCGATCCGGTTGCGGATGATCTCCAACGACTGATTGACCGAGTTTTTCCTGATGAAATCGATTTCGCTGCCCTTGAGTTGCAGGGTGATGCGGGGAAAGGTGCCGGCTTCGGCCTGGATCTGGCTGTCGAGATTGGGGAACCGCTCGTTCAGGATCTGCTTGACCGTGTCAATGGCGCCGATGTTGGGCAGGGTGAACAGGATCGATTTCGGGCTTCCGGTCTCCATTCGGACGGCGTTGATGTTCTTTTCGGCCAATGCCGCCTTGAAATCGGAGGCCGAAAGGTCGAGGGAATTTTCCGCCGCCTTTTCCAGGTCGACCTGGAGGACGATGTGCATGCCGCCCTGGAGATCCAGGCCCAGCTTCAGTCCGGCCGGGGCGAGATATTTTTTCCACCAGTCGGGCAGGCCGTGATACAGGGAAGGGGTGAGGGCCAGTCCGGAGAAGATCAGCAGGAGGATCACCAACCCGATTTTAAGCTTTATGGTGGAATTCATTGACGTACGTTCCTTTAACTGTGCGAGGAGGGAGCGGCGCTCCAATTGTCAAAACGGATAGATTATACGTCGATACCCCGCTTCCTGCAATGCCACGGTGGCTTTTTACGGCAAAAAGGCGGGATGGAGATGACGGTAAAAAGAGGGTGCGGAGGAAGATATGGCCGAACAACTCAACCTTTTCGGTTGATGGCCGCCGCCATGCAGGCCGCACCGAATCCGTTGTCGATATTGACCACCGCCAGGCCGGGCGAGCAGCTGTTGAGCATGCCGAGCAGGGCGGCATAGCCACCGGCGCCGGCACCGTAGCCAATGCTGGTGGGCACGCCGATCACCGGGGCAGCGGTCAATCCGGCGACCACCGAGGGCAGCGCCCCCTCCATGCCGGCGGCGACGATGATCACCCGACCTTGCTGCAACAGGGCCGAATGGGCCAGGATGCGGTGAATGCCGGCCACGCCGGCATCGTAGATGGTGGCGACCTCGTGTCCGAACCACCGCAGGGTGATCCGGGCTTCTTCCGCCACCGGCAGGTCGGAGGTCCCGGCCGTGACGAGAACCACGGTTCCTTGACCGCAACCAGCCGGGATGTGGTGGTCGTTGCCGGTCAAAATGCGGGCGGTCGGATGGTAGGTCAACTGGGGCAGGCTGGTGAGGACGGCCTCCGCTTTCTCCGGAGCCACCCGCGTCGCCAGCACCACCGACGGGGCCGCCAGCAGGGCGCCAAGGATCTCGATCAACTGGGCAGCGGTTTTGGTGGCACCGAAGACCGCCTCGGGCAGGCCGGTCCGGAGAGGACGATGATGATCGAGCCTGGCCGATTCCAGGATCTCCACCGGCCAATGGCGGAGCCGATCGAGGGCTTCATCGACATCGACGGTACCGATACGGATCTGCCGCAACAGGGCGGTAAGCAAGTGTTCATTCATACAAATCTGATTCTCAATAATGAGCGCTGGACTCTACCACGGCCCGCGCTCCGCGTAAACAGTTTACGCTGCCGCCCCGTTCTGTTAGAGTGCCGCCAACTGTTCCCTCCAACGGAAGCTGCCTTGGGCAGCAGGAGACCACCCATGGCCAACGACCATCTGCCTCCCTTTCTGCAGGCGCTGTTGCAACCCGACCGCTACGAGCATCCCGCTCCGGACATCAAGCTGGTTCAGACCCACATCTCCTCGGTGATCCTGGCCGGCGATTACGTCTACAAGTTCAAGAAGCCGGTAAATTTCGGCTTTCTCGATTTTTCGGACCTCGAGAAACGGCAGGCTTGCTGCGAGCAGGAAGTTCTGCTCAATCGCCGGCTCTGCCCCGACATCTACCTCGGCCTGGTGGCGGTCACCGCCGAGCCGGACGGCGGCTTTGCCTTAAACGGAACCGGACCGGTGGTGGAGTACGGGGTCAGGATGAGACGCATGCCGGAGGACCGGATGATGATTCAACTGATCCGTGCCGGGCAATTGCATGACAATCATATCGATGCCCTTGTCACGGTGCTGGCCGATTTTTACCGGCGGGCGGAGAACGGCCCGGAAATCGCCCGGTTCGGTACCGCGGACGCGGTAGCGGTCAACGTCCTGGAAAATTTCGACCAGACCCGATCCTTCATCGGCCAGGGCGCCCTGGAGCAGGCGCAGTTCGAGGACATAGCCGGCTTCTCCCGCTCCTTTCTCGACAACGAACAGTTGTTCCAACAGCGGATCGAAGGCGGCTTTATCCGCGACTGCCACGGCGATCTCTATTCCGCCAACATCTGTTTGGCCGAGCAGGTCTATATCTACGACTGCATCGAATTCAATCAGCGCTTCCGCTATTGCGATGTGGCCAGCGATGTCGCCTTTCTGGTGATGGATTTGGAGTTCCACGGGCTGGACCACCTGGCCGGCCGGTTCGTCGACCGGTTCGTCCAGGCGACCGACGACCCGGGATTGATGGGCATGCTCAATTTCTACAAATGCTACCGGGCCTATGTCCGTGGTAAGATCGGGCTGTTCACTGCCGCCGATCCGGCGGTCGACCCCCCGGTCCGATCCGCCAGCGTCGAACAGGCCGCCAGATATTTTCAACTGGCCCAGCGGTATGCCGCCTTCTGACAACGGTTCCGCACAGTCGCCTGCCGGGCGGATCATCGTGGTCTTCTTTGGCATGACCGCCTCGGGCAAGTCGACCCTGGGCCGGGCCTGGGCTGGCCAAAATCGTGCCCCTTACTACAATACCGATCGGGTCCGCAAGGAACTAGCGGGGTTGCAGGCCGTGGACAGGCGACCGGACGGGGTGGAGCAGGGAATTTATACCCAGGTGTTCACCGCGAGAACCTATCAAACCATGCTGGAGCGGGCCTGCCGGGACTTTGCTGCGGGAGCGCGGCTGGTGGTGTTGGATGGCTCGTATGGCAAGCGCACCGACCGGGACCGGGTCAGGGCGGTGGCAGCGGCACTCGGGGTGAAATGCGTGTTCCTCTTTTGCACCTGCGGCGAGGGGGAGATACGCAGACGATTGGCAATGCGGGCGCGGGACCCGGAAGCGGTTTCCGATGGCCGCTGGGAGATCTATCTGCACCAGCGGCAAACCTTCGAGTTTCCGGACGAGGCAAATGAATCCGACTGCATTCGCCTCGACACCGAACAGCCGGTGGAAACGTTGCTGCAATGGTTGACGGCCCGGCTCGGTGACCCGGATTGAACCATCGGGCGGGGGCCCCGTCCGTCGTTCAGTCGTGTTGTGCTGGCGGAGCCGGTGTTGGTTCTGCGCCTTCTTCGCCGCTGGTTGCCGCAGCCCTGCCTTACAGAGCGCCGTCCGGGGTATCCAGAGGGCTGTCCGTTGGGGCACCCACCGGGGTCGGGGTGTCGTCCACCGGAGCCGGGGTTTCCACCGGATTGCTCGTCTGGATGTCCACGGATGTCTCCGGCGGGGTGTCCATCGAGGTATTCGCCGGGGCCTTCTCCGCTGCTTCTCCAGCCATTATTTCCGCTTTTTTCTCGTCCTTCGCTTCCTGACGGTCTGCCGGTGCCTGGGTCATGAACTCCGGCAGCCAGCGGTTCATGCCCCAAGTGGGCTTGTTACCCGCTTCCAGATGATCGAGCAACTCTTTTGCCTTGGGCGCCAAGTTGGAGTCGGGATACCTGGCCAGCAGATATTTGAGCCGATGTTTGGCCTCGTCGTATCGGGCGGTCCGGACGTAGAAAACGGCGACCATGTACTCGTGGTTAACGAGAAATTCCGTCGCATCTTTGATCTTGGTCTTCGCTTCCTTGGCGTAGGGCGACTGGGGATAGGCATTGATCAGGCGGGTGAAGGACTTGATCGCCTCCTGCGGGCCGGAGACATCCCTGTCGATACGGTCGGAGCGGCTGTAGTCGCACATGCCGATCTGGAACAGAACATAGGGAATGGCCTCGTTGGTGGGATGGCGTTCCTCGAAGGATTTATACAGCACCTTGGCCTCGGCGTACTGTTTGTTGTAATAGTGGGCGTCGGCGGACTTCAGTTCCGCCAGCATGGCCTGGGCGCTGAACGGATGTTCGTCGAGGATGATCTTGAAATGCTTGATGGCCTCGCTGTAGCTGCCGGTATTGTAGGCATCCATGCCCTGGACGATCAACACCTCGGGCGGTTGTGATTTGGGTTCCTCTTCGTCCTCTCCGAAGCTGAATTTGCTGAACATGCCGCTGAAGGTCGAGCAGCCGGACAGGACGACGGTCGCCGTCATGAGCAGAGCCAGCAGGAGGTACTTGAAGCCAGAGCAGGACGATGCGTTCCGGGACATGACAAATCCTTATTCACTGCAGTTGAGGGGAGTATCCGGAGCCTGATTGCCAAGATAATGCTCGACGGAGAGTTCGGCGACAGCGCCTTCACCGGCGGCATTGATGATCTGCCGGGATTGTTTGCTGCGGATGTCGCCGGCGGCGAAGACACCGGGGATGGAGGTGGCCATTTCCCCGTCGGTAATGACGAAACCGCCTTCATCGGCACGTAACTGATCCAGCGGCAGAAGTTCGTTGTTGGGAGTAACGCCGATCAGCACGAACAGACCGGTGACGTTGAGGACGGATTCGTCACCGTTGTGGTGCCTGAGCAGAAGACTGTCGACGCCGTTCTTGTTTCCCCTGACTTCGAGAACCTGTGTGTTCCAGAGAAAGTCGATCTTCTGGTTGCAGAAGGCTTTTTCCTGAAGAATCTTGGTGGCGCGCAATTCGCTGCGCCGATGTATGACGGTGACTTTCGAGGCGAATTTGGTCAGATGCAGGGCGTCCTGAATGGCTGTGTTGCCACCGCCGACCACCGCGATTTCCTGATTGCGGTAGAAGGGACCGTCGCAGGTGGCGCAATAGGAAACGCCCCGGCCGGAGAATTCGTATTCGCCGGGAATGTCCAGTTTGCGGGGCCTTGCGCCGGTGCAGAGGATGATGGTTTTGGCGGTGAGGATTTCACCGCTCTCCAGGAGAACCGATTTGATCTCGCCGGTCAGATTCAGGGCGGTGATGGTGGCGTATTTTTTTTCCAGGCCAAACCGGTCGGCGTGGGCTGTCATTTTGTCCACCAGGTCGAAGCCGGAGATGCCTTCGATGAAGCCCGGATAATTGTCGACCCAGTCGGTGACCAGGACCTGACCGCCGGTGGCCCCTTTTTCGACGAGCAGCACCTTGAGGCGGCCGCGGGCGGCATACAGGCCAGCCGTCAAGCCCGCCGGGCCGCCGCCGACGATGATCAGTTGATACTGTGCCTGTTGCATGGGCGGTACCGCCAAAAAGAAGGCACGGTCCTTTGCGCTGCGCAAAAAACCGTGCCGGGGAAGACGAGTGGTTAAAGAGCTTTTTTAATCAGATCCTGCAATTGCGACTTGCCCACCGCACCGGTGATCTGATCGACAACCTCGCCGCCCTTGAACAGGATGAGCGTGGGGATGGCCCGGATGCCGAATTGGCCGGGGGTGGCGGGATTATCGTCCACGTTCATTTTAGCGATGACGACCTTGCCGTCGAATTCCGACGCCAACTCGTCGATCACCGGGCCGATGGCCTTGCAGGGACCGCACCAGGGCGCCCAGAAATCAACCAGACAGGGAAGCGCGTTCCCCATGATTTTATTCTCAAACTCGCTGTCGGAAATATGGACTACCTTGTCGCTTGCCATTGTTCTTCTCCTTTGAGAGAGCCGTCGAAAAAATCTGTGCAAAAAAGTAATGAATTTTCGATGGTTATATGATCGGAATATATATTATCGGGCATTCTACCTTGCGGGCCACACGGTGACAAGAAAAAATTGACCTGCCGGACCGGCCGTCGTTCGCCGCCTTCCTCGTTTTGGTTTTGACAGGAGAAAAAAAGCCGTGCTATAAAGAACGGCCGAGCCGTAGCAACAATTGTCCACAGCATACCCGAGATCCCGATGAAGACGGAAAAATCTGCCCAGCTGTTCACCCAGGCGAAAACATGCATCCCCGGCGGCGTCAATTCGCCGGTCAGAGCCTGCCGTTCGGTGGGCTGCGATCCCCTGTTCGTGGCCAAGGCCTCGGGATGCACGATCACCGATGTCGACGGCAACACCTTTATTGATTTCGTCGGTTCCTGGGGGCCGCTGATCCTTGGGCACGCCCATCCGGAAGTGGTGGAGGCCGTGCGCCGGACAGCGATGGACGGCACCAGTTTCGGCGCACCTTCGCCATTGGAGGTAGAGTTGGCGAACCAGGTCTGCGCGGCAGTTCCCTCGATCGATATGGTCCGCTTCGTCAACTCCGGCACCGAGGCGACCATGAGCGCCATCCGGCTGGCGCGGGGATACACCGGCCGCAAGGTGGTGGTCAAGTTCGACGGTTGCTACCACGGGCATGCCGATTCCTTTCTGGTCAAGGCGGGCTCGGGAGTCATCACCTTAGGCATTCCCGGCAGCCCGGGCGTGCCCGACGACATCGTCCGCCACACCCTCTCCATCCCTTACAACGATGTGGCGATTCTGGAACAGACTCTGCGCGACCCCGCTCTCGACATCGCCTGCGTGATTGTCGAGCCGGTGGCCGGCAACATGGGCGTGGTGGCGCCGAAGCCGGACTTTTTGCGCACCTTGCGGGAACTGACCCGCGAACTCGGCATTGTCCTGATTTTCGACGAGGTCATTACCGGTTTCAGGCTGGCCCTGGGCGGCGCGCAGGAACGGTTCGGCATTCTGCCCGACCTGACCTGCCTCGGCAAGATCATCGGCGGCGGCCTGCCGGTGGGGGCCTACGGCGGCAAGCGGGAGATCATGGCCCTGGTCGCGCCCGACGGCCCGGTTTACCAGGCCGGAACCCTGTCCGGCAATCCACTGGCCATGGCCGCCGGACTGGCGATGCTCACGGTGGTGCAGCGTCCCGGCTTCTATGAAGAGTTGGAAGAGAAGAGCGCCTGGTTCGGTGCCGAGCTGGAGAAGATCGCGGCTGGATCGCCGGTGCCCGTTACCCTGAACCGGGTCGGTTCGATGATGACCTGCTTCTTTACCGCGGGGCCGGTTGTCGATTTCGAGTCGGCCCTGCGTGCCGATACCGAACGGTACGGCCGGCATTATCGCCAGATGCTTGCCGGCGGGATATGGCTGGCTCCGTCCCAGTTCGAGGCGGCGTTTGTGTCCGCTGCACATGACCGGCAACACTTGCAAAAAGCCTTGGACATGACTGAATCGTCATTCAAAAAATTGATGGATTAGTTAAAAAATTATTGCGTTTGCCGAAGGTGCATGCTACCTGTAGCTGCTGTCAAGTCCCGGCTGGCGCAAGCGTGAGGAACGAGATGGCGGATGACCGCAGGGAAATGTTCAGGCAGTTGGCGGTCTACAGCCAGGCGGGCATGACCTTTGTCTTTTCCATCCTGATCGGCTTTGGCATGGGCTGGGCGCTCGACAATAAAGTGTTTGCCGGAAAAACGGCGCCGTATCTGACGTTTATTTTTTTGGGATGTGGCATTGCGGCCGGATTCAAGGGCCTGTGGGATCTGACCAGGAAAATGAACGATGGCTGAGCAGGGAAAAGATGCGGACCGGAACGCCGGTGGTCGGGAGACCGCGATGGTCCGTTGCGTGACCGTGGGCAGCATGTTGCTGGTGGGCGTGTTTGCCGCCGGCGGCTGGTTCCTTCAGGACTGGTTTTTCGCCCGGTCCCTCTTGATCGGCGGGGTGCTGGTCAACGGGAGTTTCTGGCTGATGCAGAAGGACGCCCGCCGGTTATTGCAACGGGTCGGCGAAGCGGGCGAAGATGCCGTGATCACGGCCGAGAAGACCCGTTTCATGCTCAGATCCTTCGCCCGGCTGGTGGTGGCGGGCTTGCTGTTATTCGTGCTGGCCACCCGGATGCCGATCGATGTGATCGGGCTCATCTTGGGGTGTGCAACGATTATGGTCAGCGTGGTCATTGTCGGTTTGGGCGCAGGGCGTCGCTGGTTGCCAAGTAAAGTTTGAGGAGAAAGCAGGCTATGGAACATCCGATACTATTCATTTCGTTGATTCTGCAAGCACTGGGATTGCCGGTTCCCCATACGCCGGTCGGCGCGACCTTGCTTGAAAAGATATGCGAACCCTACATGACCTATACCTGGATGGTCATGGCCTTTCTCATCATCGTGCCCAAACTGACCATGGGCAAACTGGAGATGGTGCCGGGCAGCGGCCAGAATTTCTGGGAAGTGATGGTCGGCGGTCTGATGGATTTCTGCGCCGAGAACCTGGGGGAAAAGGGAGCGAAGATGCTGTTTCCGATGATGGCCACCTTTTTCTTCTACATCATCATTGCCAACATGATCGGGCTCATCCCCGGCTTCATGTCGCCGACCTCCAGTCTCAATATCACCCTGGCGATGACCATCATTGTCTGGGTGACGCACCATGTGCTCGGATTCAAACATCACGGACTCCGCTACTACAAGCATTTCATGGGACCGAGCAAGGTGCTGGCACCGTTCATGTTTTTGTTGGAAATCATCAGTAACTTCGCCCGGCTGATTTCCCTCTCCATGCGTCTTTTCGGCAACATCCTCGCCAAAGAAGTTCTGCTCGGCGTGCTCTTCATGCTGGCCGGCGCCTTTTTTGCGCCGTTGCCTATCCTGTGCCTGGGTGTTCTGGTCTCGGTGATCCAGGCGGTGGTTTTTGTGCTGCTCTCCCTCCTCTATTGCGCAGGAGCGATGGAGCATGCCCATTGACAGGTTTTGACAGTTCCGTTCAACGGAGAAGAAGGCCAACTTTTACATAACCTTAGTACGGAGGAACACAACAATGGATAAACTTAGTCTTGCCCTGATCTGCATCGGCGCGGCTCTCAGCATCGGCCTTGCAGGCTTTGGCGCCGGTATCGGTATGGGGAACGGTCTGCGCGGCGCCTGCGACGGCGTTGCCCGCAATCCGGAAGCAAAGGGCGCGATTACCACCACTATGATTCTTGGTATGGCCCTGTGCGAGTCCATCGCCATTTACGGCCTGGTCATCGCCTTCATCCTGCTGTACGCCAACCCCTTCAAGGCTGCGCTCGGTCTGTAATTCGCGCCGAACGATCAGCGGGAGACTCCCGATAAGGGCTGCGGTGTTGCCGCAGCCCTTTTTTATTGCGATCATGTCCGACTGCATCATTGATCCCGTGCGGAGCAGGGGCGAACCGGCACTGCCCGCCACCGGCATTTTGGCGGTCAATCCGGCCGACAGTTCCAGCTTTTCCCCTCTTGCCCGCCGGTATGACTTGGTCCGGCACACGCTCTTTCATTCCCAGTTGTACGGCAACGATGTTTTTTTCGTGGCCGGTCCGGCAGTGGGCGCTCCCATGGCCGCCATCTGCCTGGAAAAACTGATTGCTCTGGGGGCGCGCCGGATTATTGTGTACGGCTGGTGCGGATCGCTGCATCCTTCACTCGTTGCCGGCGATGTATTCATCCCGACGGGAGGATTGAGCGAGGAGGGGACGAGTCGTCATTATCAGGAAGCTGGCGGAAACGATGACGACTCCCTGCGCCTGCGCCTTGCCGACGCCCTGACACGGACAGACGGTTTCGCCGTGCCCAAGCAGGGGCGGATCTGGACCACCGATGCGGTGTATCGGGAAACCAGGGAAAAGGTCGAGTGGTACGGGGCGCAAGGCATCCTTGCCGTGGACATGGAATATACGGCCCTGCGCGCGGTGGCTGCTTTCCGTCGGGTCAGCCTGGCAGCGGTGATGCTGGTTTCCGATGAGTTGTTTCACCGGAAGTGGGCCCCCCGCATACACCGCAAGGATTTTGGAAGGCTGTCCAAGCAGGTGCTTGCATGCCTTTGCTCCCTCATTCAAGACGGCGGAATCATATGAAAAGCTTGTACATGGTCAGCTTGGGCTGTCCCAAGAATCTCGTTGACTCCGAGGTCATGCTTGCCGATCTGGAGCAGGCCGGATATACGGTGGTGGATGAATCGACGAATGCCTCGGTCATCCTGGTCAATACCTGCGGCTTCATCCGTCCCGCCGTGGAGGAAGCCATCGACACGATCCTCGAACTGGCGGCCGGCAAGGAAGAGAATCCGGAACAGCTGCTGGTGGTGACCGGCTGCATGGTGCAGCGCTATGGCGGAGAGTTGGCCGTGGAATTGCCCGAGGTCGATCTCTTTGTCGGTCTCGACGATTTTCCCCGCATCGGCGAATTGATCGACCGTCTCGGCAGCGATACCCGCATCGTCTCCCGACCCGGACTCGCCACCTACCTGATGGACCACCGGGTGCCGCGCCGGCTCGCCACCCCCTCTTTCAGGTCGTACCTGAAGATCACCGAAGGATGTGACAACCGGTGCGCCTACTGCATGATTCCTTCGATCCGCGGACGGCTGCGCAGCCGGACGGTTGCCGACCTGACCGCAGAAGCCGTTCTGTTGGAGCGGTCCGGCGTCCGGGAACTTTCGTTGATTGCCCAGGACCTGACCGCCTATGGGCGGGATCTGCCCGAGCCCGCGGCCTTGACCGACCTGCTGCACGCGCTCCTGGAAAAAACGGCCATCCCCTGGTTACGCCTGCTCTATCTCTATCCGGCCAGTGTGACCGATGAGCTTTTGCTGCTGATGGCTGCGCAACCGCGCCTCCTCCCCTACCTCGACATCCCGTTCCAGCACGTCAGCGACCGCATGCTGGCAGCGATGAATCGCCACTATCGCCGCGCCACGCTGGACGATCTGATCCGGCGCATCAGGAGCCAGGTGCCGACGTGCGCCATTCGTACCACCATGCTCATCGGCTTTCCCGGCGAAACCGAGGAGGATGTGGCGGCCTTGATCGATGCCTTGCGTACCTGGCAGCTCGACCATGTCGGGGTCTTCCAGTATCAGGATGAAGAAGGCAGTGCAGCGGCGCTGTTGCCGGACAAGGTGGCGGACGAGGAAAAAGAATTACGCCACCAGCGGGTGATGATGGCGCAGGCAGCGATCAGCGAGCACAGGCAAAAGTGGTATGTCGGACGATTGGAACCGGTGCTGATCGAAGGGGTCAGCGGCGAAAGCGATTTGTTGCTGGAGGGACGGACCCGGTTTCAGGCTCCGGAAATCGATGGATGCGTCTATATTACTTCGGGACAGGTCAGCCCCGGTGATATCGTCATGGCTCGAATCACCGAGGCGCATACCTACGATCTGGTCGGCGAGGTTGTCGATGGGCAGGCGGAGGGATAACGGCGGCAGGCGGAGATTACTTGTCCTGTTTGTTGACCTGTTCCCGTAGATCCTTGCCCACCTTGAAGAAGGGGAGTTTCTTCGGCTTCACTTTGATCTTTTCTCCGGTCTTGGGGTTGCGGCCGGTATAGGAAGCGTATTCCTTGACGACAAAGCTGCCGAAGCCCCGGATTTCTATCGATTCGCCCCGTGCCAGGGCATCGCTCATGGTTTCGATGATGGTGTTGGTTATCGAGGCGGCTTCGCGGATAGGAAGATTCATCGCTTCGGCTAGAGCTTCAATCAATTCCGATTTATTCATTCCTTTTTCCCCCAAATATCCTCTTCGGATGATGCACAATGCCGGTTTTTTTCACCTGAAAAACGGTACTTGCCGCCACTGCTGGCATAAAAAGAGCTGATTCCAGGATGTTGTAAAATTTAATCAGGTATGTTTTTGATTGTAAAGGATTTTTTTTTCAAAAAAATTTTTTTTAGATCATCCGGTGTCAGTATCCTGAATTTTCCGGGGGGGAGCGCACCCAGGCCAAGGTTGCCGTAGGCCGTTCGTCTCAGATGCAGGACCCGATGGTCGATCGCCTGGAACATCTTTCGGACCTGCCGTTTCTTGCCCTCATGGATGGTTATTTCGATCAAGGTGTCGCTCGTTCGCCGTTGCAACACCCGCACTCGGGCCGGCCGTGTTTTAACGCCATCGAGCATGATGCCCCGCTCAAGCAGGGCTAGCGCCTCTTTTGAGGGGGAGCCGGCCACCAAGGCCTCGTAGGTCTTGTTCACCTCGAAGCGGGGATGGAGGATACTGTTGGCCAGGTCGCCGTCGTTGGTCATGAGGAGCGCCCCTTCGGTATCGAGATCCAGTCTGCCGACCGGAAAGAGACGCAGGGGGATCTTGGTGAGGAGATCGGCCACCACCGGCCGTCCCTGCGGGTCGGCAAGGGTGGTGACATAGCCCGCCGGCTTGTTGAGCAGCACGTACATCTTTTCTTCAAAGACAACCGGTTTGCCGTCGCAGGTAATCAGGTCCCGGGCAGGGTCGGCCTTGCAGCCCATCGTCTCGACCACCTGGCCGTTAATCCGGATCCTGCCGGCGCGGATCAATTGCTCGGCTTGCCGCCTGGAGGCGATGCCGGCCTTGGCGAGAATCTTTTGCAGCCGCTCTTCCATGGCGATGTCGTGGGAAACGAATTGTGCGCGTGCAGCCGGGGCGATCAACGGTACTGTTCCGGGAGCATGGCGGCGATCTTCTCGTTCACCAGCCGCTTGGTGGCCGGATCGACCTCCAGCACCTCGGTGTACCAGGGCTTCATGCGGCAATCGAACACAATGGGCGGGTGCAACCCCACATGAAAGCGGTGCACGGTCTGCTCCCGGCCGTGGATATCGGCAGCCGGCTCGAAACGGGTGAAGAAGGTCCAGAGAAACTCCTGTAGGGAGCAGGTTGCCGCCTCGGTGGAATCGACCAGCAGGATGACCGGCCAGGCGGCCACGCCGGGAAAGAGGGTCAGTTCCGCCGCCAGATCAGGGGCGGTCTCATACGGCACCCCCTGGACGACCAGGGTGCCGGGCAGATAGACCGCGGGGTGGTTGCATTGCTCCGGGAGCGATCCTGAAAATTCCTGGGGCAATTCCCTGCACTTCGCCTGTCCCAAGCCGAGCATCATGGCCTTGGAACCCTTGTTCACCGACGGGCCGGTGTAGTCGAGGGTGTCCTGGGAGACGTTGGCAAAGACAAAAAGATCGCGGTCCCACTGGATCCGTTCCAGGATATGCTGCCACAGCCGGGGAAAATGGGCCACATCGATGCTACCGTCGGTCACCAGCAAAAACTTGGTCAGCGAAAGCTGCCCCTCGCCGAGGATGCGCAGTCCAGCGGCAAAGGCCTCGCGAGGATAGCGGTCGGCCACCCGGGCGGCGGCCAGGCAGTGGAAGCCGGTCTCGCCGAAGGTTTTCAGCTGGAGGACGCCTTTCATCACCAGGGGAAAGAGGGGCGAGAGCAGGTCCTGGAGGAAATCGCCGATGAAAAAATCCTCCTGCCTGGGCCGGCCGACCACGGTGGCCGGATAGATGGCATCCCTGCGGTGGTAGAGGCGGGTGGTCTGGAAGACCGGATAGTCGTGCTGCAGGGAGTTATAGCCGTAATGGTCGCCGAACGGACCTTCCGGCCGGCGGACATGAGGGGGAACCTGGCCCTTGATGGCGAATTCCGCCTCGGCGACCAAGGGGTGCCCGCCTTCGGGGTCTGTCACCATACGCAGTTTTTCTCCCTGCAACAGTGAGGCAAGCACGAGTTCCGGAATATTCTCGGGCAACGGCGCGATGGCGGCCAGCATCAGCGCCGGCGGCCCGCCGATGTATAGGGTCAGGGGCAGGGCCTGATTCCTCTGTTCGGCGGCGAAATAATGGAAGCCGCCGCCCTTGTGGATCTGCCAGTGGATGCCGGTGGTGGTGTCGTCGTACCGCTGGATGCGGTACATGCCCAGATTATGCCCAAGTCCGTCCGGGTGCTCGGTGTAGACCAGGGGCAGGGTGACAAAGGGACCGCCGTCCGAGTGCCAGGAGGTGAGCATTGGCAATTCGGTCAACCGTGCCGGCTGTTGGCGGCATTCCAGGATGGGGCCGCTCCTGACCCGCTTGAGGCCGACCCGCAGCCCTTGCGTCAGCAGACCGCGGGCCTGCCACAGGGTGGCCGGGGAGGGCGGCAGCGAGTGCTCTGCCAGGTGAACCAGCCCCTGGACAAAGTCAAGCGGACGGCGTCCAAAGGCCAACTCCAGCCGCAGCGGCGTGCCGAACAGGTTGGTGACCACTGGAAACTTCGAGCTTTTGACCTGGGTGAACAGGAGGGCCGGGCCTCCCCTGGCGATGACCCGCCGGTGGATTTCGGCGATTTCCAGATAAGGATCGACCGGGGTGTCGATGGTGAGCAACTGGTCGTTGGCGCGCAACAACTCGAGAAACTGGCGCAGATTGGTCAAGGTGTGCATGGAAGAATTGTTGCGGTGGCGGAGGTGCGAGCCGATCAGTGGTGGTGATGCTCTTCGCCGAGAAAGAGGCGATGGTATTCGTCGCTGCTCAGATGGTTGCGCATGATCTGGGTGAGCAGGTCAACCACCTGATGGATTTCATCCTCGCTCATGCGAGGCACAAGTTCGCTGGTGAGGCGGTCGTCGCTGAACTGGCGGAGAAAGTCGATCAGGGATTGCTCGTCCGTGGCGCGATTGAGTCCGAAAAACATGGGCATCTCCAAAAATGGCGATTATCCTGCGAGTATTTTCCACCAGATCCGCCGGTCGCGGGGGCCGTCGAATTCGCAGAAGAAAATGCGCTGCCAGGTGCCGAGCTGCAGGTGTTTTTGGTGCAGGAACACCGTGGCCGAGGAGCCGGTCACGGCGGTCATGAGATGGGCGGGCGAGTTGCCTTCGCTATGGCGATAGGGGTAATCGGTGGGAACGATCCGGCTCAAGGCGCCGAGAATATCGCGCTGCACGTCTGGATCGGCCCCCTCGTTGATGATCAGCCCGGCCGTGGTGTGGGGGTTGTACACGTACAGAACGCCGTCATCGACGCCGCCGGCTGCCACCACCTGCTGCAGCCGGTCGGTCAGGTCGATCATTTCCAGCCGCCTGCTGGTTGCAATCGACAGTTCACCCCTGGGCATGGCTGTCCCGTTGTGGCCCGATCACTGCAACTGCCAGGAACCGTATTGGTCGCGGCAGGCCGTGCTGTAGGTGCGCTGCGGCTTGCCGTCGATGATCGCCTCGATTTCCGCGCGGCGGCAGACCTGATGGGTGCTGGGATTCTGGTAGGCGGGTTGCGGCGTGACCGCGTACTGATTGCCGCTATCGGGGTTGACCCAGGCCGAGCGCTGGTTGGAAATACCCCGTTCGTAGGTGTGGTTGAGCTGTTCGCGGTCGTACTTGTCCATCTCGTTGCCGACGATGTAGCCCAGCATGCCGCCCACCGCCGCGCCGATCAGGGTGGCGCCGGTGTTATGGCCGATGGCCTGGCCGATGAGGGCGCCGGCGGCGGCACCGCCGACCGCACCGGTCTGCCCCCTGGTGGCGCAGGAGGGCAGGAACAGCAGGAAGAGCAGGGCGATGAGGCTTGCATGTTTCATGGCGTTTTTCCTCCGGCAGAGGGAACGTTCAGGGTATCGGGCAGGTGTTTGCTCGCCTGCACCCCCAAAGCTTTCAGGGCTTCGGTCCGGGCGATCAGATTGCCCTGGCCGGCACTCAGCCGGTTGCGGGCCGTGTGCCAGGCCTGCTGGGTCTGGTTGAGACGCAGGCCGATCTCCTCGAAGGCCTCGGTAAAACCGACGAATTTATCATAAAGATTCCCCGCTTGTTTGGCAATGGCTAAACTGTTGCGGTTCTGCTCGTCCATGCGCCAGAGATGATGCACGGTGCGGAGGATGGCCAGCAGGGTCGAGGGGCAGGTCAGGATGACCTTTCGCTGCATGGCGCTGACCAGCAGCTCCGGTTCCTCGTTGACCGCCAGCAGGAAGGCCCCTTCGATCGGGATGAACAGCAGGACGAAGTCGAGGGAGCCTACCCCGGTCAGATGCTGATACTGCTTGCTTGCCAGCAGGTTGATCTGTCGTTTGACCGAGTCGAGGTGCGCCCTGGTTTGCTGGAGCCGGCAGGCGTCGTCCCGCGCATTGTGCGCTTCGGCAAAGGCCTTGAGCGAGACCTTGGCGTCAATGATCACGACCCTGTTTTCGGGAAGATAGACAAGGGCGTCCGGTTGCAGTGTCGCGCCGTCTTCCGCCTTCAAGCTGACCTGCAGGGCAAACTCGGTGCCGTTGCGCAGCCCCGAGGCTTCGAGCAGGCGGGCCAGCACCATTTCGCCCCACTGTCCCTGGAGCTTGTTGCTGCCGCGGAGGGCCTCGGCCAGGTTGGCCGCATCGGAGCTGAGCTGCCGGTTGAGCTGCTTGAGGTGCTCGATCTCCTTGATCATCGAGACCCGGTCGCGGGCCTCGTGGTCGTACACCTCTTCCACCTTTTTCTTGAACTCGGCCAACTGTTCGTGGAACGGCCGCAGCAGCAGGGTCAGGGCCGAGGCATGCTGGCTGGTGAGCTGCTCCCCCTTTTCGGCGATGATTTTCCCGGCCAGCAAATTGAAATCCTGTTCGATCTGCCTGCGGGTTTCGGCCAAAAGGGCGTTCCGCTCCCGGATCTGCTGTTCTTGCGCGGTACAGGAGGTCCGCAACGAGGCGTTCTCGTTTTCGGTGGTGCGGCACTCCCAGGCGAGCTGATTGCGTTCGTCACGCAGCCGTTCCACCTCGTCGCCATGGGCGCGGGCCTGTTCCTGCACACGTTCCAGGCGCAGGGAAAGCGCCCAGTAGCGCCGTTGCAGGCGATGCTGGATGAGCAGGAAGACGAGGGCAAGAACCAGGGCGCCGGCACCGCAGCCCAGCAGAAAAGGGCCGAGTTGCGGCTGGCTGAAGAGATCGCTGAGTAAAATCACAGGTGGCGGCAGGAAATCGTTTGCCGGTTAGCGGCGGCGGGAGAGGCGGCGCAACTCCTCCAATTCGTCGAGCAGATCCAGCGCCAGGGCGCAGCCGGGCAGGTTGACCCGGAGATCGCGCTGCAACCGCATGGCGACCTGGACCCGCTTGACTGCCACCGAGGTGAAACACCATTCCCGCATGGATGGTCCTTCCGGAGTGATGATTCCCTCTTCGATCATGTCATGGATGAGTTCGGCGTTGACCCCGCACAGCGAGCAGAGGTCGGCCAGAGAGCAGCGCATTTCCTCGTTCAGGACCATGCCTTGGATATAGATTCGTTGTTCGATCATTTGCTATCTCTCCAGTCCGGAACGGGGGTTGAACGGCATCTGTTCCGCCATGGTCCGGTAGAGCCGGCGCTGTTCCTCGGTTCGTGGCTCGGGAAGGACAATCTGCAGGGTCACGATCTGGTCGCCCTGATGACTGGCGGAGCACAGGCCCTTGCCCTTGAGGCGAAGTTTTTTCCCGCCCTGCGAGTTCGGTGGAATTTTCACCTGTACATGGCCGCCCAGGGTCGGCACGGTGAGGGTCGCGCCCAGGGTCGCCTCCCAGGGCGTGACCGGTAAGGTCAGGTGGATGTCGCGTTTCTCGGCGTGAAACACCGGGTCTTCCTGAAAGACGATTTCAAGGTAGAGGTCGCCGGCCGGGCCGCCGCCGTGGCCGGGCAGCCCCTGGCCCTCGAGGCGGATCCGCTGGCCCTCGATGATGCCTTTGGGGATGACCACGTGCAGGGTATGGGGACTGGTGCTGACCCTGCCGTCGCCATCGATCACCGGCCGGGTCAGGGTGATGGTCTGGCGGGCGCCCCGATAGGCATCTGCCAGGGGGATCACGATCTTGGCATGCTGGTCCTCGCCCTTCATCCGGAAGACGTGCGTGCGCTGCCGCCCTGTCTGGCCATGCCCGAACAGGGACTCGAAAAAGTCGCTGAACCCGCTGGCGTCGGCCCCGGTGTAGCCTGTGCCCCGGAACTCGAAGCCGGCATCCCAGTTGGGCGGCGGCTCGAAATGCTGCCCCTCCTGCCAGTTGGCGCCGAATTTGTCGTATGCCGCCCGTTTTTCCGGGTCTTTCAGTACTTCGTAAGCCTCGCCGATATCCTTGAATTTTGCCTCGGCATTGGCTTCCTTGCTGACATCGGGATGATATTTGCGCGCCACCTTGCGGTAGGCCTGCTTGATCTGGTCCTGGGTGGCGTCGCGGGCCACGCCCAGGATTTTATAGTAGTCCTTGTATTCCATATCGGTCGCCGAAGTGCTCTTCGTTCATATTCCGTTGTGGAACAGTAAGGATAGCTTGTTAAAAAGAAAAGAAAAAAATGTGCCGGCCGCTTTCTCCTTGAACAGCCGGTCCCCTTTCTTTTATGCTAGGCGGAAAACACCATGCACGCACACAATCTGATTCTGACCGGTTTTCGCGCCACGGGCAAGACGTCGGTGGGCCGTCTCACCGCCGCCCGCTTGCAGTGGGCTTTTCTCGATACCGACGATCTGCTCCGCCAGCGCCTGGGCGCGCCTATTGCCGAAATCGTCGCCCGCAGCGGCTGGCCGTTCTTCCGGGAAGCCGAGCGCCAACTGCTGCGGGAACTGGCCGCGATGCGGCATACCGTTCTGGCCACCGGCGGCGGTGCGATCGAACATCTGCAGGAGTGGCGCGAGTTGAGGCGGGGCGCTCTGGTGGTCTGGCTCGACGCCGATGCCGCCACCATTCGGCAACGGCTGCAGGACGATCCCGATTCCGGCCACCAACGGCCTTCCCTCACCGGGCAGGCGGTTGCGGACGAGATCGAGCAACTGCTTGAGCGGCGCCGGCCCCTGTATGCGGCCGGCTCCGATGTGCGGCTTGTCACCGCGAACAAGACGCCGGCGCAACTGGCCGAGGACATCGTGCAGGCACTGTGCAAGTGACTCGGAAATGCGAAGGGCGATGCCCCTCGCAACGCTTTTGCCCAATATATCAGGGAAACCGTGAACGTGGAAATCGAGACAGGGACCGATCGGGACCGGGTGCGCTCGGTCTGGATGGTAACCCGAGAATATGACAAACTGGCCGGTGCCGGGGGCGTCAAGGACGTGTGCCGTCAGCTGGCGGAAACCCTGGCCGCGCGCAGCGGGTGCATGGTGCGGGTGATCCTGCCGCGCTACGGCTTCATGGATCCGGTCAGGCTGGGGTTTGCCCTCGCCGACCTCGACGGACCAAGCGGTCGCATCGGCGGCCGCCGCTATGCGCACACCTTCGACGTGGATATGAATTACACCGCCGAGGAGCGGCGGGAAACGGTGGCCATCTGGCAGGCGGCCATCAGTGGGGTCACGGTTTTTCTTGTGGAGGCGGACCGGTTCGCCGCCAAGCGGGACGTCTACACCTATACCGAGGAGGATGAGCAGGAGGTCGCCTGGCAGCGCAAGGGCGGGGGCCATTTCGATTATTTCGCCATGAACGTCCTGCTGCAGAAGACCGCCCTCGATTTGATGCTCCTCTTAAACGAGCCGGCCGACGTCGTTCATTGTCATGATGGCCATGCCGCGACCTTGCCGGCGATCATGCGCGAGGTCTGCGGCTACCGCCATTTCTTCCGCCGGTCAGGGGCCTTAGTCACCGTTCACAATGCCGGTCAGGGATACCATCAGGAGGTCGGCGACCTCGCCTTTGCCCGGGCGGTCACCGGGCTGCCTCAGCGGGTGATCATGCGGGGACGGTTGGGCGAGAATTTCGACCCCTTCATCGCGGCCGCCGATTATGCGATCCTCAATACGGTCAGCGAGCAGTACGGCCGGGAGTTGCAGCAGACGGCGGAGGACGGCCGCACCGGCTGGCTGGGGCACGCGCTCCTGGAACGGGGTGTCACCCTTGCGGGCGTCACCAACGGTATCGATCCGGCCGCCTTCGATCCGAGCGCGCCCGATGCCCTGGGCCTGGCGGCGGGGTATGATGTCGGCCGGGGTGACTGCGCCGGCAAGAAGGAGTGTAAACGTTCTCTCCTGGCGGCCATCGCCGCATGCGGCCCTTGGGAGCAGGTGCGGCAATATGGGGCGCTGGCCCTGGATGAGGAGAGGCCGCTGGCAACCTTCATCGGCCGACTGACCACCCAGAAAGGGGTGGATATCCTGATCCGGGCGCTCCGCCAGCTGTTGCCGCATGAGCCATCCCTGCAGGTTCTTTTTCTCGGTTCCGGGACAGCGGAGTTCGAGCAGGAACTGCAACAGTTGGCTGTATCCGACGCCGGCCAGGGCAGGGCCTGCTTTCTCAAGGGGTACGACGCGATGCTGGCCAACAAGGTCTATGCCGCCGGCGATTTTTTCGTCATCCCGTCGCGTTATGAACCCTGCGGCCTGACCGACTATATCGCCCAACTGTTCGGCAACCTGCCCATTGTCCATCGGGTGGGCGGGTTGGTCAAGGTGGTCGATGGCGAGACCGGCTTTTCCTACAGTGAGAACACGCCGGCCGGGCTGGCCGGGGCGCTGGCGGAGGCGTTGCGATTGTACCGGGATCATCCGCATGTGTTGCGGACCATACAAATGGCGGCAGTCGAGCGGATTTGGCGGTTGCATACCTGGGAAAAGGTGATGGAGGCTTATTTGCATCTGTATCGACGGGCAATGGCGATGGCCGGGGAGCAATGAAGCGGTGGGTTGGCGGGAAAACCATGGCGGGACGGTGACTGGCAGAGGCGATTGGTTCAGTGGCCGCAGGGACTATTTCATCCGTCAGGCGGTCTGCGGAATTCTGCACCTTGCCACTTGGTTCCAGGACATTTACAGTCAATACCATGGTGCGTTGGTGCAACAGGCTGCGCCCGGAGAGACCATGCCCGGGAAGGACCCCTCCGGAGACGCCGCGAAAACCGTGCTGGCCGACTTGCTCCGCCACTGCGACGCCATGGTGGGGACGGAAAGCAGCAACGGTCCGTTGTGGCAGCTAAAAGATTTGTGCCATCGGATATGGCCGCATGTCGTGCCGGGGCAGTCCATTCATGGGGTGTTGTTCGATTGGCTGATCGGCTCGCTGTTCCACGAATGCATGAAACTCAAGGAAAATCTCTATCTGCTGCATACGTACGGCACACGAACCACAACCGTCGACACCCTGGTGGAGCAGATCGGAATGGCCCGACAGCAGGCACGTGCCAACGTGCCTCTCGAAGATGTCCGGATGCTGCTCGGCCATATAGCCGACGATGTCGTCCGGCAATTGGACCGGGTGGGCATTCTTTTCGGTCAGGCCAGTTACCTGCTGCGACTGATGCTGCCCGCCCTGATCGACAACAGGCTGGTGGTCCGGTTGCTGGTGGAGGAAGAACAGGCTGCCACCGAATTGTGGGGCGAGTCGTTGGAGGAATTGTTCGCCGGCATCTGTGCGGATGGCGCTGCCGCCGGTTTCTGTCTGGCGGGCGAGAGTTTTTTCCGGGGTCAATGGCACCAGCAGGCGCTGAAGCTGTACGAACGGGCCTTGGCATGTGACCGGCATTGCCACGCGGCCGTGGTCCGGGTGGCGCAACTCAATGCCATGCTCGGGCCGGATCGGGAAGTCGCAGGGAAAAGAAAACAGATCCATCATCCGTAATTGCAGAAGGAAGGAGTGAAAAACCATGACGATACGAGTGGGAATCAACGGTTTCGGCAGGATAGGCAGGAATATTTTTAGGGCATTGAGCAAAGATCCCTTGTTTGCCGACATTGAGATTGTCGGGATCAATGATCTCACCGATGTCAAGACCATTGCCCATTTGGTCAAATACGACTCCATCATGGGGCGCTTTGATCAGCAGGTGACGGCCGGAGAAAACGGTATCGTCGTCGACGGCAGGACGATACCCATAACCAGTCACCGAAAACCCGAGGAAATTCCCTGGGCGAGCTTCGGGGCCGAATATGTGCTCGAGTGTACGGGATTGTTCCGTGACATGGAATCGGCCAAGGCGCATATCGACGGTGGAGGGGCAGCCAAGGTCCTCATTTCGGCGCCGGCCAAGGGCGATGTCAAAACGATCGTGATGGGCGTCAATGAGGACGAGTACGACCCCACCGCGCACCATGTGGTCTCGAACGCCTCCTGCACCACCAACTGCCTTGCGCCGGTGGCGCAGGTCATCTTGGATAACTTCGGCATAAAACGGGGGCTCATGACCACGGTACACTCCTATACCGGCGACCAGCGACTGCTCGACTTTCCCCATTCCGATTTGCGTCGGGCGCGCGCTGCGGCCATGTCGATGGTGCCGACCAAAACCGGCGCCGCTGCCGCCGTTGCCCTGGTTATCCCGGAGTTGAAAAACAAGTTCGATGGTCTGGCGGTCCGTGTCCCCACCCCGGATGTGTCACTGGTGGACGTGGTGATCGAGGTCGAGCGGGAAACAACGGTTTCAGAGGTCAACAAGGCATTGGCGGCCGCTGCCAATCGCTACCTCGGTTATACGGAAGAGCCCTTGGTTTCGATCGATTTTCAGGGAGATCCCCATTCTTCCATTGTCGATGGGCTTTGCACAAAGGTGTTGGGCACCACGGTGAAGATCATGAGTTGGTACGATAACGAGTGGGGTTACTCCAACCGCATGCTCGACCTGGTCCTGCACATGGAGGCCAATAAAGCCGTATAACGCGGAGTCGGCGTAACGAACTGACCAAAAGGAAAGGGCCTTTCGGGGAGCATGTTTTCCGAAAGGCCCTTTCGCGTTCTTGAACCGGTTCTATCGAGCAGGATGTGTGGCGCGGAGAGTCTCCCCTCCGCAGCCGGGAAACGCTCCTGTCAGACTTCCACGTATCCCTTCCCCTTGCAGGTCGGGCATGTCTGATCGGGGGTGCAGACCTGGCCGTCCTCGGTCTTCCCCCTCCACTCACCGCTGGTCTCGCAGACACCTTCGATGACTTTCTTTCCCATACAGGTCGGACATGCAGTTTTTTTGGTTTCGTCAGCCATAATGACCTCCATCTGATAATAGGAATCGGAAAGAATGTATTGGAATCATAAGGCACGATCCGGAAAAATCAATGGGCTTCCGTACGAGGGGTGCCGCATTGTTGGCGGAGATGATTCGGTCGATGCATTCCGGTCGGTCGCGTTCCACTGTCGCCAGCAACCATGCCTGTCATAGGGGCTGCGCACGTGGGGAATACCGAATTTCGCGGGATGCGATCGGATTGCGTCGGCCTCATCGACTGCACCGGCAATTTGTGTGGCAACACCGGGGAGAGATGGAATGGCTTCTTGGTTTTCGCATGCGAAAATTGAGAGATGCCTGCTATTCCCTTGTCTTGTTTGTCTGCTCTTCCGGTGACCAGGAAAACGGATCGTTTTGTTCCAGCGCCTGGCACAGCCGCTTGAGCGTGTCAAGGGTTTCTCCCCTGCGAATGCGGAAATGAACGGTGACCTCATTTTGGCGTGCCTCGGCTGATGCCACAATATTGAAGTCTTTTTTCCCGGCCCGTTCCCCGAAGAAGCGTTTCCTGAGACCGTCGACCCGATTCGCAAAGGCGGTGGATTGGTCGGTTTCAGAAGAAAGGGAATCCTTCCGTAGAAGTTTGAGGAGTGTTGCGGCTGGTTGCGGGGACTTGATCGCCTTGATCAATGCCCCCTGAACGCTTTTCAGGTCGATCGCCTCGCTCAATTGAGGGGCCATCTGCCCTAACTGGACGAGGAGCTGCATGAGTTGGGGCCTTGTCGGGGCAAGGGGTTTGATGATGTGCAGGTAGAGGGCATCCCGGTCTTTGTCGTTTTTTATCGGCGCGAGCACTTCGGCCGCGATGGAGAACTGGAGTTTTTCGTTGACGACATCGGAGATGATTTCCGGAGATTCGCCACGCAGCCGGATCTGGTTAACCTTCCTGTATTTATGAATGGTGGAATGGGAAACTTTCTGCCCCGGTTTGCCGATCCCGAGGGTGTCGCCAAACTGTTCGGCGAGTTCCGCATTGCTCAGTCCGAGAGAGGAACTGGCCGACTCGAGAAAATGACCGATTTCGATCGGGTTCAGATTTCTTCGCTTCGTGTTCTCCGCCAGCGAGATGTTGAAAAAATCCTCGGGTGAAAAGTCGGTCTCCTGATACACCTTGGCTTCCACCATGGTGCGGTTGATTCGCTTCAGGGCCTGGAATCTTCGGAAACCGCAGAGGATCTTGTAGCGGCCGTCCTCTTTTTTCAACAGGACCAGGGGATGGAGCAAGCCGTTTCGATCGATCGATCCCGCCAGCTCCTCTATGTACGATTCCCGGAGCAGGTCGGTATAGCGATTGTCGCCAGCCAGCCGGAAAATGTACTGCAAGTCGGCGGAGCTGGAGACGTCGATGTTACTGATGTCGACATTCCGCACAAAAGACATGGCCTCGCCGAACTGGGCAAAGGCCGGCGCCAGCATCCGTCCGATGGAGATGGCGGTCTCCTGTTGGCTGACAAGGTCGGGACGGATGGAGATGAGGATGGAGCGGACTTCCGGGTCGTACCAGTCCGCAGCCAAATTTTTTTGCTTGAAGAGTTGGTTGAGGTGGTGCGTTTCCCTGCCGCAGTAGGGAGAATCGACCGGTGCCAGAGCCGTGCTGAAATGCTGGTCCTCGACCGCGACCCGAATCCTGGACAGCAGGGAAGGGGCGATGGTCGGACGATGCGGCATTGCGGTCGAGGACCGTTCGCCCTGCCCATAGCCGAACAGCAGCATTTCCTCGCAGGCTGGGTCGCCGGCAAGGCATTGAAAGACAAGGAGCAACGGCGGCAGGCCGTTGCTTTTGATTTCGTCTTTGAATTGCTTGATCGGTACGAGGAAGGCGTCTTTGACCTTGGGGCGTGTCCGGATGGCGCTGACATCGCTCAGATCCATGATTTTCCGTTTATACTTGGTGTTCACCACGGCATAGGAAGAAAGCTGCGCGGCCAGGACCAGCGCCATGTCGGCCAGAAAATGCCCCGGTTGGTCGCCGGAGGAGGCGTTGTACCCGTCGGCGACAACAAGCAGGAGATTCGTGCTGCCGAGTATGCGATGGATGGTCTGGGATGCAGGATGTCTCATGGTTGTTTCGTATGGATTCATGGTGGGCGGCTGGTGTCGGCAAAGGCGGGACGCCGCGTTCCATCGGCGTCATCCTCCTCCCAAGTCGCGATGCAGCCATCGCTCGATGATCCCGAAAATCATTTCCCGTTTGATCGGCTTGGTGAGGTAGTCGTTCATGCCCGCTTCGAGACAGATCTCACGGTCGCCCTTCATGGCGTTGGCCGTCATGGCGATCACCGGGATGGCGGCGAAGCCCCTGGCGCGGAGTTCCCTGGTTGCGGCCAAACCATCCATCTCGGGCATCTGGATATCCATGAGGATGAGGTCGAACGCTTCCGGATCGCCCGTAAAGGTCGCAACCGCCTTGCAGCCGTTATCGACGACCTCGACCTTGTATCCTGCCTTGGTGAGCATGAGCACGGCCAGTTTTTGATTGACCGGGTTGTCTTCGGCAAGGAGAATCCGGACCGATTGTTTCATTTCCTCGCGGACGCTGTATTGGGTGATGAAGGCGTCCTTCGCCGCTGCCGGGCTGGTGTCACCCGGCATATCGGTCCCCAGCAGTTTTTCGATGGTTTTGAAAAGGATCTCCCGACGGGCGGGTTTGGTCAGAAAGGCATCGAAGCCGGCATCCTTGCAGCGCTGGGCATTTCGGTCGGTGGTCGAGGTGTAGGCCAGCAGAGGCACGGCGGCTGTTTCGGGGAGTTGGCTGCGGATCAGTTGCGCCAGGGAGTAGCCGTCCGGCGCCGGCATCTGGATGTCGAGGATGATGAGATCGAAGAGGCGCTGTTCGTCAATGGCCTGTCGCAGGATCGGCGGCACGGCGCCGCTGTCGTCGATGGCTGTGACCTCCAGTTGGGCGGCCTGAAGGACGTGTTCGAGAATGCTGAGGTTGGTGCGATTGTCGTCGACGATCAACACCCGTTTGCCTGCCAGGCTGACCTTGTGGAAGGTCTTTTTCTGCTGGTGCGGTGCCTTGCCCAGCGTAGCCGTGAAATGAAAGATGCTGCCCCTGCCGGAGGGGCTTTCGGCCCAGACGTGCCCGCTCATGAGCCCGGCGATTTTACGGCAGATGGAAAGCCCCAGCCCTGTGCCGCCATACTCGCGGGTGGTGGAACCGTCGGCCTGTCGAAATGCCTCGAAGATTGATTCCAGTTTGTCTTCGGGTATGCCGATGCCGGTATCGCGGATGGTGGCGTGCAGGGTGATGGCCGTCTCGGTTTCCGTGGCAACCATGATCGCCAGTTCCAGTTCGCCCTGTTTGGTAAATTTTGCCGCATTTCCCATGAGATTGACCAATACCTGGCGGTAGCGGCCAGGATCGCCCATGACGGTGGCCGGCAGGGCGTCGTCAATCCGGCAGAGGACCTCGATCGGGCGGGAGGCCACCTTGGGGCGGATCAGATCGCAAACGTCCTGAGCGGTGATCTCGGGATCGAAATTGATGCACTCCAGGTCGAGTTTTCCCGCCTCGACCTTGGAAAAATCGAGAATGTCGTTGATCAGCGAAAGCAGGGCGTCGGAACTGCGTTTGATGGTCTGGGCAAATTCCTCCTGTTCGTTGTCGAGGCCGGTATCCAGGAGCATGTCGGTAAACCCGATGATGCCGTTCATCGGCGTGCGGATTTCGTGGCTCATGGAGGCCAGGAATTCGCTCTTGGCGATATTGGCCGCCTCGGCCGCCTTTTTCGCTGTTCGCAACTCGGCGGTCTGTTTTTTGATTTCCGCTTGCAGGGTGTTGGAGTAGGTGCGTTGTTGCTCTTGTATCTTTTGGTAATTCTGTTCGTTTTCTGCCATGATGTCCTGGAATTTTTTTTCCAGGACCGCTGATTTCCGGTCAAACTGTTTTTTCTGGATACGCAACCGGTTGACCGTTTCGGTCGTTTCCCGGTGGGCGAGAAAGAGGCGGACGGCCAAGCGGATGATGGTCGCCACCCAATGAGAGGTGTCTTCGCGCTGGTCGGCGTAGACTGGCGTGGCGAGAATGGATACCTGGAGATCAGGGACAGTGAACAGAAAATAACGCCTGCCATGCGCGACGAAGGTCAGTTCCGAGGAGTGCCGTTCGTTGTCCTCGATGAGTCGCGTCGCATGGCCGGCCTCCAGGGGAAACCCTTCCGAAGCAACATGGGGACCGGAGCGGCTGAGGCAAAAAAACAGGAGTTCGTCGGTTTCCTGTTCCAGGTGGGCCCGCAGAGCGGTCAGTTCTCCAACCGGGTCGACAAGATCGGCAAAGAGAGGAGGGAGCGTCATGGGAAGATTGCCTCAGTTACCGTACATATTGTTCGTTTTTTGGAGTTCTTCGGGAAGGTCTTCCGCAAGGACTTTGTATTCTTCCACATTTTTCTGAATATGGGCGGCCAGCGAGGGGGCGAGACTCGACGCCAAGCCATCCTTGATGGCGGGATAATGGAGTTGTTGGATGATATATTCGCTCATCTGGAGGATGCCGGTGGGCGAATGGGGGGCAATGTCGCTGTCATCGACTTGGTGGTGGTCGCGGATGGCTTCGGCTATCGAATCGGACATGCGCCATTCCTTGGCCAAAATATACCCTATTTCACAGTGATCTGTCTGGAACAGCTGCTGTTCCAGGGCCACGCTGGAGGGACAGTCGGGCGTCAGTTGCTCGATGAGTCGGAGAAATGTTTCCTGATCGGCCTCCATGGCGACGATCAGGCCGATGTCATGAAGGATGCCGCATAGGTAGGCGTCATCGCCGTTGAGCGTGAAAATGCGCTCGGCGATCATTTTGCAGCAGATGCCCGAGGCGGCGCTGTGCAACCAGAGACGTTGCGGGGAGAACTCGATGGTGCCGGAGGGACTGCGAAGCATGTTCTGGACGGCGTCGGTGACCGCGATGTTGTGCAGGTTCTTCATGCCCAGCAGGGCCACCGCCCGGGAGATGGAATCGACCTTTCGGGTCAGGCCGAAGTAGGAACTGTTCACCAGGGTCAGCAGGCGGGCGACCAGGGCGGGATCGAGCCGGATCACCTCTTCGAAATCCTGCAGGGTCGCGTCCTCGTCGTTGACCAGTTGGACCAGTCTGGTGATGATATGCGGAAGCGTCCTGATTTTTTTGAATTTTTCGATAAGCGTCTCGGCTGGTGTCATGGAGCTGTCCTTGGTTTGGCTGGTCCCGGGCAGATGAATGCGGGCACCGTATCGTCTTGCCTCCGCTTCGATCAAGCGGTACGGGTCCATCCCCGGGTGATGTGCAGGTAGGCCGCACCGGCTACCGGAAAAGAGTCAACGCACCTTGAGGAAAACGATCGTATCGGATTGTACGTATTATGGCATGGCTGCCCGTCCATTCAAGATATTCTTGCGGGAGCCCTCCGGTCTTTTCGAGAGCGCTCCCTGCCCTTGGCTCTGTTGACCCGACGCGACTGCGTCTGGGATCCTCCGGCACCGGTTGGCGCTGCGGAGGAATTTTTCGGGTTCCTTGTCGAGACGGCAGAATTTTTCAGGCGATATCGATGAGTGTCGCAACTCGGTTGCAGCTACTGGGACTGGCTGGCAGGGTAATTCAACGGCTGCGTCGGATTTTTGCCTGAGATGTCGCCGGAAGCCGCACCTGATATCCTTGCGGGACAGCCTGCTCGCCTTTGAGGACGGGCGGCATGAGCGCCGGATTGAGACGGGCGAGCTGTGCGGCGGAAACGCGATACATTGAGCGCAATCGACTCACGGGCATATCTCGCGCAAGGCGCACGGTCAACGTTGCTTCCGGTCGTTCGAAGGGAAAGCGGGGACTGCTGCCCATGCGCGTTGCCACCCGTATGGCGGCGAGAAATTCCGAGTAAAAATTTCGCGAGGCGAACTTGAAGGATCCCTGGTTGTAGGAGAGGAAGATATTTTCATAACTGCCCATTTCCCTCACGGCTCGGAGCATGCCCGTGCGGCCGTGATTATAGGCGGTGAGGGCGAGCGGCCAGGTCTGGAGTTGTTCGTAGTTGCCCTTCAGCAACCGAGCGGCGGCCTGGGTGGCGATATAGGGATCGTAGCGTTCGTCGACCAGGTCGTTGATGGTCAGATAGTCCTTTCCGGTGGAGCGGGTGAACTGCCAGAGACCGGCAGCCCCGGCCTTGCTGTATGCCTTGGGATTGAACGAGGATTCGACATGGGGAAGATAGACCAGTTCCGGGGGGAGCCCCTGGGAGATAAAAATCCGTTTGAATTGAGTCAGATATTTGCCGGAGCGGATCACTCCTTCGTAAAAGCGGTCGCTTTGACCCAGTTGCAGGCGGACGTTCTCCCGGGCTTCATGGTAGACGGTGTGTCGCCGTGGCGGGAACAACCCGGCGATGCGGCGTTCTTCCGTCGTGCGGGGAGGTTCGCCGGAGCCGAGCCGGGTCAGGATGGCGGTGATCCGTTCTTTTGCCGCCTTGATCCGTTCGCCGTTGATCCTGGCAGCATCCGTGGTTTCCCAATCGACAAGGTCGACGACCGCGTAGACCCGGCCGAGGTTCTCCGTATCGTGCAGGATACCCTGCCGGGTGGAATAACGGCTGTAGACATTCTCCCAGAATCGGACATTTGCCCGGAGACAGGGATACAGGGGAAAGGTTTCGGCGGCCTGGGCCGGAGAGAGAGCCGGGAGGGTCAGCAGCGAGCAGCAGAGGGCAAGAACAAGGGAGACAAGAGCAAGACGAGGGGAACGGTGTGCTTGGCGGACGACCATGTTGTTTAGGGGCTGGTAGACAAGAGGAGAAGTGCATGCCGACGAACGCTCTGGTACTATAGCACGATGTATCCTGTCCGGCGACAGAAGTTGCAGCCGGGAGACAGGTCATATCAACACAGCGTATCGATCGAGGTTTGCCTTATGTACATGCCCATTATCGGAACCCTGGGCTATATCGTCTCCGCCGATGGCCTGCAGACCCTGCTGGTGCATCGCAATGCCAGAAAATCTGACCAGCATCTCGGCAAATATAACGGCCTCGGAGGAAAGATGCGGCCGGACGAGGATGTGATGACCTGCCTCCGGCGGGAGATCCTGGAAGAGTCCGGCCTTGAGTGCTCGCGGGTGCAGTTACGGGGAACGATCAACTGGACCGGGTTCGGCCCCGAGGGAGAGAATTGGCTCGGTTTTGTTTTTTTGATCACCGCCTTCACCGGTGTACCGAGAACACGAAATGAAGAGGGGGATCTCGCCTGGCACCCCATCGCCATGCTCGACTCCCTGCCGATGTGGGAAGGGGATCGTTATTTTCTGCCCCTGGTGTTCGACACGGATCCCCGGCCCTTTCATGGATACATGCCCTATCAGGACGGACGTCCCGTTGCCTGGGAATACGTCCGGGTATGAACCCCGCACGATTCTTGCGGAAAAACGTGCCCAGCCCGCTCGGCTTCCAGCAAAGTCCTTGCGTTCGGTCGGCTCGATTTGTATAGTTAGCATCGTTCGAGTTCTGTTATAATTTCGAAAGGTTATGTTTTGGTGACCTTTTCGGCAACTGAAAAATATGAAAGGATGTGTCATGGAAAACAACGCGGAATTGGTTCGCCTGGAGGAGTTTGTTGATAAACTGTTGAATAAATACAATCAGCTGAAGGCGGAATTTCATGCCCTGCGGGAGAAGCTGAGCGAGCGTGACGCCGAATGTGCGGAATTGAAAAACAACGTCTACAATCTGACCACCGAACGGACCGAGGTGGGTAACCGGGTTGCAGGGTTGCTCGACCGCATCGAACAGTGGGAAACGGAACAAGAGACGTTTTCGGCGGAAAAGGACGGAGCCTATGGGAGTGTTCAGGGCTCGCTGTTCGGCAGTGCCTCGGAAGACAAGAACAACTGAGCGTGACCCGGGCCTCCGATGCAGGATCGGTTAGTCCGCTTTCAGTTGTTCGGGCAGGAATTCACCTTCTACAGTAATGCGTCCGAGGAGGAAGTGGATTCCGTCATCGCGCTGTTGCGTGAAGAGTTGGAGAGTGGCGATACATTCAGCCGCAGTTCGGTGCCCTCCAGCAAGATGCTGGTCTTGGGCTGTCTGCGCATGGCGGCAAAATATATCCAGTTGCATCGGGAGTTCGATGCGTACCGCCAGACGCAGGCGACTGTCCTTGTCCGCCTGATCGACAAGGTCGCTTCAGGTTTGGACTGACTTTTTGTAGATTCTCGTTTAGCTGGAGAGAGAGTTGCATTATAGTGCCCAGGGAGAGGACAGAAGGAAAACAGTACCCCTGCTCTGTTGGTGATCAACGAAGTATTGAGCCAACTCGCATAGAAAGGGTAGCCTCACCGCTGAGCTATGGAACGCAATGAAGCGTTCCAGCTCTCAGCGAGGGCAGTGCCCACCTAATTCAATTAGGTTTAATCATTTCGTTGACACGGCAGCGCGGGGGCCTTTGTCACCGGCGGAGCAAGCCGCTTATGGTGCAGAAGTTATATATATAGATGCCATGCTCGAGACGGAAAGAGGATGGTTGGCGCGGACGCGAACGGGTCAGGTCGGTCTGCGATAGAAAAGACAAAAAGACAACTCTGATGCGATCAGGTTTACCATAATGTGTAATCCTCCATCCAGGCTGTTGGCGAGAGTCGTGTTTGGTGCGCAATGCCACCGGGCCTCTCTCTGTGCTGCCGCCGTTCTGAAGACTACGGCAGCACCTGAGCCTGTCCTGAGAAGCTTGGTCTCTTCTCATCGCTGAAACCGGTCAGCGTTTCCGTTCGATATCGCCTGGACCGCCATGGTCAGCGCGGTCAATTCTTTCCTTGTTCGTCTGGCAGCATAGGGTGTGCGTCGGGTCGTCGTGGAGCACGATAGATCCTTTTTCATATAGAGGGGGTGGATGGTTTGTTTATGGAACTTGATGCAATAACGCTGTTTTTGGCGTTGGTCAATTTGGTGGCCGGACTGGCCATGGGTGTTTTCCTCCGGAAAAAACTGGTGGAAGGCAATCAGCGTAATATAGCCCTGCAAGGGCGTCAAATCATTGAAAATTCTATCAGCGAAGCTGAGCAGATCAAGAAAGAGGCGCTACTCCAGGCCAAGGAAGAGGCTTTTTTGATCAAGCAGGAAGCCGACCGCGAGTTGAAGGCAAACCGTCTGGAGATCAAGGAAGACCAGCGCCGCCTGAACCGCAAGTTCGACGAGATCCAAAGGGAATTCCAGATCCTCGAGGAAAAACAGGCGAGTCTGAAATACCGGGAAGAGAATCTGGAGGCAAACGAAGTCGAGGTCGCCGACAAGAAAAAGACCCTGGATGAGCTGGTCGACGAACAGCGATACAAACTGGAGCAGATTGCCGGTATCGATCGCGAGGAGGCGAAGGTCCAACTCATGCAGTCCATCGAAAGCGAGGCACGGATGGACTGCGCCAAGCGCTTGTCCCGGATCGAAAACGAGATGAAGATGGAGGCGGACCGCAAGGGCAAGAATATCCTGGCCCTGGCCATCGCCCGCTATGCCGGCGATTATGTGGCCGACAAGACCGTGTCCATGGTGCCCCTGCCCAATGAGGAGATGAAAGGGCGGATTATTGGTCGGGAAGGACGGAATATCAGGGCGATCGAGGCCGCGACCGGCGTGGACATCATCATCGACGACACGCCTGAGGCGGTCATTCTCTCCGGATTCAACCCCATCCGGCGCGAGGTCGCCCGGCTGGCCCTGGAGCAGCTCATCTCCGACGGCCGGATCCATCCGGCCCGAATCGAGGAAGTCGTGCAGAAGGTGACCGAGGAGTTGGAGATCGGCATCCGCGAATCGGGTGAGCGCGCCACCTTCGACGTGGGCGCCCACGGCATGCACGTGGAGTTGATCAATCTGATCGGCAGGTTGAAATACCGGACCAGCTACGGCCAGAACATCTTGCAGCATTCGCTGGAAGTGGCCTTCCTTTGCGGGGTGATGGCCGCCGAGCTCGGATTGGATGTGAAGAAGGCTAAGCGCGCCGGCCTGCTGCACGATATCGGCAAGGCGGTGGATCATGAGGTGGAGGGATCGCACGCCATCATCGGCCGGGATCTCGCCCGCAAGTACGGCGAGGCCGAGGATATTGTTTATGCCATCGGCGCCCATCACGAGGATCAGCCGCCCAAGAGCGTGCTCGACGTGCTGGTGCAGTCGGCGGACGCCCTGTCCGGAGCCCGGCCGGGGGCGCGCAAGGAGATGCTGCAAAGCTATGTCAAGCGGTTGGAAGATCTCGAAAATATCGCCAATGGCTTCAATGGCGTCGAGAAGTCCTACGCCATCCAGGCCGGTCGCGACCTGCGCATCATCGTGGACAGCCAGAAGGTGCGCGACGAGGAAACCACCTTGCTCAGCCGCGACATCGCCAAGGCCATTGAAGAGCAACTGACCTATCCGGGCCAGATCCGGGTCACGGTCATCCGCGAAACCAGAGCAGTGGAATACGCCAAGTAGGGGGTGTGATGAAGTCGGTCGAAGAACAGGTTGCCCTGATCGAACGGGGCGCAGTGGATTTCCATTCCAAGGAGGATCTCGTCAAGAAACTCGCCCGGTCGCTGGAAACCGGCGTGCCCTTGACCATCAAGGCCGGGTTCGATCCCACTGCCCCCGATCTGCACCTCGGCCATACGGTGCTCATCCAGAAGCTGCGTCATTTCCAGGTGCTCGGGCACAACGTCCACTTTCTCATCGGCGACTTCACCGGCCTGATTGGCGATCCCACCGGCAAGTCCGATACCCGGCCGCCGCTGACCCCCGAGGATGTCAAGCGCAATGCCGACACCTACAAGGAGCAGGTGTTCAAGATCCTTGACCCGGACAAAACCACGGTGGTGTTCAACTCGACCTGGCTGGGCAAGCTGACCTCCTACGACATGATCCGCCTCGCCTCGGAGCTGACCGTGGCACGCATGCTGGAACGGGACGATTTCAAGAAGCGGTTCGAGTCGAACCGGCCGATCTCGATCCACGAATTCCTCTACCCCCTGATCCAGGGCTACGACTCCGTGGCCATGAAAGCCGATGTCGAACTGGGGGGCACCGATCAGCTGTTCAATCTGCTGATGGGCCGCGACCTCCAGCGCAGCCGGGGACAGGAGCCGCAGGTGGTGCTCACCATGCCCTTGCTCGAAGGGCTGGACGGGGTCAACAAGATGAGCAAGTCGCTCGGCAACTATATCGGCATCTCCGAGCCGCCGGACAGCATTTTCGGCAAGATCATGTCGGTCAGCGACGAGTTGATGTTCCGCTATTACGAACTGCTCAGCGACCTGCCCATGGCGGAGATCACGGTCCTGCGGGAAAAGATCGCCGCCGGCCAGCTTCACCCCAAGGCGGTCAAGGTGCAACTGGCCAAAGAGATGGTGGCCCGGTTTCACAGCCCGGCCGCGGCCGAGGAGGCAGAGCGGACCTTTGAGCAGGTGTTCGCCCGGCACGAAACGCCCGACGAGATCGAGGAGGTGCGCCTTTCGCCGACGGAAACCGAGATCTGGCTGCCCAAGCTCCTTTTGGATGCCGGCCTGGTGAAATCGACCTCCGATGGCCGGCGTATGATCCAGCAGCACGCGGTGGCGGTGGATGGCGCGAAGGTGGAAGACGGCAACGCCCTTGTCCCGGCTACGGGAACGGTGCTTCTCAAGGTCGGCAAGCGCCGCTTCTGCCGGGTTGTTTTTTCCTGAGACAGCTTGGTCGGAAAGACACCACGAGCGGTTTTCCGCGCAGCGAGCCGTTCGTTTTTTTGGGGGGAGGGGCGGGGATCGACTAATGGGCTGCCTGGGAAGCCGGCCGCTTCTGGCAATTGCGGCAGATACCGGTGAATTCCACGTGGTGGCCGAGGATGAGATACGAAGACGAGGCGGCTGCCTGGGCCACCAGTTCATGGATGACCGGCACATCGATATCGTCCACTTTGCCGCAGATCGAGCAACGAATGTGGTAATGGCTGTCGGTGGTGGCATCGAAGCGCTTCTGGGTGCCCCCGACTTCGATCTTGAGGATCATGCCGTGCTCGGCCATCAGTTCCAGATTGCGATAGACCGTGCCCAGTCCTATGCGGGGTAATCGTTTTCGGACCATGTCGTACAGTTCGCTGGCGGTCGGATGGGTTTTTACCTTCGACAATTCCTCGAGGATGATCTGTCGTTGCGTTGTCAGCCGGAACGTGGGTGCTGGCGCATTCATGCTGTGCTCTATCAGTGAAAATGAGGGGATTGATAAATAATAATTCTCAAAAACTACCATGTTCGTCATTTGCGTGTCAAGCCAGAAGTTGGCATTGGGCACCGAGACCAGGAAGGAGAACAACGGCAGATGCGCATAGGAACCATTGATATATGGCCTCCGCTCCTGCTGGCCCCCATGGCGGGTTTGACCCACTCGGCCCTGCGGACAACGATTCTGCACTATGGCGGGATCGGCCTGCTCAGTACGGAAATGCTGGCGGCGGCGCGCTTGCCGGTGGAACGGCCCGAACATTCCCCCTATCTCGTGCGGACACCGCAGGAATTTCCTCTCTCCTACCAACTCCTTTTGACGGACGACAAGAACATCCCCCGGATTTTCGAGGCGCTGCACCGACTGCGGGCGAATGTCGTCGATCTCAACCTCGGCTGCCCGGCGCCGCAGGTTCGCAGGGCCGGCGGTGGCAGCAGCCTGATGGACGATCCCGTGCGGGTCCGGCGGATCGTCGCTGCCGCACGAAAACAGACCACACTGCCGCTCTCGGCCAAAATACGGCTCGGCGAAACCCTGGATGAGGCCAGGCTCTGCGATTTCTGCCGGATGCTCGCCGGCGAGGGCATCGATATGCTGACAGTGCACGCCCGGCTGCGGACCGAACCCTTTGCCCGGCCACCGCGGTGGGCGTGGGTGGCAAAGGTGAAGCAATGGGTGGAGATTCCGGTGATCGTCAACGGCTCCATCGATTCGGCGGCCAGTGCCCGAAACTGTCTGGCGGAAAGTGGGGCCGACGGCTTGATGATCGGTAGGGCGGCGGCCCGGACGCCGTGGATTTTCGCCACCATTGCCCGTGAGGTCTACGGGATGGCGGAGATTCCTGAACCCGATACCGGATTGCCGCGGCTGTACAGGGAGTTTGTGGAGGCGTTGATCGAGCGCTTTCAACCTGAACGGCGGTTGGGGCGACTCAAGGAATTCACCCACTATTTTGCCACGAACTATTTTTTTGGCCATCATCTGGCGGCCAAGGTGCAGGCGAGTGCTTCCATCGACGAGGCGTACCGTCATGCCTCCTCCTTTTTCGCGGCCAACGACCCAGCGCATGGCGCGGGGCCGACCGCGCCCTCCACCTTTACCGCAGAGGCGGGTTGTAGTACCCGAACCCCAACTCCGGAAATTTTTCCTTCAACTGTCCCAGCCAATTCCTGATCCCCAGGGGTGGCGTATCAGCCCGGTGTCCGATCACCCGCAGGTAGTATTCCGGGTCCATGTTCAAATTGCGCAACTGAATGAAATCGGGTCGATATTCGGTAATCAGCGCCGACAGCGCGGCGAATTCGTCCGGGTCGTCGGTGCAGCCGGGCAGGATGAAATAGTTGAGGGAGACATGGCGGCCATACCGTTTCATGACCGCCATCGATCGGCATACATCCGCCAGGGTGAACCCTTTGGGACGATAGTAGAGCCGGTGGCGTTCGGCCTGGGCGCTGTTCAGGGAGATGCGGATTGAATCCAGACCGGCGCGGGCGAGTCGTTCAACCGCGTCGGGCAGGCTGCCGTTGGTGTTGAGGTTGATGGTGCCCCGGTCGGTACGGGAGCGGATGAGCCGGATGCTTTTTTCAATCAGCCCGGCCTGCAGCAACGGCTCTCCCTCGCAGCCCTGACCGAAGCTGACCACGGGCCGGGGAGCGGTCTTAAGATGGGGGACCGCGACCTCGGCGATCTCCTTTTCCGTGGGCACAAAGGTGATGCGATCCTGGGTCGAGGGGCAGCATCCCGAGGGTTGCAGGGATATGCAGCCGGCACAGGCGGCGTTGCAGATGGGGGAACAGGGCAGGGGCGCTTCCCAGCGCCCGAGGAAATAGTTGCGGGCGGCGGGGCAGCCGTAGGTGAGACAGCATGTGCCGAGATGCTGGATCAGTCGATTGTTCCTGTGTCGGTGGAGGTGCGCGCGCGTACGCCGGTTGAGGAGGCGTTGATTGAATTGATCGGCATCCTGGCGGCGATCGGCATCGCTACGGAAGCCGGCCACCCAGAAGGTGCCGTCGGCCCAGCCGACCGCCGTATAGGCAAAAAGCGGCAGAAGCGGTGCATTGGCACCATCGGTCTGGTAGGCCGCCGAAAGGATGGCGGTGTGGGCGGGGGCCATGAAAGCGGCCACAGCCTGGATGGGCTCGCCGGGCTGATACGGATTGGTGTCGAGGAGGGCCGCATCGCCGCTTTCCGGCTCAATGCCGATGGGCAGGCGGCCCGGCAGGGCGAACAGTTCGCTGCCCGGCGGCAGTTCGATCAGGTCTTCCGGCTCAGGTGCGCGGATCCGGCCGGCGGCGCTTCCGGCCATGGACAGGCCGGCGTAGTCAAGGATTTCCCCCGTGCTGGTGGCAAAAAGCAGGGCAGGAACGGATGTGGGGCGAGCACCCGTCATGACGGGACATGATCACCGCGGCCGAATGCGGGCAAGCACTGAATCCACGGCCCGATAAATTTCCAGATCGTCGCCGAAGACATCCTGGATGTTGGGGTGATCGATCAGGTCTTCAATGATGTATTGGGTCAAATAGAGGCTGATGACGTTGGGGTCCGGGGTCAGATTCCTGATCGGCGCGATTTTGAACTGCATGTCGAATTCTTCCATGTCGCTCAATTGTTGCAGCTGCCGGGCCATGACTTCCTGGATGGCATGGACGGAATTGGTCTCGATGATATGCAGATCCAACAGTCGCTGCACCAGGGAAACCGCCAACTCGGCGGCCATTTCCCGGGATTTCTTGAGCATGAACTGGCGTTCCCGCTCCCTTTTCCGATCAATGGCATCAATGGTTTTGTTGGTGGAATTGCTGGGATTGATGTGGCGAGCCATGCGTTCTCCTTGGATGGTCTATCAAAAATTCAAATCGGATTGAAGGGATTTACGGGACGGTTTCGATCCGGCTGCAAGCGGAAGAGATGCGCTGCGTGTCCGTCGACAAACGGCAGTTCCCTCCCCGGCTCGCCGACTGTTCCTGCCGGGGCGCTTCGAGGGGATGAGGCTTTTATACTGTACCTCATTGGGATAAGCACTGCTTTTGTTCGGGAAAAATCCTTCGGGCCGTCATGTGTACTCCCGGCGGGAAACCGGGACGATGCGGAGCCTGCTACAACATACCGCCCTCTTCGCTCAGATACAACCGGCGGAAACGGTTGATTGCTGCTTCCTGGTCTTGGGGCAGCTGCAGGCCGTATTGCGCGACATATTCGGCCGCCATCCGGTGGGTGTTGAAAATGGGGATGTTGAGCCGAAGGTTGTTCAGCGCCCGCTCCAGATACGATGCGGGGCGGGTGTAAAACGATTCGAGCACCGTGGGCAGAAGCTCGTAAAAGGCGGCGGCATCCTCGGTGTACAGCAGGGCATCGGGCGCCTCGCTCAGGTCGGCCTCCTCGACCGGGCCTTCGTAGCCGAACTTCCAGCCCGTTTGGCCGTTGTGATACCCTTCGACCCACCAGCCATCCATGATGCTGATATTGGGGACGCCGTTCATCGCCGCTTTCATGCCGCTGGTGCCGCTCGCCTCGAGCGGCCGCTTGGGACTGTTGAGCCAGGCATGCACGCCACTGACCATCATTTTGGCGATCCGCATGTCGTAGCCCGGAATGAAGACCAATTTGCCCAGACCCCTGCTGCGGAGGTAGAGTTCTTCCTGATTGTCGAGGATCAGCTTGAGGACCGATTTGCCCGGCTCGTCGGCGGGATGTGCCTTGCCGGCAAAGAGGAAATTGATCGGCCGGTCGAGGGCGATGAGGATGTCGGCAAGACGGCCGATGTCGTCGAAGATCAGGTCGGCCCGCTTGTAGGTGGAAAACCGGCGGGCAAAACCGATGGTGAAGACCCCCGGTCGGAGCCATTCTGTTTCGGGGAGGCTGGAGAGATGGTTGGGCGGATCGATCCAGGTCTCGATCATCTGCTCGCGGTGTCGCTTGAGCATGGTGTTGACGTAGTCGACCAGGCGGCGGTTGTCCGCACGCCAGGCATCGTCGAGCCCCTGGGCCAGCGCGGCCGATTCCTGGGCGGTGACGGTACCGAAGCAGCTGGGATCGGTGCGCCAGGCGCGGAGCGATGGAATCCGGCTGAAGCAGGCGGCCCGCTGTTCGCTGATCCAGGTCAGGTGATGGACCCCGTTGGTGATCGCCTTGATCTTGTCGGCAAAGGCCGGGAACTGTTTTTTGGTGACATCGCGGTGCAGCCGGCTGACGCTGTTCACCGCCCGGTTGATCCGCATGGCCATGGCAGTGAAGTTGTACTCATGGCCGACCTCGTCGTCGTGGGCGAGGAGGTTGAGGATCCGTTGGAAGGTTTTGTGGCTGATCGCGGAGTACAACTCCCGGGAAAAGCGGTCGTGCCCGGCCTTGACCGGCGTGTGGATCGTGTAGACGATTGTGCGAGAAACCCGTTCCGCCGCCGCGAGGATATCGGCATCGGCAATTTTGTCGAGAAAGGCGTCGCCGAAAGCGGCATGCAACTCCTGCAGGATGAGGTGCAGAGTGACGGTGATGCCGTGCTGCTCGTTGAGGTGGATGGTACGAGCCGTGCAGCCGAGCGTCTCGAGCAAGGGCAGGATGGCGGAGCCCAGCATGCGCCGCTGATTGGCCTTGATGATGGCGGATTTGGCGTTGTAGAGTTGATGCGCGGATTCAATGACCCATGGCGGGGCGTCGGGCAGGCTGTAGTCAATGAGAAACTCGGGGACGAAGGCATCGAGATCTCCGGAAATCTCCAGTTTCATCCAGACATGTGCCCTGACCATGGTCGGATTGAGTTGCCCGTTATAGAAAGGAATCTCGATGACGAGCGGCCGGTCGGGCGCCTCCGGATTCCGGAGTTGGAACAGGGTGGGGGTCGTTTCGGGCGTCCAACGGGTGGCGTGATCGATCTGCCCGACCTTGGAGTCGACGATCTGGGAAAAATATCCCTCCCGGTACAACAGGCTGATGGCCAGGACCGGGAGGTGCATGTCGGCAAAGCTTTTGAGGGTATCGCCGGCGAGCACGCCCAAACCGCCGCTGTAATTCGGGATCTTCCGGGGACCGTCCAGGTATTTTCGCACGAGGCCGTCGAATTGCGGGTTGGGGTGTTTCTTGATCCCTTCCCGTTCCAGGAGATCTCTGACCGGATGGAACACATCGGGATCGGCGCCGATCTCCATGGAAACATAGGCGACCGATTCACCGTCGGTTCGGGTCAACTGATTCCAGGCCCGGTCGAAAACGTGCTGGGAAACGCCAAAAAACGTGCCGAAACGGTTGGCGCAAATCAAGTGCTCGATGCAGGCTGGCGGGCCGGATGGGGAGTTGTCCATGAAAGTAATACTTTTTCTTGCTTTGAGAACGGGGTATCCTCCCCTGAGGGGGAGCGGGAAGACTTTAGATAAGCCGGTGTTCTTTTGCAAGGAAATTCATTTTTTGGGAAAAATTTGTTGTAATTCTCGCTCCGCACAGTAAATTCTGCTTCTGTGCGTTTTTTAATTTTTTCACCGTATGGGAGGGAGAAATGAGCAATAAAAAGATGTTTCATTGTATGGCATTGGCATTCCTTGTCGTGGGCTTGGGCCTGACCGGATGCAGCAAGAAGTCCGAAACCGCGCAGCAAGGCACGGAAGGCGCCGGCGTGGCTGAGTCGCTGGAGACGCCGGATACGGGCATCATGGAGGGAAGAACCTCCGGCCCGATGGTGCCGGTCTATTTCGAGTTTGACAGCTCCACTGTCACCGGCGAGCAGGTGCAGCGCATCGAGACCAATGCGGACTTTCTGAAGAAGAATCCGGACATCAGCATCAGGATCGAGGGGAACTGCGATCCCCGTGGCACCCAGGAGTACAACCTCGCCCTCGGTGAACGCCGGGCGCAGAGCGCCAAGTCGTATCTCGTGAACTTGGGGGTCAAGGCAAACCGCCTGACCACGGTCAGTTTCGGCGAGGAGAAACTGCTGCTGTTCGGCCACGACGAAATTTCCTATGCCCAGAATCGGCGGGATGACTTCGTTATTGTAAAATGACATGAACGAGTGACGGATTGAAACCGGGTCAAGGGGATGCCCTGCCCGGTTTCTCTTTTTTTTGCCTGTTGTCTCATCCACGGCCGGAACGGCTTGGGGCGGCGGGAGACGGAAATCATTCAGAAAGGGAGTATGAACAGTGAATATGGTAAAAACAGTGGTCGGCTGTGTGAGCGGCCTGTTGATTGGTGCCTTGGTTCTCGTCAATGGTCAGGCTTTGGCAGCAGATACCAAAATTGCAGTCATTGACATGAAACAGGTGCTGTCTACCTCTACTGCCGGCAAGAGAGCGGAAGGGGTCATCAAGCAGAAGATGGATTCGTTGCAGGCATCCTTCAAAAAAGATGAAAACGAACTCATCGCCATGCAGCAGGAAGGCGAGAAGAAGGGTGCAGCCTGGAGCGACAGCGTCAAGAGGGAAAAGGCGGCCGCGTTTCAGAAAAAACGCCAGGAGTTGGCGGAAAAACAGGAGAATGCCAACCAGGAGCTGAGGAAACTGCGCGAACAGCAGGTCAATCCCGTGATCAAGAAATTGGAGGAAGTGGTGGCCAAGATCGCCGCGGATAACGACTATGCCATCGTTCTGCCCCGCAATGTGGTGCTGTATGCCACCGACGCGGTTGACATATCGAATACGGTCATCAGCGAGTTGAACAAGGTGATGAAGTAAGATCCCCGGAATGGTTCGATCTGGCGCCATGGCCGATCAACTCCTCGAGGAGCGCCTTGCCCGTTTCGCCGATGTCAGCGTGCTGGTCATCGGCGACATCATCATTGATCACTTTCTCTGGGGGACGGCGAGCCGGATCTCCCCCGAGGCACCGGTTCCGGTTGTCAATGTCCAGCGTGAAGATCTCCTGTTGGGAGGAAGCGCCAACGTCCTGAGAAACATCGTCTCCCTCGGCGGGCGTAGCGCCCTGTGCGGCATTGTCGGCGACGATGCCATGGGACGGAAGGCGGCCGATCTGGTCGGACAACTGGGGGTGTCCACCGAAGGTCTGGTGATCGGCAAGCGTCCCACCACCGTCAAGACCAGGGTGGTTGCCCAGGGGCAGCAGATTGTCCGTTTCGACCGGGAACAGACGGGATTTCCTTCCAGGCATTCCCTGGACGCGCTGCTGCAGTATCTTGAACGGTCCATCCATACCTTTGACGCAGTGATGGTGTCGGACTATGCAAAAGGGATGGTCAGCGAGCAGTTGATGGTCCGGCTCCATCAACTGCTGTATGCGGTCCGCAGCCGCGAGCACCGGCCGCTGCCGCTGATCGTCGATCCCAAGCCGTCCAATATCCATTGTTTTGTCGGCGCCACCGTGATCACGCCCAATCACCACGAAGCCATGCAGATTGCCGGCCTCCGGATCGAGGATGAGCGGAGCCTGTTGGCGGCGGCGCGCCATATCCGGGACGACATCGGCTGCGAGGGAGTGCTGATCACCAGGGGCGAGGCCGGCATGGCGCTGTTGCAGGCCGATGACGAACTGGTCACCATTCCGACCATGGCCAAGGAGGTCTACGACGTCACCGGTGCCGGAGATACGGTCGCGGCCACGCTGGCGCTCGGCCTTGCCGCCGGATGCACCATGCGGGAAGCTGCGGTGCTCGCCAACCACGCCGCTGGCATCGTGGTCGGCAAGATCGGCACCGCCTGCGTGACCGCCCACGAACTGCGGGCGGCGGTCGCGGCGGCGCGTGCCTGACATGTTCGATGATTTCACAAGAGAGCAAACTGACGGGATGGGAATGCGACCACGAAGCATGACAGGATTCGGCCGTGGCGAGGCCGTGGCCGAGGGGAGAACCTGGGTCGCCGAAATCAGGACCGTGAACCACCGCTTCCTCGATCAGCGGGTGGTCCTGCCTCGGGCGTTCACCGCGTTCGAGGAGCCGGTGAAGAGGAAGGTGGCCGCCGCGCTTGACCGGGGCAGGGTCGATATCACCTTCAGTCTGCAGGGGGCGGCTGCCGCTGAACCGCAACTGGCGGTCAACGAAGCCGTGGCCCGCCAATACCGCCGGTGCCTCCAGCAGTTGGTCGATGGTTACGATGTCGAGGGGCCGGTGACCCTGCGCGATATGCTGACCCTGCGCGACGTGATCAGCCTGGAGGAGCAGCGTCCGGACATGGATGCCGAGTGGCTGCTGCTGGCCGCCGCGCTGGAGGCGGCGCTCAAGGATTGCGATCTCATGCGGGAAAAGGAGGGGCAGGCGCTACGGCAGGATCTCCTTGACCGCCTGGCCAGATTCGAGGCGATTGTCCGGCGGATCGACAGCGCCATTCCCGAACTCCAACAGCAACGCCAGCACGAACTCAGGCAGAGGATCGGCAAACTGTTGGAAGGGATCGATCTCGACCCGATCCGGCTCGCCCAGGAAATGGCGATCATGGCCGACAAGAGCGATGTCACCGAGGAGATCACCCGGCTCGACAGTCACATGGCCCAGTTCCGTTCCTTTCTCGCCAGCGACGAACCGGTTGGCCGGCGGCTCGATTTTCTTCTCCAGGAATTCCTTCGCGAGGTCAACACCCTTTCCTCTAAAATCGCCAATGCCGCCATTGCGCACCTTGGCGTTGAAATGAAGAACGAAATCGAGAAACTGCGCGAACAGGTGCAGAATATCGAATAGCAGACGCCGCTCTGGCGCTCGCTTCTCTTTTGCCGCACAGTGCGTCCATGGAAAACAGACTCGTCAATATCGGCTTTGGCAATGCCGTCAAGGTCAGCCGTATTCTCGCCGTTGTCAATCCGGGCTCCTCGCCCATCAGGAAATTGAAGGAAGATGCCAGGTTGGAAAAGAAGCTGATCGACGTCACCGAGGGACGGCGGACCAGGGCGATCCTGATCCTTGATTCCGGCCACCTGATCCTCTCCTCGGTGCAGCCGGAAACCATCAGTCAGCGGCTGCTGGCCCTGGAACAGGATCAACGGCATCCGGACCCGGCGCTGGTCAAGGCCCAGATCGAGGGGGAATGATGGAGAACGGATTGTTGCTGGTCCTGTCCGCACCCTCGGGATGCGGCAAGACGACCATCCTCAAGCGGGTCATGCAGGACCTGCCCGGCCTGGTTTTTTCCGTGTCGCACACCACCCGCCAACCCCGGCCCGGCGAGATCGACGGAGTCCACTACCATTTTATTGAGGCAGCGACCTTCACCGCCATCCGCACCAGGCCGCCTGCCGGTTTTCTGGAATGGGCCGAAGTCCACGGCAACATGTACGGTACCAGCGTCGACGAAGTCGAGAAGCATCGGCGTGCCGGCAACGACGTCATCCTCGACATCGATGTCCAGGGGGCGGCGCAGGTGCGGCAGCGAGCCGAACCGGTGACCATCTTCATCGCCCCGCCGTCGCTCGCCGAATTGGAATGTCGCCTGCGTGGCCGCGGCACCGAGAGCGAGGCAACCATCGCCCTTCGACTCAACAATGCTCGCAAGGAGTTGGCCTGTTCGGGATCGTATGACTATCTGATCGTGAACGACCGGCTTGACGAGGCGGTGGCAAGTCTGCGCAGCATCATCATTGCCGAGCGGTGCCGGCAACGCCGGACGCTGAGTGGCCGGCAGGCGCACTGGAACTCCTGATGGCGGACAGAAGCAAAACAGAACGCCCGTCGGATGGAAGAGCGGCGGCGCCTGCGCTGGACGATGACCTGATCTGGGGGATCAACGCGGTTTGGGAAGCCCTGGCGCAGCAGGCGGCGACGATCAACGAACTCCTCGTCCAGCGGGGCAAGGGCGGAATGCGGTTGCAGGAGATTATCGATGCGGCCAAGGAGCGCGGTATCGCCGTTCGCTTCGTCGAAGCCGACCGAATGCGCGTGCCCCGCACCTGCCGCCATCAGGGCGTAGTGGCCCGGCTGAGCGCGGCGGGGCTGTTGCCCCTCGACGAACTGCTGGACCGGATCGCCGGGGAGCCATCGCCGCCGCCGCCCAGGCTACTGGCCCTCGACTCCATCCAGGACCCCCGCAATCTCGGCTCCATCCTGCGCTCGGCCCTGGCCGCCGGCTTCCAGCACGTGATCCTGACCAGGGACCGCAGCGTGCCGGTGACCGGCACCGTTGCCCGCACCTCCGCCGGAGCGGTGGCCCATCTGGGGCTCTGCCAGGTCGTCAACCTGAGCGATGCGCTGAACCGCTTGAAAGAGCGCGGCTTCTGGATCTACGGCGCGGTGGCGGAATCCGATGCCGCCTCGATCTATGCCACCGATTTTTCCGGCCCGGTCTGCCTGGTGATCGGCAGCGAAGGCAAGGGAATCAGGCCGCTGGTGCGCCAGCAGTGCGACGTGATGGTAACGATTCCCATGCGGGCCGCCTTCAACTCGCTCAACGCCTCGGTGGCAGCGGCGGTGATCATGTTCGAGATTGCCCGCCGCTCCGAGTAAGACCGCTTTACTTCCTCTTTTTGTTCATCTGCCGCTGCAGCAGATCGCCCAGCGTGCCCATGGAGGCCGATTCCCTGGGCATCGGCGGTGGAGTGTCGGCGCCGGCGTTGGACTCCCTGGCAACGTAATCCTCAGGGGTCAGGGCCAGGCGCTTTTGGTCGACGTCGACCGATTCGATCTTGACGGTCAGTTCCTGACTGGCCTCCAGCACCTCCCGGGGGTGGTGGATCCGCCGTCCCGCACCCAGCTTGGAGATATGGAGCAGCCCATCGATGCCCGACTCCAGGGTGACGAAGGCGCCGAAGGCGGTCAGCCGCGAAACCCTGCCCCGGTGAACCGAACCCACCGGGTAACGCAACGCCACCTTGTCCCACGGATTTTCCATGGTTTCGCGCAGACTCAGCGAGATCCGCTCGTTGTCCCAGTCGAGCCGTTTGATGATGACCTCGACCTGCTGGCCCCGGTTCAGCACATCCTCCACCCTGTCGGTCTGGCCCCAGGCCAGCTCCGCGATGGGGATCAACCCGTCGACGCCGCCGATGTCGACGAAGGCGCCGAACTCGCGAATGGAGGTGACGGTACCGCTGACCTGCATGCCCTCGCGCAGCCGCGCCTTCAGCTGTTCGCGCTCCTGTTGTCGTTGTTCCTCCAGCACGGCCCGGGCCGATAGGATGATGTTGCGGCCCTGGTTGCCGAATTCGATCACCTTGAAGGCAAAGGTTTTGTCGAGATAGTCCTCGGCCTGTTCGACCTTGCGGACATCCATCTGCGAGTAGGGGCAGAATCCGCGCTGGCCGGCAATGGTCACGGAAAAACCTCCCTTGACCTCGCCGGTCACCTTGCCTTCGACGGGAATGCCGGAGCGGAAGGCCTCCTCCAGTTCGCGGGAGGACGTCTGGCCGGAGCCCAGCCGGGTGGTGAACAGCATCTCGCCGCCCCGCGCCGCCAGAAAGAAGACCTGCACCTGGTCGCCGGTGGCGACGGTCAGTTCGCCCGCCTGATCGCGCAGTTCGGCAGCGTTGAGAACGCCCTCGCTCTTGCCGCCGGCATCGAGGAAGATGGTATCGCCGCTGATGCCGACCACGGTGGCCGCAACCCGGCTGCCGGGCTGGAGGGTCGGACGGGAGACGGCTTTGTCCTGGAACAGTTCTGCAAAGGTTTCGTCACTCATGGCTCGTTTACCAAAAAAAGAATAAACCGGCGGATGGGGCCACCATTGCCGGCGCTGCAAACGCTCACAACGGTTTCAATCGTCGAGCGTCAACCGTTCGCCAACGGATATCTGGCGCGCGGAACCGTCGGCGGTATCAATGAGGGCAAAGGCCGGCGGCGCGTCCTTGCCCAAAAGTTCGCCCGGATTGAGCAGCAGGCAGCGGCCCAGCCATTCCGCCTGAAACAGATGGGTATGGCCGCAACAGACCAGGTCGAAGTCGCCGGAGGCCGCCAGGGCGCGTGCCCAGCGGGGATAGTGCTCGATGGCGATGCGCCAGGAACCGGCAACCAGGGTGCCGTGCCCGCCGTGATGGGTGAGGTGATGGTGCTGGCGGGTGCGGCGCAACGGCTGGCGATGAGGTGCTGGTCACCGCTGTTGTTGCCGTAGATCGCATGCACCGGCCCGTTGAATTGTTCCAGATACGGCAGCATGAACGGGGAGATGAGGTCGCCGCAGTGGATCAGCAGCTCGGCCCCTTCCCGGTTGGCGCACAGCACGGCCTGCTTGAGGTTGAGGATATGGTCGTGGCTGTCGGAAAGAACGGCTATGCGCATGCGGCTTGCTTCAGGTGGCGCGGTTGGAGTGGGGCGTGGTCGTCATGGTGCCCGCAACATCTGCATGGAAAACAAACAGCAGGCAGCCCTTCTTTACCCTGCTTGTTGTATCCGAGCAATGCTTTTCCGTCGCTGCCGGTGTCAACCGGAACACATCGGCCGGATACGGGCAGGCCGATGGGGCTGGCTCATTGCTGGATGATTTCCGTCCCCGGTGCCAGGTCAAGGGCGCGCAAGGCCTGCATCTGCTGCGTATCTCCCTGCCGCAGGGTGTTGAAGTGGACATTGGTGAAGGTCAGCTCGGTGAGGGCGCCGAAATGATCCTCCATGAGCAGTCGGTGAATGGTGAGATCGCCACTCACCCAGAGTTGTATCCGTTTGACCTGGGGGTGCGGTTTCTTGGGGGTGAGTTGCAGCGCCTCGTCGCCGGCTGGCGGATCATTGAGGCGGAACAGAGGGTCGCCCGCCGCGGCCGCGAATTCGTCGAGCAGGTTCTTGGTGCCGGTGAAGATGGCGTAAGTAACGTCGGCTTCCATGTCCTGGGTCGGGGAAACCAGCAATTGCTTGTCCTGGGGCGTGTAAATGGAAAGCGAGGCGCCGTCGTTGATGATGGTCTGCTCGGTCGGCCCGGTGTAGTTCCAGCGCACGATTCCCGGCGACCCGGCGGCTTCGGTCACGGCCGGGCGGTAAAAAACGGCGTTGCCGGAGCCATGCTTGATCCGGCCGCCGTTCTGGGTGGTTTGGGAGAAATCGAATGTAAGGCTGCGCAACTGCTGGTATTTTTTTTGAAGTGCCGCTACCCGCTGTTCGGGCCCGGCGGCGAAGGCCATCCCGGACAAAAGGCCGGCAACAAGCAGCACCACGGTGAGGCAGAGTCGCGTGCCCTTACACATCGGTGTGCTCCAGCAGGACAGGGCGGCCGAAGATTGCTCCGGCCAGGGCATGCACCGGCGCCGGCATATCGGAGACAAAAAAACGGCTGGGCGTGTCGGGGGCGTGGAGTTCATTGCGGAGGTCTGCATCTGTGTCGAGAATCGATTTGAGGTGGAGCGCCACTTCGACGGAGGAATCAATGATGTTGACCCGGCGACCGATGCGGGGGGCGATCGTCTTCTTGAGCAGGGGATAGTGGGTGCAGCCGAGGATGAGGGTGTCGATCTGCTTGTCGCGCAGGGGGTGCAGATATTTTTTGACGATCATCTTGGTTTCCCTGCGATCCAGCCAACCTTCCTCGACCAGGGGAACCAGGAGCGGACAGGCCTGGCTGTACACCTGGCAGTCGGGGCGGGCCTCCTGGAGGCGCTGTTCATAGAACCCGGAATTGATGGTCGCCCTGGTGCCGATGATGCCGATCTTGCCCGTGGCACTGAGGGCCGCCGCCTTGGCCACTGCCGGAAAAATAACGTCGATGATGGCCTGGCGGTAGTGGCTGCGCAAAAACGTGGAGGCCGTACTCGCCGCCGAATTGCAGGCAATCACGATCAGCTTGGCTCCCTGGCGGAGAAGGAACTCGGTATTCCGATGCGAGTATTCGGTGATCATGGCCGGACTTTTGGGGCCATACGGCATGCGGGCGAGGTCGCCGAGGTACACCAGGGGATACCCCGGGCACCATTGTTCAATGGCGCGGGCAACGGTCATGCCGCCGACGCCGGAATCAAAAATACCAATCATTCTTTTGTGTTGACTGCGGTGAATGGCAAAGAGGAAAGATCGAGATGCGCGGGTACGGAGAACCGGTCGTGACTGTACTGCGGCCGGGCGGGAACCACAAGCTGAAATGACAGGTGGCGCCGAAATGGGTGTACGATTGGAAAAATATTGCATTCAGGCGAGGAGTGCTCGGCACCTGTCGCCTGAATGCATACGAATTGAAAACTGTTGTCGGATGCGGGATATTACTTCTTCTTTGCCTTGTCTTTTGTCCGCATTTCAATAGCCTTGCGGAGATTGTCCGGCAACCCCCGTTCCTTACCTGATTGCGAGCGTTTTTCAGAAAGCGCCTTGGCGCACAGTGGCTGCCGAGCGGAAAAACCATGCTTCTTGCGATATTCCTTGGAGGTCAGTCCATGTGATTTGAGATGCTTCGGGGAAAGCATCTTGAACTCTTGACCGCACTCCAGGCAGACAACTTTATTTCTCTGGATCGACTTTTTCGGATCGATAACAGGATTGGCCTCTTCCGGCTCTGGTTCAATCCCAACGGACTCGGAATCTTGCAGAGCCTTGAGGGTTTGGAAGGTGTCGTTCAGCGCCGCCTTTATTTCTTCCGTGGTCATTTGCTTGGTGCTGATCTGAGATTGGATGATCTCCGCAGTCATTTCAACGAGTGATTTACTCATCGTTCTCTCCTGAGTGGATAAATTAAGTGGGTACAGTATCTCTGTTCCTGCGATGATAGAACAAGAACACGATCAATGCAATTTTTTTATATCGTTACAGGAAAAAATACGAGCCGGAAAATCCGGGGCGGACTTTCTGTTGTTGCACAAAATGATGGTTTGCATCACAGGGCGCGGCTCCTGTTGTCGCCGGTGCAAAGCCCCTTGTCTTTCAAGGGGGTCCAGGCAAAACGTGACCGGGATGTCTCCATGACGGGTGTTGACAGCCTGTCGGCGAGGCATTATTGTTGCCCTTGTTTTGATGGCTCGGTTTTTTTATTTAACCTGCATATATACAGAGTTGTGAGGTGCGATCATGCCGGTGTATGAGTATGAATGTAGCGGATGCCAGAAGGTTTTCGAGGTGCAACAGCGCATGGCCGACGAACCGCTGTCGGTTTGTCCGGAATGCGGCGGCAGCGTGCGCAAGCTGATCTCCATGAGTTCGTTTCAGTTGAAGGGGGGCGGCTGGTACACCGACGGCTACAGCAATGGAGGCAATGGCAAGGGATGCGCACCCTGCGCCGATTCCGGCAGCGCGTCGTCGTGCTCGAGTTCCGGTGGCTGCTGCCACTGCCCGGCATCCACCTGACCGGCAGCGCGGCTGGTCGACGAAACCCGGCTTCAGGCCGGGTTTTTTCTTTTGCAGCGGTGAAATCGGCTCATGACCTGGTGATGATGGCCATGGCGTCCCCATAGGAAAAAAAGCGGTAACCGGCGGTCACCGCTTCCCGATAGGCCGCCAGAATCCGGTTCTGTCCCGCCAGGGCCGAAACCAGGAACAGCAGCGACGACTTGGGCAGGTGGAAGTTGGTGATCATGTTGTCCACCACCCGGAACCGGTAGCCCGGATAGATAAACAGATCGCATTCGCCGCAGCCCGCCCGGACATGCCCTTCGGCATCGGCCGCAAATTCGAGTGTCCGCACCGTGGTGGTTCCCACCGCCCAGATTCTGCCACCCCTCTCCCTGGCCTGCCGGATGGCGGTTACCGTTTCTTCCGGAATTTCGACGTATTCCCTGTGGATGGCATGGTCGCGGATATCCTCGCTTCGCACTGGCGCAAAGGTGCCGTAGCCAACGTGGAGGACGATGTTGGCTCGCTCCACTCCCTTGTTGCCGATGGCTGCCAGCACTTCGTCGCTGAAGTGGAGGCCGGCGGTCGGGGCCGCGACCGAACCGGTCTGGCGCGCGTATCGGGTCTGATAGCGATGCCGGTCCTCGCCCAGGCTGCCGTCCGGCCGGCTGATATAGGGCGGCAGCGGCATCTGGCCATGGACTTCCAGAAGCTGCTCCAGGGACTGCCCCTGTTTCGGTTGATACTGGAGTGTCACCTCGGCTTTGCCGTCCGGATGCAGACCGTCGACGCGCGCCCGGAAGCTCGGGCCGAAGTGGAGCAGGCTGCCGATTTTGGGCCGTTTTGAACTTTTGATCAGGCCGGTGGCCGAGGCTTGCCGCCACGAGCGGTCGGCGTTGCCCTCTGAGGCGGGCCGAGGAAAGGCGAGGAGCAGCAGTTCGACCCTGCCGCCGGTCTGCTTGTGGCCCAGCAGCCGCGCGGGAAAGACCTTGGTGGTGTTGATGACGAGGAGGTCGCCGGCGCGGAGGTAGTCGGCGAGGTCGGCAAAAGTCCGGTGGGCGAGCGAGGGGCTGTCGGTCGCAAGAACGAGCAGCCGGGACCGGTCGCGTTGCGGGGCTGGGAATTGGGCGATCCGGTCGGCGGGCAGGTCGTAATCGTAGTCGTCCAAACGGTAGGTGTGATCGGTCATGGTCAGAAGCAGGCTGGCAGGTTCCGGGTGATTTGCTTGCAAAGCACGATAACCTACTTTACATTGCGACAAAAGTCTTGGCCGAAAAGTGTCCGTGTGGGCGGCTGGGCGCCGATGGGGTTTTCGCGCCGATTGTGAGTTTTTGGGAAGACCGTGTTTCTGGTAACCGCCGCCACCGATTTCGAGATGGAACCGTTCCGGCGCCTCTGCCCGCAGGCCGTGTGTCCGACGCTAGTGACCGGCGTCGGGCCGGTGGAGGCGGCGGTCCGCCTGACCGCTTTTCTGGCCGCAACCTCCCTGCCACTGGCCGGGGTGGTCAATTTCGGGGTCGCCGGCGCTTATGCCGTGGCAGGGCGGGGCAACGCGGCCGTCCTCGACATCTGTCTGGCCGAGCGCGAGGTGTTGGCCGATCTGGGCATCTGCGCACATGACGAGGTGCTGCCCTTGCGTGGCGCAGGATTCATCATAGCCGATACCTTCGAACTGGACGCCGGCTTGCGGCACCGGGCGGAAGCGGTGCTGGCCGCCGCCGCCATCCCTTGCGCCAGCGGCGTATTCGCGACGGTCAACAGCGCCAGCGGCACCCGCAGGCGGGGGACGATGCTGGCCGAACGCCACCAGGCCCTGTGCGAGAATATGGAAGGCGCCGCCGTAGCGCGTGCCTGTCAGCACGCTGGCCTCCCCCTGCTGGAACTGCGATGTATCTCCAACCTGGTCGAAGACCGCGACCTGCGAAACTGGCAACTGCACGATGCCTGTGCCCGGTGCGGCGAGGTGACGGCCCTAGTCGTCAAAGGATTGCGGCATGACTGAACCACTGGCCCTGACCCTCGGTTTTTCTCCCTGTCCCAACGACACCTACATTTTCAATGGGCTGGTTCACGGCCGGGTGGCGCTGGCCCGCTGCCGCCTGGCCGGCATCCATCTGGAGGATGTGGAGACGCTCAACGAATGGGCTCTGCAGGGGCGTTTGGATGTGACCAAATTGTCGTTCCACGCCTTTGGCCACGTGCAGCACAACTATGCACTGCTCCAGGCCGGAGCGGCCCTGGGGCGGGGATGCGGCCCCCTGCTGATTGCCGGCAACGGTGACAAGCCGGCCGACCTGGCCGACTGGACCATCGCCATCCCCGGCGCCTATACCACCGCGGCGTTGCTGCTGCGGCTGTATCGGCCGGATTGCCGGCGGCTCACGGTCATGCGCTTTGACCGGATCATGGACGCCGTTGCCACCGGGGTGGTCGATGGCGGCGTGATCATCCACGAGAGCCGGTTCACCTATCAGGCCCTGGGTCTGCACTGCATCCGCGACCTCGGCCAGTGGTGGGAGGAGACCACCGGACTGCCCATCCCGCTTGGCTGCATCGCCGCCAAGAAAACGCTGCCGCCTGCCGTCCGCGCCGAAATCGATGGGGCCATTGCCGCCAGTATCCGCTGGGCCGATGCCCATCCCGGCGAGGGGTGGGATTATATCAGGGCGCACGCCCAGGAAATGGATCCGCAGGTGATGCGCGAGCATATCGCCCTCTACGTCAACGACTCTTCCAGAGCGCTCGGAGAAGAAGGGCTGCACGCGGTGCGTCAGCTGCTACGCCGGGGCGCGGCTGCCGGGCTTTTCCCCGCCGCTGTCGGCGATATATGACCGTTGCGCCCAGTCAGACAACACCAACTCCTGTCTGGGGCTGCGTGCTGATCGGCGGCAAGAGCAGCCGCATGGGCCGGCCCAAGCATCTCCTCTATCGGGAGAACCGGACCTGGGTCGAACAGACGGTCGCTCTGCTCCGCCTCCGGACGGAACAGGTGGTCATTGCCGGTGCCGGTGCTCTGCCCCCCTCCCTTGCCGGGATGCCGCGCCTGGACGATGTTCCCGGCCTCGGCGGGCCGCTGGCCGGCATTCTGGCGGCGTTTCGGCGCTATCCCGAGGTGTCCTGGCTGGTGGCGGCCTGCGATCTGCCGGATCTGGAGGTGGGTGCCCTGCAGTGGCTGCTCGCCGGTCGCGGTCCCGGCGTGGTCGCGATCCTGCCGGATCTGGCGGGAGATGGCCGCGTCGAGCCCCTGTTGGCCTATTACGACAGGCAGTGCCGGCCGCTGCTGGAAACCATGGCCGCCACGGGCCAGCGCCGGATGCAGTGGCTGCGGCAGGCAGCAGGCGTGATCACGCCGCAGCCGCCCGAGGCGCTCAGGCGCTCGTGGCGCAACGTCAACACCCCCCAGGAACTCGGCCAACTCGCCCCTTGAAGGCGATGCCGGCCACGAAGCAGGACGGCCTCCACGGTCAACGCAGGAAAACGGAGCGGAAAACCACAGACATGGAGCAGGCTATCGCAGATTGTATCGGGCGGGACCCCGAGCAGCGGGAGTTTCATCAGGTAGTCCGGGAATTTCTTGTCAGCATCCGGCCGGTGCTGGATCGGCATCCGGAATACCGGCGGCTGGCCGTGCTCGAACGGCTGGTCGAGCCGGAGCGGATGATTCTCTTTCGGGTCCCCTGGATGGACGATCAGGGCGGGGTCCACGTCAACCGCGGCTACCGGGTGGAGATGAGTTCCGCCATCGGCCCGTACAAGGGCGGCCTGCGCTTCCACCCGTCGGTCAATCTGTCGATCATCAAATTCCTGGCCTTCGAGCAGGTGTTCAAGAACAGCCTGACCACGCTGCCCCTGGGCGGCGCCAAGGGCGGGGCCGATTTCGATCCCAAGGGACGGTCCGATACCGAGGTGATGCGCTTCTGCCAGGCCTTTATGGCCGAGCTGTTCCGCCATATCGGCGAGGACACCGACGTGCCGGCCGGCGACATCGGCGTCGGTGCGCGCGAGATCGGCTATCTCTTCGGCATGTACAAGAAACTGCAAAATAAATTCACCGGGGTGCTCACCGGCAAGGGGCTGGATTGGGGCGGCAGCCTTATCCGGCCGGAGTCTACGGGCTACGGCATCATCTATTTCGCCGCCGAGATGCTCGGACGCTGTGGGGAAACGGTGGCCGGCAAACGGTGGCTGGTGTCCGGGTCGGGCAATGTGGCCCAGTTCACCGCGGAAAAGATCCTCCATCTGGGCGGCAGGGTGCTGACCATGTCCGACTCGTCCGGCCATATCTACGATGAGGAAGGCATCGATGCGGCCAAGCTGGCCTTTATCAAGGAATTGAAGAATGTTCGCCGCGGCCGCATCCGCGAATACTGCGACCAGTACCCGCAAGCCGTGTATGTGCCGGCCGATCCCGTGCTGGGCTGGAATCCGCTGTGGCACTATCCGGCAGACTGCGCCGTTCCTGCGGCCACCCAGAACGAGATCACCGGCCAGGATGCCCGGCATCTGGTGGCCGGCGGCGTGCGCCTGGTCTGCGAGGGCGCCAACATGCCCTCGACCCCGGAGGCCATCGCCGTCTTCCGGGAACACGCTGTCCTTTTCGGACCGGCCAAAGCGGCCAATGCCGGCGGGGTGGCGGTATCCGGCCTGGAAATGGTCCAGGACTCGATGCGGATGAGCTGGACCCGTGAGGAGGTGGATACCCGCCTGCATGCGATCATCCGCGCCATCCACCGGACCTGTCTCGATGAGGCCGCGGCCTACGGCCGCGAGGGCGATTATGTGGCCGGGGCCAATATCGCCGGTTTTGTCAAGGTGGCCAGCGCCATGCTCGATCAGGGACTGGTGTAGCGGCGGAGGAACGTGTTGTGACCGGAAGGGAAAATGCAGGCGGACGGGGCAGGTCCGGAATGATTGTCGGAGATCTGGAGCGGTTCTTCATCCATGCGGCGGCCGAATGCCCCTACGACATGGCCGCCGACGCCATTTATCATCAGGCCGTTTTCGGCCGGCTTTCCGACGAGGCCATGGGCGATTTCCTGGCCCGCGGTTACCGGCGCAACGGCAACTGCATCTACAACATGCACTGCCGCGACTGCAATCTGTGCGTGCCCATCCGCCTGCGGCCGGAGCGCTTCCGCCCGAATCGCAATCAGCGCCGGGTCTGGAAGAAGAATCAGGACGTGGCCATCGAGATCGCACCCCTTACCATGTCGCGGGAAAACGTGGCCCTCTTGCAGCGCTTCCTCTCCACCCGGTTTTCCGAGGGCCGGAGCAGCGCCGAGAGCTACTATTCCGGATTCTTCATCACCAGCATCGCCCGGTGCTTCGAGATCCGCTACCGGGTCGACAACGAACTTCTGGGCGTGGCCATCGTCGATGCCGCGCCCACGTGGATGAACGCGGTTTATTTCTTCTTCGATCCCGGCCAGGGCTGGCGCAGCCCCGGTACCCTCAACATTCTCACCCTCAATCACATCTGCAAGACGCAGCAGATCGACTTTCTCTATCTCGGCTACTGGATCGACGGCCATGTCGGCATGAGCTACAAGAGTGCCTTCCGGCCGCACGAACTGCTGATCGACGATATCTGGCGGGAACAGAAATAAGCCGGGGAGGCCAGGATGCGTCCTGACCTCCCCGGAACGGACCGCGATGCGGCGCGACGGTGGTTGCGCTGAACCGCCCTAGTTTTTCTCCTTCCAGTCGGGCCGCAGGTGCAGTTCGGTCAACTGCTTGCGCGACACGGAAGAAGGGGCATCGGTGAGCGGACAGGTGGCTTTCTGGGTTTTGGGGAAGGCGATGACGTCGCGGATGGAGGTCGAGCCGGTCAGCAGCATCATCAGGCGGTCGACGCCGAAGGCGATGCCGCCGTGCGGCGGGGCGCCGTGCTCCAGGGCCCGGAGGAGAAAACCGAATTTTTCTTTGGCCTCCTCTTCACCGATGCCCAGGGCCATAAACACGGTCTGCTGCATGGCCGGGCTGTGGATGCGGATCGAGCCGCCGCCGATCTCGTTGCCATTGAGCACCAGATCATAAGCCCGGCTCTTGACCGCGCCGGGGTCGGTGGCCAGCAGGGGCAGGTCGTCCTCGTTGGGTGCGGTGAACGGATGGTGCACGGCGGTGTAGCGTTTTTCCTCCTCGTCGTACTCGAGCAGCGGGAAGTCGGTCACCCAGAGGAAGTTGAACACGCCGTTGTCGACCAGTTCCAGCCGCCGCGCCAGCTCCAGCCGCAGTTCGGAGAGCACCTGATGGACGGTCTTGGCCTTGTCGGCGCCGAAGAGGATGAGGTCGCCGGGCTGGGCATCGAGGGCTCGGCTCATGGCGGCGATCTCGTCTGCGCTGAAGAACTTGGTGATCGGCGACTGCCACTCGTCGTCCTTGATCTTGATCCAGGCCATGCCGCGGGCGCCGAAACGGCCGGCATACTCGGTGAGATCGTCGAGATCCTTGCGCGAGAACTGCCCGCAGCCCTTGGCGTTGATCGCCTTGACCACGCCGCCCTTTTCCACCGCCGCCTGGAAGACCTTGAAGCCGCAGCCCCGGACAATGTCGGTCAGGTCCACCAACTCCAGGCCGAAGCGGGTGTCCGGTCGGTCGGTGCCGAAGCGGCGCATGGCCTCGTCATAGGTCATCCGCGCAAAGGGAGGGCGCAGTTCGACGGAACGGGCGGCGGAGAACAGGTCGCTGATCATCCCCTCGACCAGGGCGATGATGTCGTCCTCGGTGACGAAGCTCAGCTCCATATCGATCTGGGTGAATTCGGGCTGGCGGTCGGCGCGCAGGTCTTCGTCGCGGAAACATCTGACGATCTGATAGTAGCGGTCCATGCCGGCAACCATCAGCAACTGCTTGAACAGCTGCGGCGACTGGGGCAGGGCGTAGAACTTGCCCGCATTGACCCGGCTCGGCACCAGGTAGTCGCGGGCCCCTTCCGGGGTGGAGCGGGTGAGCATCGGTGTCTCGATCTCGAGGAAGTCGTGGCGGTTGAGATAGGATCGCACGGTCTGCATGGCCTGGTGGCGGAGGATGATGTTGCTGGCGATCTCCGGCCGGCGCAGGTCGAGATACCGGTATTGCAACCGCAGGGTGTCGGAGACCTCAATTTCTTCGTCGAGAGGAAAGGGCGGGGTCTCGCTGCTGTTGAGGATGCGGAGTTCGTGGACAAAGACTTCGATCGCCCCGGTGGCCAGCTTGGTGTTTTCCATGGATTCCGGGCGGTTGACCACCTGGCCGCGCACGGCGATCACCCATTCGCTACGCAGTTGATGGGCCTTGGCATGCACCGCCTCGCTGACCTCGGGGTTGAAGACCACCTGGGTCACGCCCCACCGGTCGCGCAGGTCGATGAAGATGACCCCGCCGTGGTCCCGGCGGCGGAGCACCCAGCCCATGAGGGTGGTTTCCCTGTCGATGTCGCCCAGGCCGAGGTCGTTGCAGGTGTGTGTGCGCCGCAGCGCTCCCATTGATTCCATGTTTCGTTCTCCGTATGATAGGCCGGGACCGCTTCGAGGTTGTCCCGGAAGGTAGCTGTTCTAAGGCCGGTTGGCTGCTGTGCCGTGCATCTGCGCTCAGCCAGAGGTTGCGGCCGTCCCCACCAGAGCGAGCAGACGCCGCGCCTGCTCCTCGGGGGAGCCGTTCAGGGTAAAAGTCCGCTGTTCCTGGGTCCGCATGTCACGGAGGATCGCCTCGCCCCGCGCCCATTCGTCCTCGCCGACAATGAGGGTGAAGCGGGCGTTGCTCCGGCCAGCCTGCTTGAGCTGCGCCTTGAGGCTGCGGCCGCTGTAGTCGATGGCCGCCTTGGCGCCCTGCTGCCGCAGGGCATGAACCAACTGGCCGCAAGGGGCGAGAAGGGCGGTGCCGAGGGCGGCCACGAAGAGATCCGTGCTCGGGGCCGCAAGCGAATTGTTGGCTTGCTGCTCCATCAGCAGGACCAGGCGTTCCAGACCCATGGCGAAACCGATGCCGGAGAGCGGCGGACCGCCCAGTTGTTCGATCAGGCCGTCGTAGCGCCCCCCGGCGCCGACGGCTGCCTGCGCGCCGAGATCGGTGGTGAGGAACTCGAAGGTGGTGCGGGTGTAATAGTCGAGGCCGCGGACCATGAACCGGTTGATGCGGAAGGGGATGCGCAGTTCTTCCAGCGCGGTGCGGACTTCGAGGAAATGGCGGTCGCAGTCGGGGCAGAGCGTTTCCAGCAGCGAGGGCGCTTCCTGGACCACGGCGCGGCAGGACGGTTTCTTGCAGTCGAGCACCCGCAGCGGATTGGTGCGGGTGCGGCGCTGGCAATCGTCGCACAAAACCTCGCGCCGCTGTTCGAGGAAGGCGACCAGCCGCTCCTTGAACGGCGGCCGGCAGACCGGGCACCCCAGGGAGTTCAGTTCCAGGCTGACGGTCAGGCCCAGTTCGTCCAGCAGCATCCGGCCCATGGCGATCAGCTCGGCGTCGACCCGGGGCTCGGCCGCGCCGATGATTTCGGCGTCCAGTTGATGAAACTGCCGCAGGCGGCCCTTTTGCGGCCGCTCGTGCCGGAACATCGGGCCGATGGTGTAGAGGCGCTGCACCGGCTGCTGCACATGGAGGCCGTGCTCGATGAAGGCGCGCATGATCGAGGCGGTGGCCTCGGGCCGCATGGTGATGCCCTTGTCGGCAAAGGTATACATTTCCTTTTCCACCACATCGGTGGCCTCGCCGATGGAACGAACGAAAAGTTCGGTCTTTTCCAGGATGGGCATCCGGATCTCCTGGAAACCGAACCGTTCGAAAATATCCCGTGCCCGTTGTTCGATGGACTGCCACCGGCCGACGGCCTCGGGTAGGATGTCTTTGAACCCGTTGATTGCTTGAATTTTCAAGATATACTCCAGAAAAACCGCGTGCGCGGCACCGCGTGCGCTTCACCCGTGGCGCCCGTGCCGGAAAAATTATAAAATCTAATCGAGAAAGGGGTGAAAAGTCAAGCCGATGTGGTCTGGTTGTGGTAGAATGTTTAAGATATGCATATTCTCCGTATCCGACGGCAAACCGGTCTCCATGCTTGACAAATGAGCGTGAGCCCGGCATTCTTTCTGCTTTTGATGCGGACGGCCATCGGGGATACGCAATATTTTCGATTTTTTTTCTGAAAGCAACACACGACCAAGAGGCTTGAATGAAACTGCCAGAACTCAAAATAGGTTCGTTCATCGCAAAAATTCCGATTATCCAGGGGGGGATGTCCATCCGGGTATCGACATCCGCCCTGGCGGTGCCGGTCGCCGAATGCGGCGGTATCGGCACCATCGGCGGTTCCGGCATCCCGGTGCCCGAGCTGCAGGAGGATATCCGCAAGGCCAAGAATGCCACCAAGGGGATCATTGCCGTCAACATCATGTACGCGATGAAGGATTTCTACGATCTGGTGATGGGCTCCATCGAGGCGGGCGCCGACATGATCATCACCGGGGCCGGATTTTCCCGCGACATCTTCAAGATCGGCAAGCGGTTCAACATCCCCATCGTGTCGATCGTGTCGTCGCCCGGTCTGGCCAGTCTGGCGGAAAAGCTGGGCGCGTCGGCGGTGATTGTCGAGGCGACCGAGGCCGGCGGCCATCTCGGCACCGATATTTCATTGCGCGACCTTTTTCCCTCGATCCGCAGGGTCATCTCCAAGATCCCCCTGATCGCCGCCGGCGGCATTACCGACGGCTTCGAGATGGCGGAAATGATGGATAAATACGGTGCCGACGGCGTGCAGGTCGCCTCCCGCTTCGTGCTGAGCAAGGAGTGCTCGGTGTCCGATGCCTTCAAGCAGGCGTTTCTGAAGGCCAAAAAGGAGGATATTGTTCTGGTGTCCTCGCCGGTGGGCATGCCCGGCCGGGCGATCAAGACGCCTTTCGTCGACAAGATGCTGAACAATGAAGACATTGCGGCCAAGAAATGCCTCTTCCAATGCCTGAAGAAATGCAATTACAAATACTGCATCAGCGAACGCCTGATGGCGGCGTTCAGCGGCGATGTCGAAAACGGCCTGGTCTTCTCCGGTGCCAATACCTTCAAGATGAAAGAAATCCTTTCGGTCAGGGAGATTTTCGACAGCTTCGTCAAGGCGGCGGAGTCGGTGTACAAGGAAAAGTGCGCCGCCTACTGAGTGGTGTTTGGCCGGCGTGATCCGTCAAGGTTCCCTTTTTCTCAGCTTGTATGACAGTTGAGTCGCTCGAACAGGCATTCGTTGAGGATGCAAGCGGCGTGGCGCATGCCAGGGTGATTCCCGAGTCGGAGCACCCCATCCGCGAACACCAGCTTGACCGGGAAGCGCTGAAGGTGTTGTACCGCCTTCGCGACGCCGGCTTCAAGGGCTACCTGGTGGGGGGGGGGGTGCGCGATCTCTACCTTGGCCGCACTCCCAAGGATTTTGACATTTCCACCGACGCCCGTCCCGGCCAGTTGCGGCAGATGTTCCGCAACAGCCGCACCATCGGCCGCAGGTTTCGCCTGGTGCAGGTCTTTTTCCGGGGCAACAAGATCATCGAGGTGTCGACCCTCCGGTCGCGCAGCGAGTACGACATCGACGGCGAGGAGCAGGTGCTGCCGTCGAACAACACCTTCGGCACCCTGGAAGAGGATGCCTTCCGCCGTGACCTGACCATCAACTCCCTGTTCTACGAGATCGAACACCACACCATCATCGATTACACCGGCGGCGTGCGCGACCTCGACGAGGGGATCATCCGGGTGGTCGGCGACCCGGACCGGCGGTTCACCAGGGACCCGGTGCGGATGATGCGGGTGGTCCGCCATGCCGCCCGGACGGGATTCGCCATCGAAGAGGCAACCTTTGCCGCCTTGCGGGACCACAAGGACAAATTGGGCCTGTGCCCGCCCTCGCGCATCCGCGACGAAGTGCTGAAGGACCTGCAATCCGGGGCCAGCCGGCCCTGGGCCGAGCTGTGCATGGTCTCTGGCCTGTGGACCACGCTCTTTCCCCTCTATGCGTCCTTGCTCGAAGGGGAGCACGGCGAACGGATCCGCCACGAACTGGTGCGGGTTTTCACCGTGTTGGACCGGCTCCATGCCCGACGCGAAGGGGAGGAGCCGGTCAAGATTCCCGAACACCTGCTCTTTGCCGCGCTGCTGCTGCCCTGGGCCTGCGAGCGGTTCGACCTGCCGGAGACCAATGTGCGCGGGGCGGGCTTTCATCTCTTGTCCCGCGCCATCCGCGAGGAGGTCGACACGGCCTTTGGCGAGCCGTTCAATGTGCAGCGCATGGCCAAGGAATCCCTGACCACCTTGCTGGTCAACCTTCCGACCTTCCACCACGCCCGCAGCCAGGGGAACGATCCCAAATGGCTGAAGAAAAAAAGCTATTACCGGGATTGCTCCCGTTTTTATGATATTTATCTGGAGTCGCAGGGGATCCCTGCCGTGAAAACCGAGCGGTTCGTGGTCGAGCGTACGGAAGAGGTCGAGGTGGTGGCGGCGATGCCGCCGATCACGGAAGGCGGCGGTGGCGGCGCCAGGAGCAAGGGCCGAAGCGGCATGAATCCCGCCTTCAGCAGCATCAAGACCGGGGTCTTCGGCCTGCGTCGTTCCCAGGAGTGACCGGCCGGGAGGAACCCATTGCGATTTCTGCTCTATAATATCCGCTATGCCACGGGGCAGGGCGGCCGTTTCCACTTTCCCTTTCCCTACGCCGGCTACCTGCGGCGTTCCCGCGGAAATTTCGATAAAATCGTCGAATTTGTCGCCGCCGTGCAGCCCGATGTCATGGGGCTGGTCGAGGTCGATGGCGGCTCGTTTCGTACCGACCGGCTGTGCCAGGCGGAGATGATCGCCAGGCAGTTGGGATATTATCATGTTGTCGAGACCAAGTACGGCTCGGGTTCGATGGTGCAGAGATTGCCCCTGCTCAGGGAACAGGGCAATGCCGTGCTCACCCGGATGCCGATTGTCAGTCACCGCTTCCACTATTTCGACGAAGGGGTCAAGCGCCTTGTCATCCAGGTCTGCACCGAACACCTCACCGTTTTCCTCGTCCACCTCTCCCTGACCTACCGCAACCGGCAGTATCAGTTGGAACGGTTGTACAAACTGATCCGCTCGGTCGACCGGCCGATGATTTTGGCCGGCGATTTCAATGTGCTGTGGGGCATGCGGGAGCTGGAGCTGTTTCTCGGCGCCACCGGTCTGGTCAGCGCCAATCCGGAGAAAAAACCCTCCTACCCCAGTCGCGCCCCGAAGCGGGAACTCGATTTCATTCTCCACAGTCCGGAACTCAAGGTGGTTCAGTTCCAGATTCCGCCGGTGACCTATTCCGACCACGCCCCCCTGATCTGCGATTTTGTGTTGTGATCGGAAGCCGGAGGCCCGTTCGGTGAGGTTTTGCCTCAAACGGTGGGCGGCAGGCCGATGAAGGAGCCGTTTCTGCCGGTGACGCCGCCGGTCGCCGTGCGGGCGCGGCGGTAGGAGAAAAACTGCGGATTGCAGCGGGTGCACAGGCCGGCCACGTCGATGTGTTCGGGGAGAACGCCGGCGTCGAGCAGTTGCCTGCGGCTGATGCTCCAGAAGTCGAAGTGGTGCGGCCGGACCTGAAAGGCGTGCATCCAGGCGGGCAGCTCTTTGCGGTAATGGATGAACTCGGCGCAGCAGGGCCCCAGGGATGGGCTGATGGCCGCCCGCAGGCTGGCTGGGGCGATCCCGTACTCGGCGTGCAGGCAGTGGATGGTCTTGCCGATGAGATCGAGCACGCTGCCGCGCCAGCCGCAGTGGATGGCGGCGACGATCCCCGCTGCCGGCGCCGCGAGCAGGACGGCTTGGCAGTCGGCCTGCTGGATCAAGACGCCGGTGTCGGGCAGGGATGTAATCAGGGCGTCGTAGCCTTCAGGTTCCTCCTGGAAATATTTTCGGTCGTCGACCCGGAGGATGCGGTCGCCATGGACCTGGCGGACCGAGACCAGATGGCGCAGGCCCAGAGCCGCCAGAGCGCGTGCCCGGTTGGCGTGCACCCGTTCGGCCTGGTCGCCGACGGAATGGCTGAGGTTGAGGGAGGCGAACGGCGGCTCGCTCGTGCCGCCGGCGCAGGTGAACATGCCGTGGGGCACGGGCAGCAGGAGGCTGGTGTAATGGGGAAGCGGCGATTGGTGCAGGCGCATGGGGCCTCATCGATACAAAAGGAAGGCTTTTCAGCCTTCCTTTTGTATTCGGGAACAGGATCGCCCGTACATCAGAAATAGGCCTCGAAGGTCAGGTAGACCTGATTGGCGCTTTCAACCGGGTTCTGTCCCAGCATCTGGAGTTGGGCTTGCTCGCTACCCAGGTCGTAGGGCTTCATGTTCCAGTCGAAATAACCGGAATAATCGTAGTCGTAATACTGCCAGCCCAGCCGGATGAAGGTCTTGGCGAATTTCGAGATCGCCTCGCCGGTGGGGAGATCGTAGATCAGGTAGAGTTCGTAGGCACTACCCCGGGTCGCCAGTTTCGACATGTAGATATCGTCGTGGCCGGGCGAAAAGGAAACCCAGTATTGCGAACCATAGTTGTATTCCGCGCCGATCCTGAGGCCGATATTGTCCATGTCGTAGCGGATGCCGGTGTAAAACGAATACCCGTTTTCAGAGCCGGTGTTGTTCGTCCCGCTGAAAGGATCGTTGAACATGCCGTTGTCGTTGGGATCCGTCCGGCTCCAGCCCCCGGCGACGAAGTAGTTGAGGTCTTTGTGTTTATCCATGTAGACGGCGCTGGTGTGGTAAATATTGCCGACGTTTTTCCTCACGCCATAGCCGCCTTCATCCGGAGGAAAGGCGGCGCCGTAATTGACGAAATCGCTGCTGAAGGCGGGATAGTTGAACAGATTGAAGGCGCCGAAAACCTGGACATTGAGAAAACGCGGGCCCTGCTTGAACACATCCCAACTGAATCCGGCAAAATCCGTGTCGTTGTTCCAGAGGGGATCGGTGTCGGACTGGAGGCCGCTCTCGAAGCCGCGACCATAGCAGAAGCGAATCCGGCCTTCGCCCAGGGCGTCGTTGTCCCAATCATAGCCGTATCCCAGAGAAAGGCCATCAAAAGGATAGTCCATGTAGGCCACCGGGGTCGCCATCCGCTCCTCGTAATTCATGCGGAGCTGGGCGGGCGGACCGTCAGAGGTGGGCCGCCGGCCGATGGAGAACCAGACCGGCGCGCCGCCGATATTGTTCCAGTTGATAAAGGCACGGTCGACGTACAGCGCGCTGTCGTCGGGGGTGCGGGTGGTGTTGCCGTCAAAAATGGGGAACCCTCCGCCCAGGCCGTCCGGGGTGGATTCCATGCCCCAGGCCTTGTACATGGCAAGGCGGCCCTTGAATTCGACATCCTCGGTCGCCTTGACCCGCATGTTGAGCCTGAGCCGGTTGGTGAGAATGGTGTCGTTTTCCTGGTCGCCTCCCGCGGCAAAGAGATTGTCCGCCTTGTAATAATCTCCCCTGGCCCTGAAATCGCCGTCAAACTGGAAACGGGAAGCGAGATCCCATTTTTCCGATTTTTCTTCGAGCATGGTATCCATGCTGTCGACCTTGTCACCGTATTGGGTGATGGTTTCGTTCTGCCTGCCCACCTGGGCTTTCAGCTCTTCCAGTTGCCGCTCCAGTGCCTCGATCTTGCGTTCCAGGTCTGCCTGGCTCCGGCCATCGGCGGCAACGGCAAAGGCCGGTAAGGCAACAAGTCCGACAGCGGCCAGTGAGGCAATTTTTTTCACCATGTTCCCTCCCTTTCATGCGCGTCCCGCGTCCGGGCCCGCCAATGCGTTCGCGCTGACAGCCCGCGTCACGAGATCCTTGGCAATGAAAATAGGTAAGATTCCTGAATTCACGCCAACAGTATCTATCGTGCTTGACGGGGAATGTCAATTGCACAGCAACGGAGAGAAAAAATGAAACCGGACGATGCGGCAAAAAAAGCCGGACGGCAGTGCCGCCCGGCTTGGAGGAGGGGAATTTACAGGTAGGAGAAAGTGGTTTTGTCTTTTTTCCGGTCGATGTGCACCTTGCCGCCCTTGGTGAGGTTGCCGAACAGAATTTCCTCGGTGAGGACGTCGCCGATCTCCTTCATGATCAGCCGGCGGAGCGGCCGCGCCCCGAAGGCGGGTTCGTAGCCTTCCTTGGCCAGCCAGGTGCGGGCCGAGGAGCTCAGGGTGATCGTCACTTTCTTGCCGGCCAGCTGCTGCTGCAGTTCCAGCACCATCTTGTCGACCACCTTTTCCACGGTGGCGGGTTCCAGGGCCGAGAAGGTGATGGTGGCGTCCAGCCGGTTGCGGAACTCGGGCGAGAAGAGATCCTTGAGCACCTTCTGCTCCCTGCCCTTGGCATCCCCCAGAAAGCCGATGGCCCTCTCGCTCATTTCGCGGGCGCCGGCATTGGTGGTCATGATCAGGATGACGTTGCGGAAATCGGCACGGCGGCCGGCATTGTCGGTGAGGGTGGAATGGTCCATCACCTGGAGGAGAATGGAGAAGACATCCGGATGGGCCTTTTCGATCTCGTCGAGCAGCAGCACCGTGTAGGGATGCTTGCGGATGGCGTCGGTCAGCAGGCCGCCCTGGTCGAAGCCGATGTAGCCGGGAGGCGCGCCGATCAACCGGGCCACCGCGTGCTTCTCCATGTATTCGCTCATGTCGAAACGCTCGAAATGGACGGCGAGGGAGGCCGCCAGCTGCCGGGCCACCTCGGTCTTGCCGACACCGGTGGGGCCGGCGAACAGGAAGGAGCCGGTCGGTGCCTGCGGGTTGCCCAGACCGGCCCGTGACCGCTTGACCGCCTTCACCAGGGCCTCGATCGCCTCATCCTGGCCAAAGATGACCGATTTTAGCTTGTCTTCCAGGTGGAGGAGTTCGCTGGTGTCGCTGCCGACCTTGCTGGTGACCGGCACCCGGGCGATCTTGGAGACGATCTGTTCGACGTCGCGGACCCCGACCGTGCGGCCGGTCCTGCCGTTCAGGCGGAAAAAGGCACCGACCTCGTCGAGCACGTCGATGGCCTTGTCCGGCAGGTAGCGGTCGTTGATGTACCGGTGCGCCAGCTCGGCCGTGGCCTCGACGGCGGCCCGGCTGTAGCGGATCTGGTGGTGCTCCTCGTAACGGGACTGGAGGCCGCGCAGAATCTTGGTGGTATCGTCCACCGAGGGTTCGTCGATGTCGATCTTCTGGAAACGGCGCGACAAGGCCCGATCCTTTTCGATGTGGTTCTTGTATTCCTCGTAGGTGGTGGAGCCGATACAGCGGATGGTGCCGGCCTGGAGGGCGGGCTTGAGCAGGTTGGAGGCGTCCATCGAGCCGCCGCTGGTGGCGCCGGCGCCGATGATGGTGTGCATCTCGTCGATGAAGAGAACGGCTTTCTCCTTCTTTTCGATGGCGGCCACCACCTCCTTCAGCCGTTTCTCGAAATCGCCGCGGTACTTGGTGCCGGCCACCAGGGTACCCAAGTCAAGCATGTAGATCTCCGCATCCTGGAGCAGGTCGGGCACCAGCTTTTTCGGGTCCGGGTGCAGTTCGCGCCGGGCGACGCCGTCCTCGTGGATGCGAAGCGCCAGTCCCTCGGCCATGGCCGTCTTGCCGACCCCCGGTTCACCCACCAGCAGGGGATTGTTTTTCTTTCGCCGGCAGAGAACCTGCATCATCCGGTGCAGCTCCCGATCCCGGCCGATGAGGGGGTCGATGGCGCCCTCGGCGGCCTTTTTGGCGAAATTGACGGTGAATTCGTCCAGGGCATCGGCCGGCTTGGTGTCCTGCTTCTTCCTGGATGGCTGCGGCTGGCCGGGAGGCGGCTGCCGCAGCGGTTCGTTCTGCAGATATTCCGGCAGGCTGTGGGAAATGTATTCCACCACCTCCATGCGGCCGACCCCTTCGCTGCCGAGAAAATAGACCGCGTGCGAATCGGGCTCGGTGAAGATGGAGACCAGGACGTCGCCGGTGTCGACCTGCTTCTTGCCGCAGCTCTGGACATGGCTGACCGCCCGTTGCAGCACCCGGTTGAAGGCCACCGTCTGGGCCGGTTCGCTGTCGGCGCTCTTCATCACCGGCATGCTGGTTTCAAAAAAGCGCTCGAGCCGTTCCTTGAGGGTGTTGTTGTTGCCGCCGCACTTGTCGATGATGTGGCGGGCAAGGTCGTCGTGGAGCAGCCCGTAGAGCATGTGTTCGACGGTGACATACTCGTGGCGGTGATTTTTCGCTTCCTTGATCGCTTTGATCAGGGCAAGTTCCAACTCTTTACTCAACATATGCTGTGTCCTCGATCAAAAGACATCTCCCGCCGATGCCACGGAGGAAACGATGTCTGGCCATGCGTGTTCAACTGTCCTTTTCCAGCGAGCAGCGGAGCGGAAATTGATTCCGTTTCGCCATCCGGTGGACGATCGCCACCTTGGTTTCCCCGATTTCGCGTGTATAAATCCCTGCGATTCCTACCCCTTGATGATGAACGTTCAGCATGATCCGGGTGGCCTCGTCGGTATCCTTGTGAAAGACCGTCTGCAGGACCATGACCACGAAATCCATGGTGGTGTAGTCGTCATTGTGCAACAGCACCTTGTAGAGAGGCGGTTCCTGCAGGGACTCCTGGTCAATGGTTTCGACTTTATCCTGGATGAACGAATCGTGTTTCGCCATGCTCACTGCATCATTGCAAACGGGGAAAGAATTCGGGCCGCTCCCCGGTGTCTGCCGTATTCCCGGATAGTGCGGAGAGGGCGGGTGAACGAATCCGCGATGACCATCGCCACTGCCCGCCGGGCAACGATAATCTTTTTTCGTATTGTAATGCCCGCTTTAGTTTTTGCAAGATCAGCCGGCGGGCTCGCCTCTCTTTTGCGGCTAATGAGAAAGGAACGATACCACCAAGTGTTGGAGGATGGTGGCCGGGGCGACAGGCGAGCCCTTGAGGCGCAATTCGGCCCGGAGCAGGAGATGCAGCCAGGTGGCGAGCGTGGGCAGGGAAAAACCGGCGGCGGTCTTGCACTGCATGTAGAGGGCAAAGGGATGGCCGCCGAGTTCCTTTTTCCACCGGTCCCGTTCCTTGAGGCGGGGCAGGCAGGTCTGCTGAAAGGCTGCGGCGGTCATGGTCGGCTGAAACCCTGTGTCCGGCTGCTCGATCAGCGCCCGGCAGAGCAGCAGGCCGCGGACAAAGTTACGCAGGGTGGCCACCACCGCCAGGGGATGGATGCCGTTGTCCTGGAGCCGGTCGGCAATGACCAGGGAGTGCTCCAGATCTCGGCGGGCAAGGGCGGATGTCAGTTCGAACAGGGCCTCCTGGCGGGTCCGGCCGACAAGGAGATCGAGATCCTCGCGGGTGATCTGGCCGCGGTCGCCGAGGTAGGTCGTCACCTTGCGCAGTTCCATGATCACCGCCACCGGATGGAAGCCGACCCGGTCAATGAGGAGATCGAGCAAGGCCGGGGCCATGGTCTTGCCCTCTTCCACCAGGGTCTGCCGGATCAGATCCTGGAGCACGGCCCGCTGCTCCTTCTGGGCCTTGGCGCCGGAACCGGACTCCACGCTGAGATCGACCACCGTCTCCTCGTCCCTGAGCAACTTGAACAGTTTCTTCCGCTTGTCGACCTCTTCGGCCAGAAGGAGGAGCACATTGCCCGCCGGAATGCCGGTGGCCAGCACAGCGGCCAGCAGATCGCCGGGATCCGATCCCGACGAGACTGCCGAGCCGGTTGCCCCGCCGGCGGCGAGACAGGTGCGGGTCCAGTTCAGGTCGCCGTCGGGCCGGGCGAAGCCGAAACACTGCTGCCACTCGGCGGCCGGGAGGGTCGCCAACTCGTTGTCAGGCGACTGGGGATCGAGCCCGCCGCTGGCCAAGAGGGCGCGGAGGGCGCGTCCCGCCTGTTCCGGCTTGGCCTCGGCATGGGCCTTGACCGCCCGGTCCCAGATGGATTTGGCGACCTGGCGGGAATGGAACAGCCGGGTATCGGTCACCCGGTAGAGCTGGCGTCCCGGCAGCAGCGTGAAGCTCCGCAATTTGGCCAGGGTGGCGCTGATCTCCTCCTGGTCGCCGTCGATGGGGTGGACGGTGCCGCCGCATTCCCGCAGCAGTGCCTGCTCCAACTGGTCCGCCGCTGTCCGGCAGAGGTAGCGCTCGCCGAACAGCAGGAACACCCGCGAAGGGCGGTCGGCTGCCCGAATCAGGAGTTCGGGCAATTGTTCGCGGGTGTAGAGCGCCATGTCCCGCCTCAGCTCCGGGGGCGTTCGAAACGGTTACGGCTCATGGTGCCCGAAGCCTGCTGGGTTTCGTCCAGGATCTTGTGCAGAATGGCGGTCAGGGAGCCGGGCATCAGATAATCCTGCCCCCGGTCGCCCTGGAAGATCGAGGACGATTGCTGGGCCACGCCCTTCCAGGTGATGGTGGACGGATTGGCGGCGATGATCTCGAAGAACATTTTGTTGTACGGATCGTTGATCAGCGCCAGGCCGGTGCCGATGGTGGCCAGGATATCCACCGAGCTGGCAAACAGCCGGGTCAGGCTGGTGTAGACCTTGACGCCGCCGCAGGACCCGAGGCTGAGGAAGCGCTGCTTGCCGCGCAGGTCGGCCTCGGTCACCTGCCCTCCCTCGATCAGCTTGGTCAGCGGTTCGATGATCTGCTCCGAGCGCCAGTAGCTGTGGCCGCGCTGGGCCAGCATCTCGTCCCCGGATTGTATGAAGCGCCGGAGCATCTCCATCTGGTTTTCCATGTCGGAATAGACGAACTGGGTGTGCACGATGGTGACGTTGCCGACCTGCTTGACAAAGGCCACGGCAAAATGGCGCTCGCGCATGGCCTGGAACAGCCTGGTCAGGCCGGCGCCGGTCATCTGCTGAATCTCCTGCTGGAAAGCGGGCGTCAGCGAAGCCACGGTATACTGCTGGGAGGGTACCAGTCTGTAGCCGCTGTTGAGCAGCAGGTTGGCGTTGGAAATGAAGGATTGCCGCCCGTCGTCGTCGGGATGGAACATGGAGACCGAGCCAAGGCGGCCGTCCTGTTTCCATTCGGCAAACGGGGTCAACTGGTAGCGCTCGAGATTGACCGCGCCGTGGCGGACGATCAACCGGCTGATGAGGGTGCGGTCCGAGGGGCCGAGCAGTTCCGGATAGGTTTGCAGGTAATACTGCAGGATGACGGTCACCAGCTTGGAGAAGGCGGCGTTTTCAGCCTCGCTGTTCTGGGCCATCAGGCCGATCAGGTGCGACCGGGCCTCGGGGGTGAGCACCTTGAGGAGATGGCTCAGGGTCGCCGAGAAGAGCAGAATCGAATCCTCGTTCCGGAAGGCCGAGGCGGCGACCAGGCTGAGGATTTCCTTTTGCTTGTCGGAATCGGCGGGGAAGAAGGCGGTCAGTTTGCCCTTCTGGGCGCAACTGGAGATGAAATCCGAGATCAGGCGGTTGCCCGGATCGATCGACTTGAGGAAACCGAGCAGATCTCCCTGGTTTCTGCCGGCGATGCGTTCCTGAAGCACCGGCACCAGAATATCGCGGAAGGAGGAGTCGTACAGTTCGCTGCCCTGGGCCATGACGGCATAGGCGTTGGCTACGGTCAGATCGCGGGCGGTCTGCACGCGGGCGGCCGAGGTGGCCTGTTTGAGCATGGCGACGGCCTGCCCCTTGCCTGCGCCGGCAAAGCCGCTGTAACGGGCCCGGACCGACGGTACCAGCTCGTTGAACTTGGCCTGGAGTTGCTGCATCGAATAGCTGCTCAGCGTGGCATCGGAGATCTCGTAGCCGTTGGCGTCGGTCACGGCGTGGAGGTTGTTGATCTTCCAGATGATTTCCTCGCCGCCCTTGTACAGTCCCTGGAGCAGCACGGTTTTCTGGCGGCTGTCGAGCTTGTCGTACTGGGCTTCCTGGATGTTGGTGGGCAGGGCGAAGTAGCCGACCAGCCAGTTCCAGGCGTCCCGGGGCGAGAGCGAGGTGTCGGTGAACAGGCAGCGGGCGTTCCAGGCATCGTTCTGATACAGCTTCTGGAGCAGTTCCAGGCCGTCGAGCATGGTTTCGTGGTCCATGCCCGGCACCCTGGCATAGGTCTCCGCTGCCTTGGCCTGATTGTTCCTGAGCCGCATCAGGACGGGCAGGCCCTTCTGCGCTAGGTCCGCCCGCATGCCCTTGATGGAGAAATAGGCTTGGGCCGCCCGGTTGTTGTCGTCATTCATGTTGTTGAACAGGGAGATCATGGGCATGGCCAGGGCGGCGGTCACGCCCGGCATGCTGACGTAGCTGCGGAAGGACCGGCCCGCCTCGAAACCCAGATTTTTGACCGTGGCGAGACTGGACATGCCCAGGTTGATATCGACCGAGTCCAGACCGGCGAAGGCCTCGTAGGTCTGCACCTGCTCGTAGGTGAATCGTTCGCGGTTGAGGAGATCGATCGCTGCCTTGGCGTGTTCGAAGGTGGCGCCGGGCAGGCCGCAGATCTTGCGGAAGATGCGCTGGGCGTTATAGTTCATCCTCGGGATGGCGGCCCGGCCGTATTCGACCTGTTGGCTGGTCAATCCGGGAATATTCTGGTAGATCTCCATGGTTTGACTGGCGCTGGTCAGGTTGAGCTGGGCGCTGGCCTGACTGGGCGCCGGGCCGGCTCCGCGAACGGGGGCGGCCGGGCAGGCGGCCAGGAGGGCAAGGGTGACCAGCAACGGCAGGATGCGGGGAGTGCGCCGGTTCTTCCGGCAAAAGAGCGTGTGAGCGTGCATGATGTGGACTGTGGGTTGATGGAATCTGTCGGGTTGCAACGAATGGTGCCCTTTCTGGCGCTGGTGCTGGCGATGGCCCTGTGGGGCAGTTCGTTTGTGGCGTTGAAGTACAGTTTTCAGGAGATGCATCCCCTGATGGTCATTTTCGGACGGATGGCGATCGCTTCGCTCTGTTTCCTTCCCTTTGCGCGCTCGTTCACCCGCATGGGGCTGCGTCGGCGGCATGTCCTGCCGATTCTGGCGATGTGCACGCTTGAGCCCTGCCTCTACTTTTCGTTCGAATCGGCGGCGTTGATCCATACGACCGCTTCCCAGGCCGCGATGATCACGGCCATGCTGCCGCTGCTCGTGGCCCTGAACGCCGGTCTTTTTCTGGGCGAACGGCTCACCAGCCGGACCGTCGTCGGTTTCGCCGCAGCGGCGGGCGGAGCGGTCTGGCTCGGCCTGGGCGGCCGGGACACCGCGCAGGCGCCGCACCCCCTGCTGGGCAACTTCCTCGAATTCATGGCCATGGTCTGTGCAGCGGGCTATAGTATTCTAATGAAACAGCTAAGTAAAGAACTCCATCCTTTTTTTCTCACCGGATTGCAGGCCCTTGCCGGTGCCCTGTTTTTCGCCCCGGTCCTGTTGCTGCCCTCGGTGCGGGCCACTTCCCTGTCGGCGAACGGCTGGCTGGTGGTGTTCTATCTCGGGACCGTGGTCAGCGTCGGGGCCTATGGGCTGTATAATTACGGCATCAGCCGCATCCCGGTGAGTCAGGCATCGGCCTTCGTCAACCTGATCCCCGTGTTTTCCATCGTCCTCGGCTTTTTCCTTCTCGACGAGCGGCTGACCTTGTGGCAGTGGCTGGCCTGCGGCCTGGTGTTTGCCGGGGTCCTGCTCAGCCAGGAGATCGGGAAAATGAAGTGCAGAAAGGGAGAAGCGGCATGAACAGAACCCTGATCTTTCTCGGCATCGGCTGCATCGTGGCCGGTCTGCTCTGGCCGTGGCTGCGCACCCTGCCGCTTGGCCGGCTGCCCGGCGATATCTTTATTGTCCGCGACAACGTCCGCTTCTTTTTCCCGATCACCAGTTGCATCGTGGTCAGCATCGTGCTCACCATTTTGTTCTGGCTCTTCCGGAAGTAGTCGTGTTCCGGCGGGCTGCATTGTCCTCCTCCGTCGATTCGCCCCCGGAGGAGTTCCATGAACATGGGGCGCCGGTCAGCGGCGGCTGGTGCCGGCGCTGCCGTACCGTCCATTTTTTGCCCTCGGCGCCGGCCCGGCAGGAGTGCACTGTCCTGATGGACCTGCTGCATGCCCATGGGCGGATCGATTGGCATCTGCCGCGGACCACGGCTGATCCCCGCTGCGCCACCGATTCCCTGTTCGGCCAGGCCGGCGGCAAGATGTTCGGGGTGCTGTGCTGCCGGAACGGCCAGGGCGAGCAGGTGATACTGCGCGCTTTTTCCGGCCAGTTCAACGGGGTGTGGCAGGTGCCCGGCTGGGCGGGCCCCCTGGTCGATGTGGCCGCCCTGGCCGCGCTGACCCGGCAGCCCGAGCAGGCCATCAAGGGTCTGGGCGCGGCCATGGCGCTCCTGCCCAGGGAATCGGACGCATATCGTCGGCATTGCCGGGAGCGGCGCAGTCTTTCGCGGCAACTGATGCGCTCCATCCACGATCTCTACCGGTTGCGCAACTTCCGCGGCGAGACGCTGCCGCTGGTCGATGCCTTTCTCGGCCCGGGAGCGCCGCCGGCGGGAACCGGCGACTGCTGCGGCCCGAAACTGCTCCAGCAGGCGATGCTGAGCGGCCTGCGGCCGGAGGCCATGGCCGAATTCTACTGGGGGGCCAGCAACGCCTCGGCCACGAGAACGCACGGCCGGTTGTATCCGGCCTGTTCCGCCAAATGCGGCAAGATCCTGGGCTTCCAACTGTGCGGCCTGACATGAGCGGGCAGGAGGCGCTGGACATCCGGTATCGGGACCAGGAAATCGTGGTGGTCGACAAACCCGGCGGTCTGCTGGCCGTTCCCGGCCGCGGGCCGGACAAGCGGGATTCGGTGGCCAGCCGGGTGCGGGCGCTGGTGCCGCAGTGCATCGAACAGCCGGCCGCGCACCGTCTCGACATGGACACCTCGGGTCTGATGGTGCTGGGCCTGACCCGAGAGGCACACGCGCATCTGTCCCGCCAGTTCGCCGAACGGCGGGTGGACAAGCGGTATCTCGCCCTCCTCGATGGGATGGTGACCGGCGAGGCCGGGGAGATCGCCCTGCGTTTCCGGCTCGATCCGGAAAACCGGCCGTATCAGGTCTACGATCCGGTCCAGGGCAAGCTGGGCATCAGCCGGTGGCGGAAAATCGAGGCACGGGATGGCCGCACCCTGGTGCTGTTCACGCCACTGACCGGGCGGACGCACCAGCTCAGGCTGCATGCCGGCCACCCCTTGGGCCTGGGGAGCCCCATCGTCGGCGACCGGCTCTATGGCACGGGCCGGCCCGGCGAGCGGCTCTTCCTCCATGCCACCTGGCTGCGGTTCGATCACCCGGCGACCGGACAGCGACTGACCTTTGCCTCGTTCCCCTCCTTTGCCGGCGTCCAACTCGCCGATTGGAGCGAGTCCTAGCGCGCCGGCGGACACCGGTTTTCCAGGCCGGTCAAGCGCAGGACCATGCCGGGCAGCAACCTGTTGGGGGTGGCGATCCGGTCCCGGTTGAGCTGGTAGAGCTGCTGCCAGGCCAATTCATTGCACAACTCGCGCTCGGCGATCAGGCTGAGGGAGTCGCCGGGGCGCACGGTATAGAGAGTGGCGGGCTGTTCCCCGGTGGGCGTGGCCGCGGGCGGATGGGGCTGTTGTTGTCCGTCTTCCTGCGGCGGGGACTCCTGCGGCGGCAATGATTCCCGCGCAGGCGCTTCCGTTGGCTCGGGTGGGAGAGGGGTTGGTTGCGCCGCCTCCGGGTCGGCGGCGAACGGCCGGATCTCGACCGCGACCGGCTGCGGGGGGATCGGCTCGTCCTGGGGCGCGGGTGTCGTCGGTGGCGGTGCGGCTGCAGAGGGGACGGACTGCGGCACGATCGCCGGGACCGTCGCCGTCGCCACGCCCTTTTCCGGAAGCGGCGGCCGGAACGCCACTGGAACCAGCAGCAGGGCCGCGACCGCCAATCCTGCCCCCAGGCCGGCCCAGGGCAGCAGGCGGGTACGTTTGCTGGCGCCGTCTTCCCCGGCGGGCTGCGATTGCCGGAGCCGCTTGCCCCTCCGCTGCACCGCGCGGGTGAGCAGCAGGGCCTCGTCCATGCGTTTGATCTGCTCCCGGATGCCGGGAAAATCGGCGGCACAGAGCAACACCGCTTCGTACAGCGCCTTGGCTTCCCCGCTCTTCCCTTCGCGCTCCATTGTTTCCGCCCGGGTCGCCAGCGCTGCCGCCCGGGTCAGCCGTTGCTCGATTTCGGCGACACTGCCGCGCAGTTCTTCGCTGTCATCGGTAGGCCCCGCCGCCGTGAGCAGGGCCTGCGCCTCCACGACCCGGCCGGCCGCGAGCAGGTTCCGGATGGCTGTGACGGTCATGTGTTCCACTGGAGAACTCCGTGCAAGAAGGGGGATGCAAGGAGCGTAACGGCCTTCCGATCCTCTTGTCAAGACGGGGGACCGGCCGGGGGACAAAAAAAAGGGGGCGCCCGCAAGAGCGCCCCTCAAGTCATCGTCGTCAGCCGACGAGTCGATTATTTCTTGATATGATCGGTGACCGCGGCTCTTTCGCTCTGCAGCTCGGCTTCGGTCTTCTTGATCATTTCGCGGCTGAAGTCACTGATTTCCAGACCGGGAACGATCTTCCAGTCGCCGTTTTCGCAAACGATCGGGAAGGCGAAGATCAGGTCCTCGTCCACGCCGTAGGGGTTGCCCTTGCTGTAAACGCCCATGCTGACCCACTGGCCGTTGCTGCCCAGGGCCCAGTTTCTCATGTGATCGACGGCGGCGGAAGCGGCGGAAGCGGCGGAGGAAGCGCCGCGGGCCTTGATGATGGCGGCGCCGCGCTGCTGCACGGTCGGAATGAACTCGTTCTTGTTCCACTCGTCGTTGACCAGGGATTTCACGGCCTTGCCGTCAGCGGTGGCATAGCTGATGTCCGGATACTGGGTGGAGGAGTGGTTACCCCAGACAATGACCTTCTCAACCTTGGTGGAATGGGTGCCGGTCTTCTCGGCGATCTGCGACATGGCCCGGTTGTGGTCCAGGCGCATCATGGCGGTCACGTTGCGCGGATTGAGTTTCGGAGCGTTCTTCATGCAGATCAGAGCGTTGGTGTTGGCCGGATTGCCGACGACCAGGATTCTGACATCGGGCTTGGCGTTGTCGCTCAGGGCCTTGCCCTGGACGGTGAAGATGGCGCCGTTGGCATTGAGCAGATCGGAACGCTCCATGCCCGGACCGCGGGGACGGGAACCGACCAGCAGGGCGAAATCGACATCCTTGAAGGCGACATTGGGATCGTCGGTGGCGATGACGCCGGCGACCAACGGGAAGGCGCAGTCATTGAGCTCCATGAGCACGCCCTGGAGAGCGCCCATGGCCGGCGGGATCTCCAGAAGCTGGAGGATGACGGGCTGGTCCGGGCCGAGCATGCTGCCGCTGGCGATACGGAAAATGAGGGAATAGCTGATCTGGCCGGCAGCTCCGGTTACTGCTACACGTACGGGTGCTTTCATTTGTTTCTCCTTGTGGTTGAATCGAACAATTAGTAGACCAAAACAATTGATAATCTACCGTGGCGTTACTCTTCGCTTCCTGGGTTCAGGATATCGATCAAGAAGTGGCACATCGGGTGAAGCAAGGTCTGACGCTGGACATGGAGAACAGGAACATGCTGGAAGTGGTCCGAAAAGACCGAACGGGAAGCGGGCGGCCCCGCTTCCGGGAGACGAAAGAACTGTGCAGAATTCTTGAACGCTCCGGCCAAAGAGACAAATCCCCTCTCAAATCCGCCGATATTGATACAAGTCAACGGATAAAAAGTCAAGCGCTCTTTGCGGCGGGAGGCGCCCGGTGCGCCCACTGTATTTTTCAGGAACTACGAGGGTAACGGTCGGCGATCACCAGCATCAGGGTTTCGTAGGTGAACCCCCAGATGAACCCTTCCGTCGCCGGGATGCAGGGGTATAAAATGCCGGGGCGGCGCGGACTCATCGGCCGCTCGATAACGTTGTCCGCATCGCCGACATAGTCGAGATCCAGCCATTCGTGGCAACTGATCTCCGCCTTCTGCAGCCGGATGGCCGGCTCTTCGGGCAGCTCGAACAGGTAGGGGGTCACCGGTACCGGCTGGTTGAGATAATTGCCGGCCTGGCGCACCGGGTACTGCTTGACCAGGTAGCGGGTGGAGAGCAGGATGCCGCATTCCTCGTAGGTTTCGCGGATGCAGGTGTCCAGCAGGGAACAATCGTCGTCGTTGCGCCGCCCGCCGGGGAAGGCGTAGTGGCCCGACCAGGGATCGTCCGGATTGGCTTTGCGCTTGAGCACCAGGACTTCGGGGGTCGGACGACGGGAGATGATGGTGGCCACGGCCGCTTCGGTTTGGCATGCAGAGTTCATAATGTTCCTCTATAGCAAATTATTTTCCACCCCGCCAGCAGCCGATTGCATGGAGAGGCGGCCCTTTTTTTGTATGTGCGTGCGATTGACGCAGGAGATGCGCGCCGGGCGTGAAGGAGCCGAAGTGCCGGTGCGGTTTATGCGGATATGGCGGCGGTGGCCGGGACAAAAACAACCATAACGGGAGAAGCGGGCATGACCACGACCGGGGAACCGTATCTGGGGGTTGAACAGGGGCCGATCCGGCCGCCCAGCGAGAGTGACAGCCTGTTCATCCGGGTGACCCGCAACTGCCCCTGGAACCGCTGCACCTTCTGCGGTCTGTACAAGGGCGAGCGGTTCAGTCAGCGGCCGGTGCACCATGTTCTGCGCGACATCGACGCGATCCGCCGTTGGATGGATGTTCTGCGCCGGCACGGGACGGGCGGCGAAGCCGGTGGACCCGTTCCCGGTCCGAACCCGGCGGCAAACGACTGGCCGGCCCTGCACGCGGCCCGCACCTGGCTGGCAGCCGGCGCCCGGTCCGTCTTTCTCCAGGACTCGAACAGCCTGATCGTCAAGCCGGACCACCTGATCGCCATCCTCACCCATCTCAGGGCATCCTTTCCCACCATCGAGCGAATCACCTCCTACGCCCGTTCCCGGACCATCGCCCGCATCGACGAGGCCGATCTGGTCCGTATCGCCGCCGCCGGCCTCAACCGCGTCCATATTGGCCTCGAATCGGGATGCGATGCCGTGCTGGCCAGGGTGGCCAAGGGCGCGGATCAGGCCACCCATGTGGCGGCGGGCCGCAAGGTGAAAGCGGCCGGAATCGAGCTTTCCGAATATTTCATGCCCGGCCTCGGCGGGCGCGCCCTATCGCGGCAGCACGCCCTGGACAGCGCCGAGGCCCTCAACCGCATCGACCCGGACTTCATCCGCCTGCGCACCCTGGCGTTGCCCGCCGGCCTGCCCCTGGCCCGCGAGCAGGCCGAGGGCAGCTTCGATCCGCTCGGCGACCTGGAGATCGCCGAGGAACTGCTCCTCTTCCTGCAGGCGCTTGCCGGCATCACCAGCCGGATCACAAGCGACCATATCCTCAATCTTTTCGAGGAAATCGACGGCGTCCTGCCCGACGACCGCGACCGGATGACGGCCGTGATTCACCGGTTTCTGGCCATGGCCCCGGAAGAGCAGGTGCTCTACCGGATCGGACGGCGGACCGGACTGTTCCGGCGGCTCGACGACTGCCGCGATCCGCTGTTGCGGCGGCAGGCCCAGGGGCATGTCGAGCGGTGGTCGGCTACCCCTGCGAATGTCGATGCGATCTGCGCCGAGCTGAGCAAACGGTTCATCTGAGCCGAGGGGCCCGGTCCGCCCTCCCTGACCTCGGGTTTCCGTTGCCGTCCGTCCCCGCCGGAACAGGGCGGCCGACATGCGCCGGGCGCAGGCCGAAAAAGACATCTTTCGCCTTGAGTCGAAGGGGGCGGGCGCATAGAATTGATTGAATGTTGATCAAGCGATTTTTCCATCTCGTTTGCCGGTGTGCGCGCCGGCCCGCGGCGTTCGGCCTGGTCCTGCTTATGCCGGTGTTCCTGTCGTTGGCGGTCGGAGCGGCTTCGGCCCGCGCCGCCGTTTCCCCGGCCTCCGACTCCCTGGATGCCGTCCGCGTGCAGTTCAAATGGCGGCATCAGTTTCAGTTCGCCGGCTATTATGCCGCCCTGGAAAAGGGGTATTTCCGCGATGCCGGCCTGCGGGTCGAACTCCTGGCGGGCAGTCCCGATCTCAATGTCTCCCGGAAGCTGCTCGCCGGACAAGCCGAATTCGCGGTGATGTCGCCGGCCGTGCTGCTGGAGCGCCAGCAAGGGCGCCCCCTGGTGGTGCTGGCCGCCATTTTCCAGCATTCGGCCAACGTGATCCTGACAGACAAAACGAGCGGAATACGGACTCCCAGGGACCTGGTGGGCAGGCGGGTGATGCTCACCGGCGACAGCGATCCGGAGCACCTGGCCATGCTGGCCAACGAAGGGATTGCGCTGCAATCGCTGCATGTGCTCCCCCACACCTGGAAGGTGGACGGTCTCGTCGACGGCACCGTGGATGCGCAAACCGGGTACCTGACCAACGAGCCCTTTCTGCTGCGCCAGCTCGGCGGCGATCCGGTGGTGATCAAACCGGCCCAATACGGCATCGATTTCTACGGCGACTGCCTGGTCGCCACCGAGCAGGAGGTCCGGAAGCATCCGAAGAGGGTCGAGGCGTTCCGCCGGGCGGTCCAGCGCGGCTGGCTGTACGCCATGAACAACCCCGAGGAGATCGCCCGGTTGATCCTGAACCGGTACTCGAACGAGAAGTCCCTGGAATACCTGCTGTTCGAGGCGGAGGCCATGCGGGAGCTGATCCGTCCGGACCTGGTCGAGATCGGCTACATGAGCGTCGAACGCTGGCGGGCCATCGCCGACACTTATGTCCGCCTCGGCCTCATGCCGGCCGATTACAACCTCAAGGGCATGCTGTACAGCGAACTCCGGGAAGAGATGGACGCCGGCAAGTACGGCCTGCTGGTTCTGGCCGCCGTGGTGCTCGGCGGCATTCTCCTGCTGGGATGCGGGGCCGGCGTCATTCTGCTGCTGTTCAACAACCGGCTGAGCCGCGAGGTCGAGAAACGAACGGAGGCTCTGGCCGCCAGCGAGCAGAATTTCCGTGCGTTCTTCGAAATGGCCAGTGTCGGCGTCGCCCAGGTGGACGCCTTGAGCGGCCGGTTTCGCCAGGTCAACAAGAAGTATTGCGACATCGTCGGCTACACGGAAGCGGAGATGCAGAGCCGGACCTTCCGGGACATCACCCATCCCGAGGACCTCGAATTCGACCGCCAGTTGCGGCGCGATCTGGTGCACGGCGCGATCCCCGAGTTCACGGTGGAAAAGCGCTATCTGCACAAGAGCGGCCGGGCCGTCTGGGTGCTGGTCACCGCTTCGCCCATGTGGCGGCCCGGCGAACGGCCCGATTGCTGTCTGGCGGTGGCCCGCGACATCACCAAGAGAAAACAGGCCGAGGAGGAACTGGTTTTTGCCGCCAAGGTGTTCGAGCATTCAATCGAGGGGATCGTGGTCACCGACAAGGACGGCACGATCCTGCAGGTCAACTCGGCCTTCACCCAGATCACCGGCTACACCGCCGAGGAGGCTGTCGGCCGCAACCCGAGGGTGCTCAAGTCGGACCGCCACGATGCATCCTTCTACCAGATGATGTGGGAACGGCTGAACCGTGACGGACAGTGGAGCGGCGAGATCTGGAACCGGCGGAAAGGCGGCGAAATCTATCCGGAATGGCAGACCATCAACGCGGTGCGCAACCCCTACGGCCAGATCACCAACTACGTCTCCATCTTCCACGACATCTCCGAGTTGAAGCGGCAGCAGGAAGCCCTCGAACATCAGGCCCAGCACGACGCCCTCACCGGCCTGCCCAACCGGGTGCTGTTCAACGACCGCCTGCAGATGGCCCTGGCCCGGATGCGGCGCAAGTCGACCAGGCTGGCCCTGCTGTTCCTCGATCTCGACCGTTTCAAGAACATCAACGACGGCTTCGGCCATACCGTCGGCGACAATCTGCTGGTGACCATGTCCCAACGGTTGCAGGAACAATTGCGGATCGGCGACACCCTGGCCCGCCAGGGCGGCGACGAATTCCTCGTCCTTTTGCCGGAGATCGGGTCCGTCGAGGATGCCGGCCTGATCGCCGCGCGGTTGCTGGAATGTCTGCGGGTCCCCTATCGCCACGGGGAAATCGAATATTTCGTCACGGCCAGCATCGGCGTGACCATCGCTCCGGATGACGGCACCGACGCCGGCGACCTGATCAAGAATGCCGACATGGCCATGTATCGGGCCAAAAATCTGGGGCGCGACTCGTATCAGTTTTTCACGCCGGAGCTGGACGCCCAGGCCCACCGCCGGCTCTTTCTGGAATCGAAGCTGCGCAAGGGCATCGAATTGGAAGAGTTCGAGCTGCACTATCAGCCCCAGGTGAGCAGCGCCACCGGGGCGGTCGTCGGCGCCGAGGCCCTGGTGCGCTGGCGGCATGACGGGCAACTGATCGCGCCGGCGGAATTCATTCCCCTGGCCGAGGAATCGGGCCTGATCCTGCCCCTGGGGGACTGGGTGCTGCGCACGGCGGCCCGACACGCGAAGGGCTGGCAGGATGCGGGCTACAACCTGAACGTGTCGGTGAATGTCTCGCCTCGCCAGTTCGCCAGCCGGACCCTGCCTTCTGTCTTGCGGGATGTGCTGGCGGATACCGGGCTGCGGACCGGGAGCGTCTATTTCGAACTCACCGAATCGATCCTGATGGACGATATCGTCCGGGCCCAGCGTCTTTTGGAGGAACTGCGTCCCATGGGAGGGAAATTCTACCTGGATGATTTCGGCACCGGGTATTCCTCCCTGTCCTACCTCAAGCGCCTGCCGCTGGACGGGCTGAAAATCGACCGTTCCTTCATCCGCGATCTCGGCGAGGATGCCGACAGCAGGGCCATTGCCGCGGCCATCGTCTCGCTGGCGGAAACCCTGAACCTCGCCGTGGTGGCCGAGGGCGTGGAAACGGAAGCGCAACTGGCCATCCTCCGCACCATGAGCAGTGCCATGATCATTCAGGGCTACCTTGCCAGTCCGCCGGTTCCGGTCGATCGCTTCACCGCCTTGCTTGCGCGGGGCGAAGGATTGCTGTCACCCTGAGGTTGTGCCGGGTCGGAAAGAGGCGGGCGGTCGATTCGACGCGGATCGTGAAAAGAGGAAAGAATCCGGGGAGGAAATTATGGGAAAACGGCAGGGAATGGCGGCCCTGACGATGGCGCTGCTGACAGCCTGCGGGCCGGCGCCCGCCGGGCGGGATATCCATGCGGAGCGGACAGCCCATGTAACCGCCCGGATGGAGGCACATGTCGGCGACAACGCCGTTCCCGCTCTGGTTGCCTCGGGCCTGGTGGTCGCCGCCGTCGCTTCGGCCCCGGTCGCGATGGGCGAAACCGTCCCCGTAGACTTGCCGCTGCAACTCACCGATACCGCACTGGTCGCCATCCCGCCCGGTCGGGCAGGCGACGACACCGGGGCGGCCGGGAATGCGGCCAGCGGTCAAGCGGGCACAACGATGCGCTTTTCTCCGGAGCAGGTGGTGCCTTTCGCCAAGAAGGTCGAGAAGGTCCTGGCGGGCAGAGGCGCCTTTGTCGCCCTCCTGGCCCGCAAGGGCCGGCTACAGGCCGAGATGCCGGAGGGCATGGCCTTCACCCACTCCGGCTTTGCCGTCTATTCCGAAATCACCACCGCCGCTGGCCGCAGGGTGCCGGGATATGCCGTCTACAATCTGTACCAGCAGGAAAAACATCCGGATGTCAGCGATCTGGTCACCGATTATCCGTCCAACTTCTTTGCCGGCGTGGCCGAACTGGAGGCCGGCATCATCATTCCTTCGCCGACGCTGCAGAAGCGGTTGTTGTCCACCATCGCCTCGCCCACCTATGCATCCCTGCATAACCCGCAGTATTCGGTCATTGCGAATCCGTTCACCCTGGGCCGGCAGAATTGCACGGAATTCGTGCTCGATGTGCTCAATGCAGCCATCTACCAGACGGATGACATCGAGAAGATCAAAACGAATGAAAAGGCCTATTTTGAGGCGCAGAAGGTCAATGTCAATCCCTTGAAACTGATGCTCGGATCACTGTTCAGTGCCGAGGTTTCGCTGTCCGACCAGCCCGGGAAACCGGTCACGGCCACTTTCGAGATGATTGGCCGATACCTGGCCGCATACGACAAGGGCTCGGAAATGCTGACGGTGCTGCCGGACTGACGAAGAACGCCTGCGCCCGTCGCCTGCACCACGCACGGCTCCGGCCTTTTCAAAGCGGCTGGAGCCGTGCGCTCGAGCGTCCACGGGTCCTGATTTTTGATTTCGACCTGTCCCGGAAAAACGCTTTTCGTCAGTCGTCGAGGTAGGAACAGCAGTAGTCGGTCAGCGTCCTGACTTTCAAGTTGAACGAGGCGTTCGCTGCCACCTCGAAGGCCTCGCCCCCCTTGACGGTTCGCCAGTCCTTTTCGCCCGGCAACAGCACCTCGAGTTCGCCGGACAGGATTTCCATCACCTCCCCCGCGCCGGTGCCGAAGGTGTATGCACCCGGCATCATGATGCCCAGGGTCTTTTTGGAGCCGTCGGCAAAGAGCACGGTTCGGCTGGTCACCTTGCCGTCGAAATAGATGTTCGCCTCGCGTACCACCGTGACATTGTTCAATTCTGACATGCTGTTCCTCTTGTTCTCTGGTGCGTTGATCCGGGCAGGATCCCTGTCCCGGAGAATAATTGACCGGCCCCCTCGCCAACGGCCGTTTCAGGCAGGCATCGGCAGCGGTTCCGGCCGCTGAGATTTCTATCCTGCCACCGACCCCCTTCCTACATTTTCTGCTGCTGGAACAGATGCTGGCTGACCAGCGAGAGGAGGATGGCGAACACCATGGCCGCGCTGCCGAGGAGCACATTGTAATAGACCGGCGCCACCAGGGCGATGCGGATCATCAGGGTGGACAGGGCATAGCCGGAGTTGCGGAAGATCATCTTGGCCGAGGGGTGGAAGCACTGGGAAACCAGGACGATGAGGATATCGGTGAGAATCAGCTGGGTATAGAAGCCGTGGAGAAAGTCCGCATGGTCGATCCCCAGCACGGTCTGGTAAAGCGAGTAGCCGCCCATGCAGACGAAGGAAACCAGGAGCAGCAGGGAAATCGCCTTTTTGGAGGCGACGAAGCCGTACAGGTCGATGTGGCGGCTGTCCTCGTCGCTCCGTTTCTGGATTTTGTAATAGATGCCGAGCAGGGCGAAGATCAGCAGGGCGCCGAAGCCGTTGGCCAGGATGTGCAGGATCTTGTCGACATTGCCCTCGTAGCCCAGCGGTTCGGAAAAATAGGACAATTCCTTGAAGGCATTGCGGATGAGGATGAGCGACAGGATCTCGAACTGCTTGCCGAGCGACCGGGAAAAGGAGCAGGGCAGGACAAAGATCAGGCTGATGACCTCGAGCACCAGGATGACGGTGAAGGCGGCGTGGACGGCGTAGAAATGATTCTTCGGCAGGATCGAGGCTGCCTCGGCGGGCATCAGGCCCCGGCGGTTCAACTCGATGGCCGCCAGGCTGCACACGAACAGAAAGACCAGCGAAACCGAGAACTTCCGGTAGAGCCGTTCGTGCTCGTAGAAGGCTTGCAGGGGATCGAAGATGTAGGTGATCCGGGCAAACAGGCTGTTCATGACGCGGGTTCCCATGGCAAAGGGACAGCATCGGCCGCGAGGGGCTCGACAGGAAGCCCACCGCTTACCGCGACTCGGCCGGGCGTGCAAGCACAATCATCATCCTCGGGCCGCTCTCTTTTCATCGTCACCGCCGGCACGAGCGGAACCTCAGGGGTGCGCCCGCCGTCCCGTCCGCTTCCCGGCGAACTCACCGGGGGCGGAAGAACCGGAGCCGGTTGGCGTTGGTGACCACGGTCACCGAGGACAGCGCCATGGCGGCGCTGGCGAACATCGGTTGCAGCAGCCAGCCGGTGAAGGGGTAGAACAGGCCGGCGGCCAGGGGAATGCCGATGACGTTGTAGATGAAGGCGCCGAACAGGTTCTGCTTGATGGTGCGGATGGTGGCGGCGGAGATGGCGATGGCGTCGGCCACCAGCAGCAGCGAGTCGCCGGTGAGGGTGATGTCGGCATGCTCGATGGCCACGTCGGTGCCGCTGCCGATGGCGAAACCGGTGTCGGCCTGGGCCAGGGCCGGGGCGTCGTTGACGCCGTCGCCGACCATGCCGACCCTGGCACCCTGCCGTTGCAGGCCTCGGATCACCTCCAGCTTCTCCTCGGGCAGAATCTCGCTGTGCACTTCGGCGATGCCCACCTCCCGGGCCACGGCCTCGGCGGTGGCCCGTGCGTCGCCGCTGCACATCACCACGGCCAGGCCTATGTCCCGCAGCCGCTTGACCGCGGCCGCCGAATCCCGCCGCACCGGGTCCTTGAGAATCAGAAGGCCCATCACCTCCGTACCCCGGCCGAGCCAGACTGGGGTGCCGCCACGGGCGGCTTGGCGCTCGGCCTCGGCGCGCAGGCCGGCGGGCAATTCCAGGCCCTCCTCGACGAGAAAATGGTGGTTGCCGAGCAGATAGGTGAGGTCGCCGTGTGCGGCGCGCACTCCCCGGCCGGGAACGGCGGTGAAACCGTCGAGCCGGACCAGCGAACCGCCGTGTTCAAGGTGCGCGGTCAGCACCGCCTCGGCCAGGGGATGCTCGGAGCCGCTTTCCAGGCTGGCGGCCCAGCGCAGCACCTCCTGCTCGCTGCTGCCGGCCGCCGGGAAAATGCCGGTCACCGCCGGCCGGCCCTCGGTGAGGGTGCCGGTCTTGTCCACCACCACGTGGGTCAGGGTGGCGGCGGTCTGGAGGGCGTCGGAGTTGCGGATGAGGACATTGCATTGGGCGGCCCGGCTGGTGCCGACCATGATGGCGATCGGCGTGGCCAGCCCGAGGGCGCAGGGGCAGGCGATCACCAGCACGGCGATGGCGGCGGTGAGGCCGTGGGCCCAGCGCAGCTCGGTGGCAAATCCCGCCCAGGCGGCGAAGCTGATCAGGCTGACGGTGATGACCACCGGCACGAACACCCCGGCGATGCGGTCGGCCAGGCGGCCGATGGGCGGCTTGCTCATCTGCGCCGTCTTGACCATGCGGATGATCCGTGCCAAAGTGGTATCCTCGCCCAGCCGGGTTACCTTGAGGACAAAGGCGCCGGAGCGGTTCATGGTGCCGCCGGTGACCGGGTCGCCGATGTCGCGGGCCACGGCCAGGGGCTCGCCGGTGAGCATCGATTCGTCGATGGTGGTCCGGCCCTCGACGATTTCGCCGTCGATGGGGACCTTCTCGCCGGGTTTGACCCGCACCCGGTCGCCGATGCGGAGCAGCGACACCGGGATCTCCGCCTGGCCGGCGGCCCTGAGCACCGCGGCGGTGCGGGCGCGCAGTCCGACCAGGGCGCCGATGGCCTCGCTGGTGGTCCGTTTGGCCCTGGTTTCCAGGACGTGCCCCAACTGGAGAAAGGCCAGGATCATCACCGAGGCGTCGAGGTAGAGGTTGTTGCCGGCACCGGGGATGAAGTCCGGATCGACGATCACCACCAGCGACGACAGCCAGGCGGCGCCGGTGCCCAGGGCGACGAGGGTATCCATGTTGGCCGCGCCGTGGCGGGCTTGCTTCCAGGCGCCGATGAAATAGTTGCGGCCGCTGTAGATCATGGTGAGCAGACAGACGAGGGCGGCGCCGGCCCAGAACAGGCGGTTTTCGTGGGGATGGGGAAACAGGCCGCCCATGTGGCCGGCCATGATCGCAAACCCGACCAGTCCGGCCCACAGGGCCCGCCACCAGGAGCGGCGGATTTCCAGGCGGGTGGCCTCGGCCTGCTGGAGGCCGGGATCGACAAAGGATTCGGCCAGTTCGGCCTGATAACCGAGGTCGGTCAGGCGCAGCAGCACGTCGGCCGGGTGCTGGCTGGTGGCGACCCGCAGTTGCTGGTCCTCGACGGCGACGCCGGTGGCGGGATCCTGGGCCCGGAGGATTTCGCCGATCTGTTCCAGGTCGGCCGTTTCCGGCCAGGGACGGAGGCGGATCAGGAACGAGTCGGAGGGGGGCCGCTGCCGCAGGGAGGCGCCGTAGCCCTGGTCGAGGACCGCCTGCACCGCCGCTTCCGGCGAGCCGCCGCGCACCAGGGCTTTTTTCTCGATCAGGTTGACCGCGGCCTCCGTGACCCCGGCGACGGCACGCAGGGCGGTTTCCACCCGCTGCACGCAACTGGCGCAGTGCATGCCGAGGATGTCGATTTCATACCCTTCGCCGCCAGCCGATCGCGGTTCGTCGACGAATGTTGCCCCGTAGCCGGCCTCTGTGACCGCCTGGACGACCTGGCCCGGCTCGCCGCCCTCGACCGCGGCGCTCCCGTCCACCAGGTTGACCGCGACGGCGCGCACCCCGGCCACGGCCCGGATGGCCGCCTCGACCCGGCCGACGCAACTGGCGCAGTGCATGTCGTCGACCCGGAGCGTATAGGCATCCGCAGGCACAGCGGATTGTGGCGCTGCTGCGGCCATCGGCAGCGGCAGGGGGCAGGCGGTGGCGGAAACGCCGGCGTCCGCCGGTGCGGCCGGGTAACCGGCCTCGGCCACGGCCCGGACGATCGCATCGGAATCGCCGCCGCGCACGGTGAGCGTTCCGGCGGCCAGATCAACCGTGGCCTCGGCCACGCCGGCCACCGACCGGGCGGCGGACTCCACCCGTCCCTGGCAGTGTTCGCAGGTCATGTCGCCCACCGTGAACCGGTGGACAGGTGTCGTGGTCGTGGCAGGAAGGGGGACGGAACTGGTCATGACGGCTCGGGCGGGTAAAAGGAACCCGGCGCGTTCACTTCTGCAAGCGACCGCGCCGGAAGAAGGGTCCGGTTGGTACTATAAATCGCTGGGCGGCGTTCATAAAGGCAGAATGTGCACCTCTTCCCGCAGGGGATAGTTGCCCTCGATCAGGAGGCCGTGGCGGCCGTCGATGGAGATCGGCGTGCCGAAGGAGATGCGGGTGCCGCCTATCTCGGCGTATTCGTCGGCCTCGTAGACCTGCATTTCGCGGCAGCCGACCACGCAGGTCTTCTCCAGCCGGGTGGCTACCACCGAGGCGTGCGAAGTCTGGCCGCCGCGCGAGGTCACCAGGCCGTCGGCCATGGAAATCTCGCGGATGTCCTCGGGCACGGTGTCGCGGCGGATGAGGATCAGCGGCGTGCCCGGCTCCTCCCGGCGCAACTGGTTGATGTTGTCCTCGGTGAACACCGCTTTGCCCGACATGGCCGAGCCGGCCACGCCGATGCCCTTGGCCAGGATCGCCTTGTGGGCCAGGTCGGAATCGACGAAGACGTTGAGGTGCTCCTTTTTCTTGACGGTGATCATGTCCCTGGTCTGGAGAATGGAGAGCTGCTCCGGTTCCGGCCCCTCGAAGGTGAACTCGATTTCCTGGGGATTCCATTCCTTTTCGTAGACCAGGTCGCGGCTGATCGAGAGCAGCCGTTCGTAGACCTTGGGAAAGAGCCGCTCCAGGCTCTTGTTTTCGTCGCGGCCGTCGATTTCCGCCTGCTCCACCGAAATGGGATGGCTGGTCACCAGGCCGGAGACGATGTCCTCGCCCTGGTCGCCGGTGGCGTAATCGCCCCACAGGGCCACCCGCCGTACCTTGCGGTAGGGATGGGCGGTGAAGAGCACGCCGCTGCCCGCCCGGGCGCCGAGGTTGCCGAAGACCATGGTCTGGACGATGACCGCCGTGCCCCAGTCGTCGGACACGCCCATCAGGTGCCGGTATTCCTGGGCCTTGGGGGTGTGCCACGAATCGAACACCGCGTCCACCGCGCCGATCAGCTGCACCCAGGGGTCCTCCGGGATGTTGAAGCCGCGGTCGCGCACCGCCCGCTGATAGTCGAGCGCCAGCTGCCGCATCTGTTCGGGCGAGAATTCGCGCTTGTAATGGACCTCGTGCGCGCGCTTGTGGGCGTTCATCAACTCCTGGAAATCCTCGCGTTCCATGTCGTGGGCCATGCCCCAGGACTGGAGGAAGCGGCGGAAGTTGTCCCAGGCGAAGTATTTTTTTTCCGGATGGAGGGCCACGAACTCCTCCACCATCTCCTCGTTGGCGCCGACGTTGTGGATGGTGGACATGATGCCGGGCATGGAAATGGCCGCGCCCGAGCGCACCGACAGCAGCAGGGGCCGTTCCGACGAGCCGAAGATCAGGCCGGTCAGCTGTTCCAGCCCGGTCACCGCGGCCCGCACCCGCCACATGTACTCGTCGCGCGCCCGTTCGAACTTGCGGATCGCCCGGTAGCAGCGGAAGACCTCGGTGGTGATGATGAAGGCCGGCGGCACCGGCATGCCGTCCCGGCTGAGGACCACCAGGTTGAAGCCCTTGTTGCCCAGGTGGATCAGGTTGTGGGTGCGGAGATTCTCGGCATGGAGGCTGCTCACCGCCTTTTCCGGATTGTAGGTCATCAGCAGGTCGAGGGTCTTTTCGTCCAGGATGTCCTTCTGCGCCTCCAGGGTGCCGATGACCTTGCCGATGAAGTTGTCCAGGTGCTGGAGGCCGAAGGTGGTGGAGATCAGGTCGCGGAGAAAGGTCTCCGACAGCCGGAGCACGGTTTCCGGCATGTTTTTCCCGTCCCAGGAGCCGTGGTATCGGGGCAGGAGGTTGCCCCTGCCGATCTGGGGCACGATGATCGACAGGTTGTTCTGGTGGATGTTGGTGTAGTAGGCGTAGATGATGTCCTTCACCCCCTCGGAAAGCCCGCGCATGATGTCGAGGTGCTGGGTGTAGGAGAAGCGGCGGATGCCGATGGAGGTGGCCAGCAGGCTGATGTAGGTGTCCAGCCGGCGACTGGAGATGCCGTCGATCTGGAGCGCCCGGGAAAAGAGCCGCAGGCATTTGAGGATGCGGATGAAGGTCACCTGGGTGATGAACCCCAGGTTGACCGTGGACGAGAGTTTTTCCAGGTAGACGTTGGCCAGGCTCTCCAGGCGGAAGGTCAGGCCGAGGGCGTCGAACTTGCGCTCGGAATAGCGGCCGTAGACCGAGGGGATGTCCACCGCGATGTGCCGCTTGTAGTAGATCTCCTCCTTGGGCTCGAACTGCTCCGGGCTGAGGATGATCTTCTGCAGATGCTCCAATTCGTCGAGCAGGGCCTCCAGGCAGTGGATGGGATCGTTCTCCCCGAGCACGTCGAGCAGGCGGGCCAGTTCGGGAAAGCCGGCGTTGATCGCGTGCTGGAGCTGGCCCTGGATCTCGGGCAGACTGAGGTTGTACTTGAGGTGCATCAGCTTGTACATCCGCACCAGGAGCGCGAACCGCCGCCGCTCCTCCGGGGAGAGATCCTGCTGCCGGTCGAGGAAGCGTTCGCGCTCGTCGTCCGGCCAGGCCAGGATCTGGCTCATGCGGGCAAAGCGCAGCTCCTTTTTGATCCGGGTCGCCAGTTCGTGCTGCTCGTCGACGTACGGTCCGCCGGCCTGTACCTGGCGCAGCACCTCCTCGGGCAGGTATTCGTGGAGGCAGCTTTTGTCCAGGGTGATCCAGAAGACGAAGATCGCTTCGATGAAGCCGACGATCAGGTTGCTCGATTCGACATGGGCCTGTTTGCGCAGGAAATGGATGAGCGGGTCGCGGCGCTTGTGGATTTCGTCCAGCTCGGTGGACACGTCGCGCAGCTCGCCCTCGGCGCCGATCTCGTTGAAGAAGACCGGCATCAGCTTGGTGAACTGCTTGGCCAGGTTGTAGATCGGGCCGATGGGATGGTTGAGCAACTCGGTGATGTCGCGCTGGAACAGGTCGGTGTCGCGCACGCAGGTACCCGACAGCCGCAGGTTGATGATCAGGGCCGAGAACAGGGTGGAGCACCACTTGGGCTCCTGCTCGATCAGGTTGAGCCAGACCCGGATGTTGGTCAGGTGGGCCGGGTTGGCGATGGGCTGCCAGTCCTCGTCGACGCCACGGACGCCGGCGTACTGGAAGCCGAAGCGCACCGCCTCCCAGAGAAAGGCCTCGACCAGCCGCGAGTTGCCGCGCTTGAACACCTCGTTGCCGATCACCTGGATGCACTGGAGCGAGGTGTGCGGGTAGCGGCGGACATTGGCCTTGAGCAGGTGGAAGGTGGTGACGAAGAACTGCTCGATCTCCTCGAAGGTCTGCTTGCGGATCAGCTGCACCAGGGAGCGGTTGATCTCGCGCAGGGTGCCCTCGTGGATCAGCGACAGGCCGGCGGTCTCCATGATCCGGAACAAAAAGAGCAGCTTGCGGTTTTCAACGAAATTGGCCGCTTCCTCGCTGGCTGGCTCCACGGCCACCATCCTGGCGGGGATTTCCTTGTACGACCGCACCAGGTCCATGTGGTTGGGCAGGGAGAGCAGCACGGCCAGCTCGGCCTGGTCGCCGGCGGTGCCATCCACCGATTCCATGGTGTGGACGCACTCGCGGATGCGCTGGTGCGAGATGCCGACCAGGAGATCCTGGCCGTGCCAGTGCCGGCAGTAGTCGCCGCAGTGGCGCTCGAACCAGGGCAGCGGGTCCTCCTCGTTCAGCCAGTACTCGTAATTGCGGCGCAGAATGGTGCGCAGCAGCAGGGTCAAGGCCTGGAGATCGAAGGGCCGGTCGGGCTGCTGCCGGCGCAGGTCGAGGACCTTCTGGGCGATTTTCCGCACCGGTTGATGCCCCTGGACCATGGCCATCATCACCGGCGGATCGGTGTCGTCCAGTTGGCGCAGCCGGGTGAAGAATTCGGCCAGGGCGTGCTCGAAGCGGAACAGGGCGGGGCTGTCCAGCGACAGGATCAGCTTGTCGGCATAGGCGAGCATGGCCTCGAGGATGCGCTGGAGCAACTGCTCGTTGCGGGTCGAGTCCTTGAGGGCGTCGAAAAAGATGCCCATGAACAGGGCGAAGGCCTCGGGGCCCTGGTCGTGGTCGCGGTAATGGCCACAGTTCTTGAGGACAAAGGCCCGCAGCTCGGGAATGATCAGCTTCCAGTTGTGGTAGGGGTGGCTGATCTCGTAGAGCAGGCTGTCGAGCTTGCCCAGGATGCCCTGATAACGGCAGACGATGTCCCGCAGCAGGGAAAAGGCCGGGTCGATGACCACCGGCGCGGCGGTTTCCAGCAGATTGGCCTTGAGGGCATCGGAGGCCAGGGGCAGGGGACAGGAATCGGTGGACATGGCAACCTCGTTATCGGGAACCGGGAAACATTTCGTCACAACGCAAATATTGTATAGTCGATCGCCCGGAAAGTCAGCAGGAGTTTGCGCCGGCCGGGCGCCGTTGTCCTTGCGCGGCAGCGTACATTCGTCCTTGAAATCGGCAGACGGATTGCTACTATACGAGGTTAGTGCTGCCGACCGCATCCTGGAACGCCGCCGGCAGCGCCGGCAATCCGCCGCCACGACCCCGCCCTTTGGTCCGGGGAGCCTCCTCTCCTCTTTCTTCGAACGACCATGAACCGTTATACCCTCACCATCGTGCTTCTGGCCTGCAGCAATATCTTCATGACCTTTGCCTGGTACGGCCATCTCAAGAGCCTGTCGCACAAGCCCTGGATCGTCGCCGCCCTGGTGAGCTGGGGCATCGCCCTGCTCGAATACCTGCTCCAGGTGCCGGCCAACCGCATCGGCCACAATGTCATGTCCGTGGGCCAGTTGAAGATCCTCCAGGAGGTGATCACCCTGTCCATCTTCGTGCCCTTTTCCCTCCTCTACCTCAAGGAGAAACTAACCCTCGACTACCTCTGGGCCGGGCTCTGCCTGCTGGGCGCGGTTTTTTTCCTTTTCCGGGCCAAGCTCATGGGGGCCTGATCCCGCCATCACCGGGAGCATTCACATGGAAACGACAGGATTGCCGCCCTCCTTCACCCTCGATCTGCCGGACTGGGTTTTCGCTGAACTGGAACTTCTTCCGGACGCCGTGCCCGATCTGGAGGCGCGGATGGCGCTGGTGCTGCGCCTGGCCCGCCTGAACACCGAACACCAGAGCGGCGGCCCCTTTGCCGCCGGCGTCTTTGCGCGGGATTCGGGCCGGCTCGTTGCCGTGGGCGTCAACCGGGTGGTGCCGCGCGCCTGCTCCTCGGCCCATGCCGAGATCATGGCCCTGTCGCTCGCCCAGCAGCGGCTGGGCGTCTACGATCTCGGCGGACCGGGCCTGCCCGCGCATCAACTGGTGGTCAACTGGAGCCCCTGCGCCATGTGCTTCGGGGCGGTGCTCTGGTCTGGCATCCGCTCGCTGGTAATCGCCGGCGCCGACCCGGCCATGATGGCCGTCACCGGTTTCGACGAGGGGCCGATGCCCGCCGATTGGCGGAACGAACTGGCCGACCGGGGCATCGACCTGATCGAAGGAGTGCTGCGGCAGGAGGCGCTGGCCGATTTCCGGGCCTTTGCCGCCACCAATCCGGTGGTGTACAACGGCCGGCAGGGATAGGGGCGACCATGGGCGAATGCGCGCGCAGGCAGCCTGGGGCGTCGATCCGTCGCAGAAACATGCCGATGTGTCTGCTGGCGGTCTTCCTCCTGTTCCTCCTCGCCACGGCAACATCGTGGGCCGGCGAATGCGCCCTGCCGGAACTCGGCGAACTGGCATCGCAGTACGACTGGAACCGGCGCAGCGAGAAGAACGCTTGTCTCCGGCGCATCAACGATATTCCCGCCGATTATTTCGTGCTTTCCCTCTCCTATTCGCCCCGGTTTTGCCGGGAAAGCGCCAGGGATGGCCGCACCGGTGCGATCCGGCCGCATCATGCCTTCCAATGCGCCGGCAGCAACACCTTCGGCTGGGTGGTGCACGGGCTGTGGCCCCAAGCCCGCCATCCCCGGATCTGCCGGGTCGGTGGCGCGGCCACGGCCATGCACCCGAGATATTGCCAGGGGGACGATGTCGGCCCGACCGATCCCCAGGTGATCAGAGAGTATATGTGCGTGCTGCCCAGCGAATTCCTGCTGCAGGGCGGATGGGAAAAGCACGGGACCTGCGGCGGATTCGCCTCGGCGGAGGCGTATTTTGCCAAGACGCGGCAGTTGTTCGCAGCGCTGGTCCTGCCTGAGGAGGATCTCAGGCCGCCCCGCCTGTTTCAGGTGCTGAGACGGGACAATCCGCAGCTCAGAGGTGTCTGGATGGGGTACGAGGCCGGCGAAATCCGGATTTGCTACGACAAGAAGTGGCGGTATATCGACTGCCCCCGATGACAGCGGCGGCGGGATGCGGGAAGCCGCCAGCGACCGCCTGACAGGCAGGCACGAAAAAGCCGCGGCCCGGCAGGCAGGTCGCGGCTTTTGTCATGCAGGCACTGATGGTTCAGTGCATCCCTGCCGGCGGGGGCTCATCCGCCGAACTCGTAGTCAAAGAACTCCTTTTGCGCATCGTTGTAGCGTTCGCTGAGTTCAGTCATCCTTCTGTCGATGGTTTCCTGTTCCGGCTGCCACACAAGCGGGCATTCGGTCCGCAGTTTCTCGATCCTGTCCTCCAGTTCGGTCACAATGATGTGCAGGCCGTTGATTTCCTCATACACCCCTTCTTTTCTTCCCGTGGAAAGGGGTTCGAGCTTGCTGATCACATCGTGAAGCTTGGCCTTCCACGTGGTGAGTTCCGTGTCGACATTTTCGCAATATTCCTTGATTTCCATGGTGAATACCTCGCTCTGTCTGTCGTGAAAATAAAAGACATTCAATATCCATAATGATCGACTCGATTGCTCTGTTTGCTCATCTGTTGCACTTTTCCTCCATAATGACAGGTTCCTTCATGACACGGGCCGGCGGGCGCGGCGTATCCTTGCCCTGTCGGGATCTCAGGGGATCACGCCGCAGGCGACCCGCGCACCGCCGCCGCCCAGCGGAGCCGGATGGTCGGCATGGTTGTCGCCGCCCGCGTGGATCATCAGCGAGCGGCCCTTGACATCGTTCATCTTCAGCCGGGGCGCCAGGACCGGGTTGGTGGCGGCGCCGGTGGCGTCAACGTACAGGGCCGGCAGGTCGCCGAGATGGCCATCGCCCCAGGGCATGCCATGCCGCTTTGTTCCGGCCGGATCGTAATGGCCGCCGGCCGCGAGGGCCGGCACCATCTTGCCGTCCTGCTCCTTGGGCGCGCAGGTGGGATTTTCATGGATATGGAAGCCGTGCAGGCCCGGCGGCAGACCGGTGAGCGCCGGTGTGAACACCAGGCCGTAGGGCGATTCGCTGATCACCACGGTGCCGATGGCTGTCCCGGCCCCTTTTTCATCGGCCATGTTCATGGGTACGGTGATGTCCGCCCGCGCCGTTCCGGCGAGAAACGCAAGGGCCATCGCGGCGATCAGGGTGTAGTGCTGTCTCATGGCATGTCCTCCTGTGTTGTGGTTGTCGGTCAGACGGTTTCGATGCACGAACTCAGCGGCTTGCAGACCTCGTAGCCCCGCGTGTCGCCAAAGGGGTTGAACACCAGGGTCGGGCAGGGGGCGCCCTTGATGACCCGGTCCGCCACGCTGCCCAGCAGCACCTTTTCGATGCCCTTGGTGCCGTGGGTGGCGATGACGATGAGATCGACCTTGTCGGCGCGGGCACGGGCCAGGATGGCCTCGGCCGTTTCGCCGTCGACCACCACGCCGTCGATATGGGCGGCCCGATCCCTGACCGAATCCAGAAAGGCGGTCATCTTTTCTTCGGCATGGGCTCGGAATCCCTCGTCCAGCCGGGCGAGGGTGTCGGGCAGGTAATCGCTCAGGTCCGGGAGATGGGGCAGGACATGGAGAAAGGTTGTCCGCTCCGCCCCGAGGCGGTTGGCCATGGCGAGGGCCACGTCGGCAAGGGCCGGAGTATGGACGCGAAGATCGATGGGAACGAGAATGTGGCGGATATCCAGCATGGTGCACCTCCTTGTCGGGTCGACGTTCCGGATGGGACACAGAGGAAAGGGGTTGGTCATGCCCCGGCGATCAGGTCGGGGAGATGGGTGTTTCCTCGAAAAATCGGGACGATTTGATCGCTTTATTTGATAGATAAGGCCGGCGGGGCGGTTCGTCAATCAGGAGTACCTAAAAAGAAGGGCTGCCCGATCCAGGCGGTCGGGCGCGGCTTAGGAATCGCTCCTGAAACGGTAGCCCACGCCCGACTCGGTGAGGATGTAGCGCGGCCGCGAGGCGTCGGTCTCTATCTTGCGGCGGAGATTGCTGATGTTGACCCGCAGGACGTGTGGCTGTTCCAGGTAGGCGGCCCCCCAGATCCGCTTGAGTATCTGGCGGTGGGTGAGCACCTTGCCGGCGTTGGTGGCGAGCAGGCGCAGCAGTTCGTACTCGGTGGGCGTCAGCGCCACGGGCTTGCCACCCAGCATGATCAGCCTGCAGGCCAGATCGAGTTCCAGTTCGCCGACGCGGATGACCGGTTCCGGTGCCTGCTGCACGGCTCGCCGCAGCATCACCCGGATGCGGGCCAGCAACTCGTCCACGCCGAAGGGCTTGGTGAGATAGTCGTCGGCGCCCGCGTCCAGGGCCCGGACCTTGTCGGCCTCGCGGTCGCGCACCGACAGGACGATGATCGGCACCTGCGACCATTGCCGCAGCCGCGCGATTACTTCCACGCCGTCCAGATCAGGCAGGCCCAGGTCGAGGAGGATGACGTCCGGCCTGGTTGAGGCTGCAGCCGCCAGCGCCGCATGACCATTTTCGGCCTGAACGAGCGTAAACCGGTCGTCGGCCAGCGCTGCGTGGAGAAACCGCCGGATCGCCGGTTCATCGTCGACAATCAGAATGCGGCACGGTTGCCCCTGGCTCGATGGTTCGTTCATGGCTGCACAGGGAGGCGGCAGACGACGCGCAATCCGCCGCCGGCGCGGTTTGCGGCACAGATGGTACCGTGATGGGCCTCGACGATGCCCTTGCAGATGGACAGGCCCAATCCCGTTCCGCCGACGCCTTCCGGCACCGGCAGGCGATAGAATTTTTCAAACATCCGTTGCAGATCCTGTTCCGCCACGCCCGGTCCCCGGTCCAGCACTTCCAGGACCAGATGGCCGCCGTCGATGCGGGCGGCGATTTCCAGGGGACTTTCCACTGGCGAGTATTTCAGGCCGTTATCGAGCAGGTTGACCAGCACCTGGGTCACCAGTACCATGTCGATGCCGACCAGGGGCAAGCCCTCTGCCAGTTGCACGCTCACATCCCGGCCGGCCAGCTTTTGGTCGAGGATGGTCAGGGCGCTGCCGATCAGATCCTGGATATCGCAGGGCTCGCGGTTGATCCGCATTTCCCCGGCTTCCAGCCGGGTCATGTCGAGCAGGTTGCCGACAAACCGGTTCAGCCGCTCGGCCTCGTCCCAGGCACAGCGCAGCAGTTCCCGCTTTTTCGGCTCGGGCAGGGGCGGCGCATCGCCGCACACACTGCTCAAGGCACCGATGATGGTGACCAGCGGGGTCCGGAGGTCGTGGGAAATGGAATTGAGCAGGGCCCGTTCCAGGGTCTCGCGGGCCTCCAGCACCTGGGCCTGTTCCGCCTGGCGGGCCAGGTGCACGCGCTCCATGGCCAGGGAGATCTGGGCGCCGAAGGCATCGAGCAGCCGGCGGTGATGGGGGGAACGATAGTCCGCCGCCGCGGCCAGCGCCACCCCCAGGACGCCGAAGCATCGGCTCGCCGTGCACAGGGGCAGGTAGAGGAGGTGCGCCGAGCCGAGGGTTTCGGTGCCGTTGCCCGCCGGCCGCCGGTTGCGGTAGGCCCAGTCGGCCACGGCCATCTCCTTGGCGTCGAGCGCCAGGTTCTCGCCGAGCGCGGCAACCCGCATCTGTTCGTCCTCCGGGTCGGCGATGAGCACCGCCAGATGCGCCTGTAGGGATTCGCCGACATTTTTCCGCACCGCCTCCAGGATGGACGCCATATCGATGGCCACCGCCAGATCGCGGCTTAAATAATACAGGCTTTCGGTCTGGATTTCACGCTCCCGCAAGGCCTCGGCGCGCATCTTGGTCTCGGCCATCAGGGTGCTGATCACCACGCCGACGGTGAACAGGCCGAGGAAGGTGACCAGATATTCGGTATCGGTAACGGTGAAGCTCCACCGGGGTGCGATAAAAAAGAAATCGAGGGCCAGCACCCCGAAGACGGCGGTGAACACGGCCGGATTCCGGCCGAAGCGCATTGCAACCAGCACCACCGCCAGCAGGTAGATCATGACCTGATTGGTCGGCGAAATGCGGGGCCAGAGCAGCAAGGGCAGGGCGGTCGCCACCGCCACCAGGGCCAGGCTGACCAGGTAGTGCGCCCAGGGGCCGATCCTGGTGGGGCTCAGGGCCGGAATCCCGGCGGGCGGCACCTCCTGCTCGAAACTGAGCACCTGGACGTGGATCGAACCGCTCAGACGGATGATCTGGTCGACGATCGGCGGCCGCAGCAGTTCCCGCCAGCGGGGTTTGGCGGGCTTGCCGACCACGATCCGGGTGACGTTGTGGCGCACGGCGTATTCGACGATCGCCCTGGGCACCGACGGGGCGGTGACGGTGGCCACCTCGGCGCCCAGGCTCTCGGCCAGGCGGAGGTCGCGCCAGACCCGTTGCCGGTTCTCCTGCTGTTCCCTGGCGAGCCGCGGAGTCTCGACATAAACGGTGAACCATTGCGCCTTGAGTTCGTCGGCCAGCCGCCTGGTGGCGCGGATCAGGCGTTCGCTGTACGGACTGCCGCTGGCGCAGACCAGGAGCCGTTCGGCCACCGGCCAGGGCCCGGCGATGGCGCGGGTCGCCATGTAGGTCCGCATGTCGTCGTCCACCCGGACCGCGGTTCGGCGCAGGGCCATCTCCCGCAGGGCGATCAGGTTGCCGGGCCGGAAGAATTGCCGGACCGCCTGGGAAGCCTGCTCCCGCACATAGACCTTGCCCTGGCGCAGACGTTGCAGCAGGGTTTCGGGCGGAATGTCCACCAGCATGACCTCGGCCGCCTGGTCCAGCAGGCTGTCGGGCACGGTTTCCCGCACCGGGATGCCGGTGATCTGGGCGGCGATGTCGCTGGCGCTTTCGAAATGCTGGACATTGACCGTGGTGGCTATGTCGATGCCGGCGGTCAGCAGTTCCTCGACGTCCTGCCAGCGCTTTTCGTGGCGGCAGCCGGGCGCGTTGGTATGGGCCAGTTCGTCGACCAGCGCCAGTTCCGGCTCGCGGGCCAGGACGGCATCGAGGTCGAGTTCGGCCAGTTCCACTCCCTGATGCGGATACCGGGCCGGCGGCAGCACCTCCAGCCCCGCCAGCAGGGCGTCGGTTTCCGCCCGGCCGTGGGATTCGACATAGGCGGCCACCACCTCGCGGCCTTCATCCCTGAGCTGTTGGGCAGCCTTCAGCATGGCGTAGGTTTTGCCGACCCCGGCGGCATACCCCAGGAATATGGTCAGCCGGCCGCGCCGCTGTTCCTGTTCTTCCGCCTGGGCCACCCGGAGCAGAGCCTCCGGGGACGGGCGGTGTTCTTCACGATCCGGATACATGGGAAGACCGGGATGGTTGTCCGGAAGCGTGGCACCGACTGTGCCCGCACCGGATTATCGTCCTATCGGACCGATGCCTGAGTTCAATGGGCCGATCGGGGAAGAATGACGTTATTCCGCTGATATATATTGTAAGGGGCATGGTGTTTATCTCGTGGCTTCGGATGTTTTGTGGTTGATCGTCTCTTCCAGAGCGGTGAGGATATCGTCGCACTGGGCCGCGATGATCCGTTTCTTCTCCAGGGAAAGCATCAGGGATGCAATATCGCTGTTCTGGCGCGAAAGCTGCATCACTTGGCTGGTTACGTCAACGAATTCGGCGAAGGAGGCTTTCGCTTGGGCAATCTCCTCGGCCTTTTCGTTGCCGCTGAGTTCCTCCAGTGCCGCGAGGGACTGGCTCGCCACCTGTTCCTCTGCATGGATTCGGGTTTCGATCAGACCCATTTCGGCGCTGTTCACCTCGATGATGTAGGGGGTGTGCAGATTGAATATCTTGAGTGCGGCGATCAGCGCGCGGGATGCCTGGACAGCCACCTGGCCAGCATCCGGGCTGCCCGCCGAAGAGGCGTGGATACTGGCCAGGGCCTTCTCGAACCTGTGCATGCTTTCCTCCCCTCTTCCTCTGGAAAGGACGGCCGCCCTGAGGTTGGCGTTGGCAACCGTCCGAAGCAAGGTGATCTGATCGACCTTGCCGAGTTCCATCCAACAGACGGCGAATTCCTCGAAAAGCTTTTTCTCGTTTGCCATGAATCCGTTGTCGACCAGCGAACGGAGGGCTGCGAGGTCTTGATCCACCGCGGCCGAGGCTACTCTCGATTGATTCGCGTACTCCACGGATTTCGGGTTGGCGAGCGCCATGACCGCGCTCTTTTCCATTTCGACGGACTTCAGCAGTTGCAGACGCATACGGGCGAGCAGTTCTTTCCTGGCAAGAACGGCTTTATAGCCGGTCGACACCGATGGCGAACTGTCGCCGAATTTTGCAAAAACGGCAAACAGGATGAGCGCAAGCGCGATACCACACCCTGCCGCCAGGGCAAGGCGTTCCTTCTTCTTCGTGTATTGCATAGCCGTTTTCAACCATTCGTCTGCACAACCGTCCCGTTGGCCCCAACCTCATAACCAGACCACCGGACAAACGGGACGCGCCGGCCACCGCCGGAACGCGTTCATGGCGCCGCTGCGTCCAGGGCCAGGTTGACCGCCAGGACGTTGATGCGCGGCGCACCCAGGAAGCCGAACTGGCGCGTTTCCAGATGGGCAGCAAGCATGTCGGCGACCCGTGCCTCGCTCAGGCCCCGCGCCTGAGCGATACGCAGAACTTGCGCCGCTGCGGCTTCGGGCGAGACATGGGGATCGAGGCCGCTGCCCGAGGCTTGCACCAGGTCGGCGGCGATCGGGCCGGTCAGGCCGGCGGCGGGCAGTTTGCCCAGCCGCTCGCCAATCGTTTTGCCATAAGCCGGGCTGGCGGGGCTTATGTTGGCGCCGCCCGAAGCCAGGGGGTTGTAGGCGAATCCGCCGGTTGCCGAAGGCCGCGGCCACAGGTACTTCGGGTCGGAAAACGGTTGGCCGATGAGGGCGGAGCCGATCACTCTGCCCGTTGCGTCGGCGATCAGGCTGCCGTCCGCCTGGGCAGGAAAAAGAAGCTGGGCCAGGCCGGTGACCACGGCCGGGTACAGACCGCCGCAGATGAGGGTGAACAGAAGCAGCATGAGCAGGGCGGGGCGGATCTCTTTCATGGCGCGATTCCTTGTCTGTCGATGGTCTTCACAGGAGCAGGCCGAGGCCCAGGTCAATGACCTTGATGCCGATAAAGGGAACGACAATGCCGCCGACGCCGTAGATCAGGAGGTTGAAAATCAACAGGTTCTCGGCGGGCATGGGCCGGAATTTCGAGCCCTTCAGCGCCAGCGGAACCAGCAGCGGAATGATGAGGGCATTGAAGATGACCGCCGCCAGGATGGCGCTGTGGGGGCTGGCGAGCCGCATGATGTTCAGCGCCCCCAGTTGGGGATAGATGGCCGCCAGCGCCGCCGGGATGATGGCGAAGTACTTGGCGATATCGTTGGCGATGCTGAAGGTGGTCAGGTTGCCGCGGGTCATGAGGATCTGCTTGCCGATCTCGACGATGTCGAGCAGCTTGGTCGGATTGCTGTCCAGGTCGATGATGTTGGCCGCCTCGCGGGCCGGCTGAGTGCCGGTGTTCATGGCCACGGCCACGTCGGCCTGGGCCAGGGCCGGGGCATCGTTGGTGCCGTCGCCGGTCATGGCCACCATGAACCCGGCCTCCTGGTTTTCCCTGATCAGGCGCAGCTTGTCCTCGGGCCTGGCCTCGGCGAGGAAGTCGTCGACCTGGGCCTCGGCGGCGATGGCGGCGGCGGTGAGCGGATTGTCGCCGGTGATCATCACCGTTTTGATGCCCATGTTCCTGAGTTGGCGGAACCGTTCCTGAATGCCGCTCTTGACGATGTCCTTGAGGTTGACCACCCCCAGGATCGCGGTTCCTCGGCAAATCACCAGCGGCGTCGCCCCGGCATGGGCGATGGCCGCCACCTTGCTTTCCATATCTCCGGGCACGGTGCCTCCCTGCTCGCCGACAAACGTAGCGATCGAGTCGGCGGCGCCCTTGCGATAGCGCACGCCATCGACATCGATCCCGGAGAGGCGGGTGGCAGCGCTGAAGGGAACGGCCACCGCGCCTGCGGGCAGCCCGGTCGCGGACAGATTGAACTGCCGTTGGGCCAAATTGACCACGCTCCGGCCCTCCGGGGTTTCGTCGGCCAGCGAGGCCATCAGGGCCGCCTCGGCCACCTCCCGTTCGGTATGCCCGGCCACCGGCACAAAGGCGACCGCTTCCCGGTTGCCGTGGGTAATGGTACCGGTTTTGTCGAGTAGGAGCACGTTGACATCGCCGGCAGCCTCGATGGCCCGGCCGGAAAGGGCGATGACATTTTTCCGGAAAAGGCGGTCCATGCCGGCGATACCGATGGCGGGCAGCAGCGCGGCGATGGTGGTGGGCGCCAGGCAGACGAACAGGGCCACCAGCACGGTCAACGAGACGGGACTGCCCTGGCCGGAGGCCGCGGCGCTGTAGACGGACAGCGGGCTGATGTTGGCGCAGACCAGGAAGAAGACCAGGGTCAGGGCGATCAGCAGGACCTCCAGGGCCACCTCGTTGGGGGTTTTACGGCGTTTGGCGCCCTCGATCAGGGCGATCATCCGGTCGAGGAAGGTCTCGCCGGGATTGGCGGTGATCCGGACGACGATGGCGTTGGCGACGACCGTGGTGCCGCCGGTGACCGCGCTGCGGTCGCCGCCCGATTCGCGGACTACCGGGGCCGATTCGCCGGTCACCGCCGCTTCGTTGACCAGAGCGGCGCCGGCCACCACCTCGCCGTCGCCGGCGATCAGTTCGCCCGCCTCCACCAGGATGTGGTCGCCCTTGCGGAGTTCGCCGGCGCCGACCATGGCGTAACTGTCGGCACGATCCGGGCTGGCGAGCCGCTTGGCCATGACCGTGGTGCGCGCCCGGCGCAGGCTGGCCGCCCGCGCCTTGCCCCGCCCTTCGGCCAGGGCCTCGGCAAAGGTGGCAAAAAATACCGTCAGCCAGAGCCAGATCGAGACGCCGCCGGTGAACCAGGCCGGCTCCCGGTTCAGGCCGGTGAGCGAGAGCACGAAGGTCACCAGGGTGATGGCGGAGGCGATCTCCACCGCCAGCATCACCGGGTTGCGCCAGAGCTGGCGCGGATCGAATTTTTTCAGGGACTCGATGAGCGCGTCCGCCAGCAGTTTTCTGTCAAAGGCCGATTGGGGCGCAGGAATATGTTTCGCCATGGCCTCAGTTGCCTCCCGGCACGGTCAGATGCTCGGCAATCGGCCCCAGGGCCAGGGCCGGGAAAAAGGTCAGGGCACCGACAATGAGGATGACCAGGAGCAGCCAGAGGGCAAAGGGCGGCTTGTCGGTGGGCAGGGTACCCAGGCTGGGTGGCACGTACTTTTTGGCGGCCAGAGAACCGGCCATGGCGAGCATCGCCACCGCCGGCACGAAGCGGCCGATGAGCATGGCCAGGGCTCCGAGCAGGTTGTAAAAATTGGTGTCGGCGTTCAGGCCGGCAAAGGCGCTGCCGTTGTTGTTGGCCATGGAGGCAAAGGCATAGAGCACCTCGGACAGGCCGTGGGCGCCGGCGTTGGCCATGGACGCCGTTGCCGAGGGCGTGACCATGGCGATGCCGGAGAGGATCAGCACCACCACACCGGCGATGAGGATGGTCACGATGGACAGCCACATCTCGCGCACCTCGATCTTCTTGCCCAGGTACTCGGGCGTCCGGCCGATCATCAGCCCGGCCACGAAAACGGCGATCACGGCAAAGGCCAGCATGGTATAGAGACCGGAGCCGACCCCGCCGAACACGATTTCCCCCAGCAGTATCAGGCTCAAGGGAATCATGCCGCCGAGGGGGGTGAGCGAGTCGTGCATGGCGGCCACCGCGCCGCAGGAGGTGGCGGAGGTGGCCACCTCGAACAGACTGGTCGCGGCTTGGCCGAAACGGACCTCCTTGCCCTCCATGTTGCCGCCCTCGATGCCGAATTGACTCAGTTGCGGCGCGGCATCGGTCTCGACCCACTGGAGGGCGCCAAAAGAGAATATCAGGAGGAGGAGCATGACCGAAAACAGGGCCCAGCCCTGGCGGGTATTGCCGACCATGACGCCGAAGGTATGGGTGAGGGCGGCCGGGATCACCAGGATGAGCAGGATTTCCAGCAGGTGGGAGAAAGGAGTCGGGTTCTCGAAGGGATGGGCCGAGTTGGCGTTGAAGAAGCCGCCGCCGTTGGTCCCCAGTTCCTTGATCGCCTCCTGGGAGGCGACCGGCCCCATGGGCAGGGTGACCTCGGCGACGGTTTCTTGCCCGGCCGGCGTATCGATATTGAAGGGTTGAAGCAGGAGAACGGTTCGATAGGGGCTGAAATTCTGGATCACCCCTTGGGAAACGAGGAGGAGGGCGGCGGCCAGGGAGAGCGGCAGCAGGATGTAGAGCACGCCGCGACTCAGGTCAACCCAGAAGTTGCCGATCAGGGCGGTAGTGCGGCGGGAAAAGCCGCGGATCAGAGCGATGATCACGGCCAGGCCGGTGGCGGCGGAAACGAAATTCTGCACCGTCAGCCCCGTCATCTGGGTAAGGTAGCTGGCCGCCGCCTCGCCGCTGTAGGCTTGCCAGTTGGTGTTGGTGACGAAGCTGACCGCGGTGTTGAGCGCCAGTTGCCAGGTGAAGGGTGGCAGGCCGCGCGGATTGAAGGGAAGCAGGTGCTGCATGTTCAGCAGGGCGAACAGCGCTGCCATTCCCGTCAGGTTGAACAGCAGCATGGCGGCAGTGTAGTGCCGCCAGTCCATTTCCTTGTCCGGATTGACCCCGCAGATCCGGTACAGCAGGTTTTCGCAGGGGGCGAGAAGAGGCGACAGCAGGGTACGCTCGCCCCGGTAGACCCTGGCCATGTAGATGCCAAGCGGCTTGACCAGAAGCAGCAGGGTGGTGAAAAAAAGACCCGTTTGCAGCCACGCGAACATGTCCATGATCGTTCTCCCGACCGTTTGTTCATAGACACCGGCCGCCCATCGCGAGCGCGGGTCATGAACAGGGTGTTGCCTGTCTTTTTACCACCTTCGGTATCAAGATACGGTCAAGAAGTCAGGAAAATCCATCAATAAACCATCAAGACGGATTGGCCGGGCCAGAACATCGGGTCGGCCTCGTGGTCGCCGGCGCGGCGGTCTTTTTTCCGTGCACTTTTCTGCCGGCGTTAGTGCCCCGGGAAGTATCCCGGTTCGTTGCCGGGTTTCCATTTGATGTTGCAGCCCATGCTCGGCCGCTGCTCCTCGGGAATCGGTTGGCCGGCCAGCAGGGCGTCCAGGGCGCGGCGCAGATCCCGGCCGGTCACCGGCACATCCCTGCCCGGCCGGGCGTTGTCCAGCTGGCCCCGATACACCAGGCGCCGATCACGGTCGAACAAAAAAATATCCGGGGTGCAGGCGGCGTGATAAGCCTTGGCCACCTCCTGCGTCTCGTCGAAGAGATAGGGGAAGGGGTAGCCCGCCCGTCGGGCCTCCTCGTCCATGCGGGCGAAGCTGTCGTCCGGGTAGGCGGTGGCGTCGTTGCTGTTGATGCCGACCATGGCGATGCCCTTGGGGATGTAGGCGCGGCCGATGGCGGCCAACTCGCCCTGGACATGTTTGACATAAGGGCAGTGGTTGCAGAGAAAGACCACCAGCAGACCGGCCGCTACGGCGAAATCGTCGCGGCTGACGACGGAACCGTCGGTGGCGGGCAGGGAGAACGCCGGTGCCTCGGCGCCAAGCGCCAACATGGTCGATGCGGTGAGAGCCATATCATCCTCCTGTATGTTGATTTTTTTGGGAGAAACTCGTTTTTTTCCCGGGAAGGTCTTCCCTTTGCCTCGATTCCGATTATCATTCGGAACCCGAATCCTGCACAGATCCCCTTCACCGCCGTGAACAGAGCCCATGCGCACAGGTGTCTTCCTCGGTTTGGCGACAGCCGATATCGTCTACTATGTGCCCCATCATCTCGAACGCAACCAGAAACTGAAGGCCGAGCGGCAACTGGTCTATGCCGGCGGACCGGCGACCAACGCCGCCGTCACCTTCGCCGCCTTCGGCAACGAGGCCTCGCTGATCACCGCACTGGGGCAGCATCCCCTGGCCCATGTCGCCAAGGCGGATCTGGCCGACCACAAGGTGCATCTGGTCGACAGCACCGACCAGCCCCGCCGGCCGCCGGTTTTGTCCGCCATCATCGTCGATCTGGCCAATGGCGAACGCAGCGTGGTGTACTCCAACACCGATCTGCGCAAACTCCGCCAGGACTGCGTCAACGAAACCACTTTGGAGTATGCCGACATCCTCATGCTCGACGGCTACTATCTGCCGCAAGCGGTGCAGCTGGCCGCCTGGGCCAGGTCGATGCGCATCCCGGTGGTCCTTGACGGCGGCAGTTGGAAGGAGGGGCTGGAAGCCTTGCTGCCCCTGGTCGATTACGCCATCTGCTCCCGTGTCTTCCGCCCGCCGGGCTGCACCGGCGCGGACAGCGTCATCGCCAGCCTGTGCGGCTTCGGCATCGAGCATATCGCCATCACCAGGGACGGCGAGCCGATCCTGGTCCACACCGGCGGCGAATCGAGCGAGGTGCCGGTGATGGCGGTCAAGGTGATGGACACGCTGGGCGCCGGCGACATCTTCCACGGCGCCTTCTGCCATTACATCCTGGAAAACGATTTTCTCTTAAGCCTCGAACGGGCCGGCGAGGTGGCCAGCCTGGCCTGCGCCTCGCTGGGTACCCGCGCCTGGATCGAGCAGGAAAAATTCATCTGACCGGCGCGTCTTCACCGGGACGGCGTCTACCGCTGCCGGAACGGAATCTGGCAGTAATCGATGCCGCGCTGGGGGACGATGCCGTTGCGCTCCAGGAACATCTTGAGCGAATTCATCGAGATATTGATATTGGCCGTGGGGCCCAGGTAGAGGTGGTCCATGGCCAGCGGCCTGCCGTCCAGGCTGAGATCGAATTCGATGTAGGGCACCAGCATGGCGTGCCCCTCGCGGAAGAGGACCGGGGATTCGGCGCTGTTGGCGAACACCGGCGAGACGACGCGCCACTCCTTTTCTTCGCGGAACGACGGATGCTTGAGGATGGCGGCGATCCGCAGCAGGTCGGTTTCCATGGCTGTGAAGGCCGACCGGTAGCCGGCGCTCCGCTCTCCGGCCGGCAGGTCCTCGCAACTGAGCCCGGCGGCCAGCGTCTCCACCGCGTCGATCACCTGGCGGATCAGGGCCCGCTGCCGCGCCGGCTCGTAGATGCACTTGCCGATCATGAACCGCTGCCGCTGGGCGCAGCAGCCGATGTATTCGGGACAGAACCCCAGGCTGACCCCCTTGCCCGGCGAACTGTAGCCCCGCCACTGGCTCAGCAGGTTGCCGTGCGAGCGGAAGGAAGCGCCGAACAGCATGCGGCCGTTGGTGATCCGGTGCGCGACCCAGTCGACGAACAGGGACAGCAGGCCGGAGTTGGCATGGCCGCTGTCGATCCGCTCGCGCACTTCGGCGGCGATCAGGTCGGCTGTATGTCGCAACTCGGCGGAATCGTTCATGTAGCGGATGTCGCTGGCCCAGAGCGCCCGGCTTTTGACAATGCCGAGCAGGCCGCTGAACGTGGTGTAATGGTAAAGGGTGCCCTGGGGGATGTCGGCGTACAGTTCCCTGGTCAGCAGCTCGATTTCCTTCATCGCTTTTCCCGGCGCCGGCGCGGCCGAAGCGTCCGCTCCGGCCGGAATGCCGACATCATTCTTGAGATTTGGCCCGCCATCTGGTACAGATGGAACATTTGTTCTTCGCCTCCGGCATGGCCCCGCGCCCATCGGTTCGTGTCCTGCCGGCCAAGTCGTCCTTCCTTCACCTGGTACCATATCCGATGTACAGAAATTTCAAAATAGTCCCCCGTATCGTTTTCGGCCGCGGTTGTTTCAATCAACTGGGCGATATCCTCAAACCCAACCGGCTGACGCCCGAGTCCTTCATGGTGTTCGTCCTCGACGACGTGTTCAAGGGCAAGCCCCTCGAAGGCCGCCTGCCCCTGGAGCAGGGCGATCTGCTCTTGCCGGTCAATGTCGACGACGAGCCCAAGACCGGCTACATCGACCAGTTGGTCGCCCAGATCCGGGCCTACAGCCCGCGCAAGCCGGACGGCATTATCGGCATCGGCGGCGGCGCGACCATGGACATCGCCAAGGCGATCTCGCTTTTGCTCAACAACCCCGGTTCGGCCGCCGATTACCAGGGCTGGGATCTGATCAAGAATCCGGCGGTGTACCACGCGGCCGTGCCGACCCTGGCCGGCACCGGCGCCGAGATCTCCCGCACCACCGTGCTCACCGGGCCGGTCAAGAAATTGGGCATCAACTCCGACTACACCCTCTACGACCAGATCGTGCTCGACCCCGAACTGCTGGCCGGCGTGCCCAAGAATCAGTGGTTCTACACCGGCATGGACTGCTACATCCACGATGTCGAATCCCTCCATGGCACCTACTTAAACGAATTCAGCCGGGCCTACGGGGAAAAATCGATCGAACTCTGCCGCCAGGTCTTCCTCGACGACCACCCCGACAAGGACGACAAGCTGATGATGGCCTCCTACTTCGGCGGCATGTCCATCGCCTATTCCCAGGTCGGCGCCTGCCACGCCCTCTCCTACGGGCTGTCCTTCGTGCTCGGCACCCACCACGGCATCGGCTGCTGCATCACCTTCGACTACCTGGAGGATGTCTATCCGGCAGGAGTCAGGGAATTCCGCCGGATGATGGAAAAGCACGATATCCATCTGCCGCGCAACCTGACCGCCAACCTCGACGACCAGGCCATGGACACCATGGCCAACGTGGCCCTGGGCCTGGCGCCGCTGTGGGAGAACTGCTTCGGCAAGGACTGGCAGCAGGTCATGACCAAGGAGCGGGTGCTGGAGCTGTATCGCAGGATGTGAGGGGGCCGGCGCCTGGGTCGCGTTGACCGACGCGGACGACAGGCGGCGTAGGGCAGTGCAACCCCGTCCGTTTCGTCCCGTTGGGGACTGCAACGGCCGGGGTTCTTTTGTTGGGGGCCGTGGCTGCGTTGCGCGCGGGGGTGACCGGCGGCGGCGAGCGGGACGGCGGGAGAGAACACGGAGGAGAAGGGGAGCGTTCATTGGCACAAGGGGCAACACGACCGGCGGGACCCGTTTCTTCGCCCTATGCCGTACCCAACATCCGCCTGTTCATCGTTTTTCGCGTCCTGTTCAACGCCCGGTTCTACTATCCGGTCTTCACCGTCCTCTTTCTCGATTACGGCCTGAGCCTGGAGCAGTTCGCCGTGCTCAACACCGTCTGGGCCGTCACCATCGTGCTGGCCGAGGTCCCGTCCGGCGCCCTGGCCGATCTTCTGGGCAGACGGTTGCTGCTGATCGCCACCTCCCTCTTGATGGTCGCCGAAACGGCGCTCATCGCCTTCGTGCCGCTGGGCAATCCGCAGGTCATTTTCTGGGCGTTTCTGGGCAACAGGGTGCTCAGCGGCCTGGCCGAGGCCATGGCCAGCGGCGCCGACGAGGCCCTGGCCTACGATACCCTGGTCGCCCACGGGCAGGCCGCCGCCTGGCCCAGGGTCCTGGAGGTGCAGATGCGCGCCCAGAGTGTCGGCTACATCTTTGCCATGACCATCGGAGCCATGGTCTACGATCCCGACATGGTCAATCGGGTGCTCGGATGGATGGCGCCCGGCACGGCCGTCACCTTGCAGGCCACCATGCGCTACCCCCTTTATCTGACCCTGGTGTTCGGCCTGCTGGCGCTGGCAACCACCGCGCGGATGCGGGAACCCCGGAGCGGGGCGGGGCGATTCCGGTCCCGGACCGAGTCGGCCGCTTTGTGGGAAGCACCGCGTCTGATTGTCCGGGCCGGCAGGTGGATTCTGGGCACGCCCCTGGTCCTGGCCGTCATTCTTTTCGCCACGGTTTTTGACCACACCCTGCGGATGCTCGCCACCCTGACCAGCGAGTACTACCGCCTGGTCGGTCTGCCCGAGGCCAGCTTCGGGTTGTTGGGGTCGGCGGCGGCGGTGATCGGTCTGTTCATCCCCCGGCTGGCCCGAGTGATGGCCGAGCGTTTTTCGCCGGGCACCAACGCCTTGCTGGTGGGGCTGATCGCGCTGACGGCGTTGCTGCTCCTGCCCCTTTTCATCCCCTATTATGGGGCATTGCCGATGATGCTGGTCTTCATCGGCCTGACCATGACCAGTTATTTCACCAGCCACTACCTCAACGCTCTCACCGACTCGCAGCAACGGGCCACGGTGCTGAGCTTCAAGGGACTGGTGTTCAACGCGGCCTACGGCATCATCGGCCTGGCCTATGCCGGCGTGATCCAACTGTTCAGGCGCAGCCAGGCCGGCGTTCATCCCGATTGGCCGCCGGACCTCATCGCCGACCAGGCCTTCAAGTTCGTAATGGGCTGTTTCCCGCCCTATTTGCTCGCCGGGCTGGCGCTGGTTTCCCTCTGCTGTCTGCCGCGATTGATCCGCGGCCGGTCTCGGACCCGGCGCGGTTGAGGCGGCACAGGCGGCGGCTGGTTCAGGCCCCGGGTTCCCTGGTTTCCGGCACGCCCAGTTTTTTCAGGATCAGTCCCAGCGGGCAGAATTTGCTGAAGCCGAACTGCAGGAGATTGGCGCCGACAAAGGCGGTGAGCAGCAGCCAGTACCGGCTGAGGAACAGGGGATTGGCCGAGCTGTCGACGCCCAGGGCCAGGGAAATGAGAATGAAGGAACCGGCGAATGCATGAATCCAGTCGTTGACAACCATGGAACCCTCCTTCGGGTGAAGCGCCGGCGGGCCGGATACGGTTGATACGGGCCCTGCGCGGCGACGGATTGCTGTTTGGACATAGTGGTAAGGGATGCCTGGCGTTCCGTCAATCGTTTGTCCGGACAAATATCGGCGCGGAGCGCATGCGGCCTGCCGAACGGTGGCCGGGTATCGTCCCGAAACAGCAGGGAAATTGATGCCGACATCCGATCGCGCTGATGCATGTCGCTCGATGGAGCCGAAAGTGAGTCTCTTTCTCAGGGAAAATGCATTTCCGTCGGATTGACGCTCGGTAATCGTTTTCTTTTTTTGCAAAACTTCTGTACATATTCAATTTTGGAGTGCTGCCCGAAGCCGTCCGGGCGCCGGCGGTTCGGGCCGTTGTCGTTGTGCCGCCGGCAGTGGTGGCCGGTGGCTGCACTTCCAAAGGAGGCTGGCCGTGCCGGTCCGCGTCGGTTCGATGCGGATGGGCATGGGTTGTGACACAAGGCTTTACGTTGAGGGGGGAATCCTATGAGTGCAATGGAAGACAAAATCACCAGTTTGTTGGCCGAGGGCAAAGTATTCCAGCCACCGGAAAAGGGACGTGCACAGGCCTGGGTCAAGTCGATGGACGAGTATAGGAAGGCGTATGCGCACTCCATGGAGGACCCAGAGGGTTTCTGGGCCAAACGGGCGGAGGAGTTGGTCACCTGGGACAAAAAATGGGACAAGGTGCTGGAGTACGACCTGTCCGTTCCCGAGGTCAAGTGGTTCCAGGGCGGCCGGCTCAATATCTCCGCCAACTGCCTGGACCGCCATCTCACCGACGGCCGGCGCAACAAGGCCGCCATCATCTGGCAGGGAGAGCCGGAGGAGGATGTCCGCATCTACACCTATCAGATGCTGCACGATGAGGTCTGCCGGTTCGCCAACGTGCTCAAGAAAAAGGGCGTGAAAAAGGGTGACCGGGTGGCCATCTATCTGCCCATGGTGCCCGAGCTGGCCATTTCGCTCCTGGCCTGCGCCCGGCTCGGCGCGGTCCATTCGGTGGTGTTCGGCGGATTTTCCGCCGTGGCCCTCCAGAGCCGGATCGAGGACTGCCACGCCAAAGTGCTGATCACGGCCGATGCCGTGTTGCGTGGTGGCAAGGCCATCCCTCTGAAAGTCAACGCCGACGAAGCGTTGCAGACCTGCCCCAGCGTCGAGACCTGCGTGGTGGTCCGGCGGGCCGGCATCGACATCGAGATGAAGGAGGGCCGCGATTGCTGGTGGCATCGGGAGGTGAGCGCCGCCGATATTTCGTCGTCGTGCCCGCCCGAATCCATGGATGCCGAGGACATGCTCTTCATCCTCTACACCTCCGGCTCCACCGGCAAGCCCAAGGGCGTGGTCCACACCACCGGCGGCTACCTGACCTATGCCATGCACACCGCCCAGTGGGTGTTCGACTTGAAAGACGACGATGTCTACTGGTGCACCGCCGACCTCGGCTGGATCACCGGGCACAGCTACATCCTCTACGGGCCGCTGGGACTGGGCGCCACCGCGCTCATGTTCGAAGGCGTGCCCAACTATCCGGGCCCGGACCGCTTCTGGAAGCTCGTCGAAAAATTCAAGGTCAACATCTTCTACACCGCGCCGACCGCCATCCGTGCGCTCATGCGGGAAGGCGTCGAGCCGACCCGGAAATGGGATCTGTCCAGCCTGCGCATCCTCGGTTCGGTGGGCGAGCCCATCAACCCCGAGGCCTGGATGTGGTACTACATCAACATCGGCAAGGAGAAGCTGCCCATCGTCGACACCTGGTGGCAGACCGAAACCGGCGGCATCATGATTTCGCCGCTGCCGTACGTGACGCCGCTCAAGCCCGGCTCGGCGAGCCTGCCCCTGCCCGGCATCGATGCGGCCATCTACAACGAGGAGGGCAAGGAGGCCAGGGCCAACGAGGGCGGCCACCTGGTCATCCGCAAACCGTGGCCAGGCATGCTCCGCGGCGTGTTCGGCAATCCGGAGCGATATAAAAAGGGCTATTTCGGCCGCTATCCGGACACCTACGATCCCGAGGACGGCGCCCGCCGCGACGAGGACGGCTATTTCTGGATCATGGGCCGGCTCGACGACGTCATCAACGTGTCCGGGCATCGCCTCGGCACGGCGGAGATCGAGTCCGCTCTGGTGGCTCACGAAGCGGTGGCCGAGGCGGCGGCGGTCGGCATGCCGCATCCGATCAAGGGGCAGGCGATCTTCGCCTACGTCACCCTGATGTCCTGGGCCGAGGAGAGCGAGGAGTTGCGGGCCGAGCTGCGCCAGCACGTGCGCAAGGAGATCGGGCCCATCGCCACCCCCGACGTCATCCAGTGGGCGCCGGGACTGCCCAAGACCCGGTCGGGCAAGATCATGCGGCGGATTTTGCGCAAGATCGCGGCCAACGATTTCGCCGATTTCGGCGACACCTCGACCCTGGCCGATCCGACCGTGGTCGAACAGCTGGTCGAGACCAAAAAGCAGATGGGCTGATCGGATTTCCTGACCTGTCCACCACCGCGTGGTCCGAGCCGACCGCGCGCCACCCGCAACCGACAGGCGGGATGCCCCGGCATCCCGCCTGTCGGGTTATCGATGTGACCGGTTGTCGTTTTTTCTTTGCAACATTTCATTTCATGGTATCATAAACTCCTTTGCGGTGAGAATGCCCGCTTCCGCGTGTTGTGGTGCGCCTGTTCGCGCCATGGGCGATGGCCCGAGCCGGACCGGATGGGCCATCCCAGAAAAATCAACGCCTGACGACGCAATGACCGGTAACGATATTCGCCAATCATTCCTGGAGTTCTTCGAGAGCAAGGGGCACACCCGGGTCCCCGCATCCTCCCTGGTGCCCAACGACGATCCCACCCTGCTTTTTGTCAACTCGGGCATGGTTCAGTTCAAGAAGGTGTTCATGGGCGAGGAGACCCGCCCCTATGTCCGGGCCACCACCGCCCAGGCCAGCGTCCGGGCCGGCGGCAAGCACAACGATCTCGAAAACGTCGGCTATACCGCCCGCCATCACACCTTCTTCGAAATGCTGGGCAACTTCTCCTTCGGCGATTACTTCAAGAAGGAAGCCATCGCCTATGCCTGGGAATTCCTGACCGAAAAACTGAGAATCGACCCCAAGGACCTGTGGGTCACGGTCTACACCGACGACGACGAGGCTTACGGCATCTGGGAACAGGTCGACACCCTGCCCAAGGGACGGATCATCCGCATGGGCGAGAAGGACAATTTCTGGGCCATGGGCGACACCGGTCCCTGCGGTCCCTGTTCCGAAATCCACATCGACCAGGGGCCAGAAGTGGGCTGCGGCCGGCCGGACTGCGCCCTGGGCTGCGACTGCGACCGCTTCCTCGAACTGTGGAACCTTGTGTTCATGCAGTTCTACCGCGACGAGAACGGCGTCATGACACCGTTGCCCAGGCCCTCCATCGACACCGGCATGGGACTGGAGCGGGTGGCGGCGGTGCTCCAGGGCAAGACCAACAACTACGACTGCGACCTGTTCACCCCGATCATCGACTACGTGGCCAACCTCGCGGGCAAGCAGTACCACGCCGACAGGGCGGACGATGTCTCCATGCGGGTCATCGCCGACCACGCCCGGGCCACCACCTTCCTCGTGGCCGATGGCGTCCTGCCCTCGAACGAAGGCCGGGGCTATGTCCTGCGCCGGATCATGCGGCGGGCCATTCGCTACGGCCGCGCCCTGGGGCTGACCTCCTTTTTCCCCGGCGTCTGCGCCCTGGTGACCGAGGAGATGCAGCATGCCTACCCCCATCTCGCCACTACCCGCGAACTGCTGGCCAAGGTGGTGAGCAACGAGGAGGAGCGTTTCGGCGAGACCCTGGATCATGGCCTCAACAAGCTCGACCAGGAAATCCGGCGGCTGAGGAAAGAGGCCGGCGACCGGGCGGTCATTCCGGGCGAATTCATCTTCAAGCTCTACGATACCTACGGCTTTCCGGTGGACATCGTCCGCGATGTCGCCATCGAGCGCGGGGTGGCCTTTGACGAGCCCGGCTTCACCAGGGCCATGGAACAGCAGCGCGAGCAGTCGCGCAAGTCGTGGAAGGGCAGCGATGTCGAGCACCTCGAAGCCGGCATCATCGAGTTGGGCAGCCGGGGCAAGAAAGCCGAGTTCATCGGTTACGGCGCCACCCAGGGCGTCTCGACCGTCGACGGCATCGTCAACGCGGCCGGGCAACTGGTGACCGAGGCCCAGGAGGGCGAAACCCTGCGCCTGTTCTGCGCCCAGACTCCCTTTTATGCCGAATCGGGCGGCCAGATCGGCGACCGGGGCGAGATCGCCTGGCCGGACGGCCGCTTCGTGGTGGACAAGACCTTTGCCCCGGTGGAGGGACTCATCCTGCACGAGGGCCAGTTGGTGCAGGGAACCCTGGCCGTCGGCACCCGGGTTGAATTGACCGTGGCCGAACGGCGTGGCGACACCGCGCTCAACCACACCGCCACCCATCTCCTCCAGGCGGCGATGAAAAAGGTGCTGGGCGACCACGTCAAGCAGGCCGGATCGGCGGTCGACCACAACCGCCTGCGCTTCGATTTTACCCATTTCTCGCCGCTGACCCACGGAGAAATCTGCACCATCGAGCAGTTGGTCAACGCGGAGATCCGCAAAAACATCCCGGTGACCACGACCCTGCTCGGGCGCGAGCAGGCCATCGCCGAGGGTGCCACCGCCCTGTTCGGCGAAAAGTACGGCGAAGAGGTGCGGGTGGTGAGCATCGGCGGGTTCAGCAAGGAGTTGTGCGGCGGCACCCATGCCCGCATGACCGGCGACATCGGCCTGTTCAAGATCGTGATGGAAACCGGCATCGCCGCCGGCGTTCGCCGGATCGAGGCGGTCACCGGGGCGGCAGCCGTCCACTGGGTGCAGGAGCTGGCCCGGCAGGCAGCCTCGATCAGCGCGGTGATTTCCGGCCCGATCGAAGGCGCGGTCGACAAGATCCAGGGGCTGCTCAAGCGGCAGAAGGAACTGGAAAAGCAGATCGCCGCCCTCAACGCCTCCATGGCCCTGTCCGACCTCGACCAATTGCTGGCAGCGAGCGTCGAGATCGATGCCATGCCGGTGGTGGCCAGCCGGGTGCCGCTCGATTCCCCCAAGACCCTGCGCGAGATCGGCGACAAGATCCGCGACCGGATGCCGCACGGCATCATTGTGCTCGGCGGCGAGTTCGAGGGCAAGGCCGCGCTGTTGGCCATGGTGAGCAAGGATCTGACCGGCCGGATCAAGGCCGGCGATCTGGTCAACCGGGTGGCTGCCATCGTCGGCGGCAAGGGCGGCGGCCGGCCCGACATGGCCCAGGCCGGCGGGCCCATGCCCGACAAACTCGACGAGGCCATCACCAGCGTGGCCAGCATCATCAAAGGACTGGCCCGCGTCTGAGCCGCACCATCGTATCATGCCTTACCTTCCTGATAATCAACGAATCGTCATCACCGGCGTCGGCCTGACCGCGCCGGGCGCCGCCAACCTGGCCGAATTCCGTGCCAATCTCCTGGCCGGGGTCAGCGGGATCGCCACCATCGACCTGCGCTACATGGGCGTGCATCCGGCCGGCATCTGCCGGTTCGCCGAAACCCGGTACCGCAAGAAGCGGGAAAACAGCCGGGGGACCCGTGCCGGCTGCATCGGCGTCTACTGCGCCAACGAGGCCCTGGCCGACGCCGGCATCGATTTTTCCACCTACGACCGCGCCGCCACCGGCGTCTACATCGGGCTGACCGAGCACGGCACCGTGGAAACCGAGAACGAAGTCTACAATATCGGCCAGTACGGCTACGACGTCAACTACTGGACCCACCACCACAATCCCCGCACGGTCCTGAACAATCCGGCCGGCGAGATCACCATGAACCTCGGCATCACCGGGCCGCACTACTCCATCGGCGCGGCCTGCGCCGCCGGCAACGCCGCCCTGATTCAGGGGATGCAGATGCTCCGCCTGGGCGAGGTCGAGCTGGCGCTCTGCGGCGGCGTTTCCGAGTGCGTCGGTTCCTTCGGCATCTTCGCCTCCTTCCGTGCCCAGGGCGCCCTGGCGGAACACGAGGAGCCGACCAGGGCGAGCCGGCCCTTTGACCGCGACCGCAACGGCATCGTCATCTCGGAGGGTGGCTGCGTCTTCACCCTGGAGCGGCTGGACCGGGCCCTGGCGCGCGGCGCCGCCATTTACGGTGAACTGACCGGCTACGCCATGAATTCGGATGCCCGCGATTTCGTCCTGCCCTATGGCCCCCGGCAACAGCAGTGCATGGAGGCGGCGCTGGCCCGCGCGGGTCTGCAACCGGCGGACATCACCATCGTCAACACCCATGCCACCGGCACCAGGCAGGGCGACGTCGAGGAGTGCACCGCCCTGCGCGCCACCTTCGCCGGCTGCGCCAACACCTGGATCAACAACACCAAGTCGAGCATCGGCCATGCCATGGGCGCCGCCGGGGTGCTCGAACTGGCCGGCAATCTGCCCTCCTTCACCGATAATCGGGTCCATCCCACCATCAATCTGGACAACCTCGATCCGGAATGCGACCTGCCCGGCCTGGTGGCCAACACCCCCAAACAGCTCGACCGGGTGGACGCCATCCTCAACAATTCGTTCGGCATGCTGGGGATAAATTCGGTGGTGATCGTCGAGAGATTTGTGGCGGACTGAGGAGAGCTGTGGTATTGCTCTCAACTTTCGCCAAGCTGCTGCGCGTATTTGTTATTTTACATAGAGGAACCGAAGCATGAGCCGTGACGAGATCAAGGACGTTCTCCTTGAAATCATAGCCGACATTGACGAAGAAGCCGATTTTGCCAGCCTCGATGCCGATGCCCCCCTGCGGGACCAGTTGGACCTTGATTCCATGGATTTTCTCGACATCGTCATGGAGCTGCGCAAACGCTACAAACTGCAAATTCCGGAGGACGAGTATCCGCAGCTCGCCACCCTGACCAGTTGCGTCAACTATCTGGAACCCAAACTGCAAAACGTCTGATGGCCTGAGCCGGCGCTCTTGGCGTCCGGCGAGGCTCGTTCCGTTGCCATTGTTCGTGCCCGCCCCATGGCTGCATATCAGCTCCTCATCATCGGAGGCGGCTTGTCGGGAATCGCGGCCGGTATCCGGGCCGCCCGTTTCGGCCTCAAAACGCTGATCCTCGAACAGCACACCCTTCCCGGCGGCCTCAACTCCTACTATCTCCGCCAGGGGCGGCTCCTGGAAACCGGGCTGCACGCCATGACCAACTTCGCGCCGCCCGGCGCCAAGCAGGCCCCGCTCAACCGGTTGTTCCGCCAGTTGCACCTCTCCCGCAAACGGTTCGAGTTCCACGAACAGCTCGGCTCGGAGATCCGGTTTGCCGGGCGATCGTTGCGCTTTGGCAACGATTCCGCCCTGCTGGAGGCGGCGATCGACCGCGAGTTTCCCGAGGCCGTCGACCGGTTCCGGCAACTCAAAGAGGCGATCGCGGCCTGCGATCCCTTTGCCGCCGCGCCCTGGCGGTCCGCCCGGCAGTTTCTCGCCGAACACCTGCGTCATCCGCTCCTGGAAGACATGCTCCTCTTGCCGTTGATGATCTACGGCAACGCCGAGGAGCACGACATGGACCTCGGCCAGTTCGTGATCATGTTCCGGGCCGTATTCGAGGAGGGCTTTTTCCGGCCCGGCGGAACCATGCGCGAATTCCTCGACCTGCTGGTACGGCAGTACCGCGAGTTCGGCGGCGAGCTCCGCTACCGCAGCCCGGTGGCGGCCATCGAGACCGACGGCGAGCGGGTGGTGGGCGTGCGTCTGGAGGACGGCGAGGTGCTGAGTGCCGACACGGTCCTGTCCACGGCCGGCATCCCGGAAACCATGCGGCTCTCCGGCTGGCAGGGCGACCGGACCCGGTACGCCGGCCGGATGAGCTTCATGGAAACCATCTCGTTCGTTCCCCGCGCCAATGCCGCCTCGCTCGCCCAGGGGCGCACCATCGTCTTCTACCACAACGGCCCCCGGCTCGACTACCGGCGGCCCGAGGACTACCTCGACACCTCCTGGGGCGTGATCTGCTTTCCCGGCAATTTTTCCGGCCTGCCGCCGGAGGACCCGGCGCAGATCCGGGTCACCAACACGGCCAGCTATCCCCGATGGCACGGGCTTGCCGCCGAAGCCTACGGTCCGGTCAAGGAGCGGTGGACGCAGGCCGCCGTCATCGCCAGCGAGGAAATCGTTGGGAATTATCGGCCATCCATTGTATATCAGGACAGCTTCACGCCGGTGACCATCGAGCGATTCACCCGCAAGGCCGAGGGCGCGGTCTATGGCAGCGGGATCAAGATCAGAACCGGCGCGACGCCCTGGGCCAACCTGTTCATCGCCGGCACCGACCAGGGCTATCTCGGCATCGTCGGGGCGATGCTGAGCGGGATCACCATCGTCAACCAGCACGTTCTCCGTTAGCCTTGTTCAGGGCAGGCCGCGGCACGGCCCGCGGTGCGTTGGAAAACGCTGGTTTCATGCCTACCCACGAAACGGAGCGCAATGCAGTACACGCCACTGGATCAGGTGCAGTCCCACTATGACGCCATCGTGGTCGGTTCCGGCCTCGGCGGCCTGACCTGCGCCAACCGGCTGGCCGCGGCCGGTCATTCGGTCCTGCTCCTGGAACATCACATCCAGCTCGGCGGCCTCGCCACCTGGTTCAAGCGCGGCGGCCACATCTTCGACGTCTCCCTGCACGGCTTTCCCTACGGCATGGTCAAAACCTGCCGGAAATACTGGGGCCGGGCCATCCGCGATGCCATCGTCCAACTGAAGAACATCGTCTTCGACAACCCCCAGTTCTCCCTGCGTACCACCTTCAGCAAGGAGGATTTCATCCGCATCCTGCAGGAGCGCTTCGGCATACGCAAGACCGTGGTCGACGAGTTCTTCGCCACCGTCGACGCGATGAACTTCTACGACGACCAGCAGATGACCACCCGCGAGCTGTTCGACCGGTTCTTCCCCGGCCGCAGCGACGTCCACCGGCTGCTGATGGAGCCGATCACCTATGCCAACGGCTCCACCCTGGACGAGCCGGCCATCACCTACGGCATCGTCTTCTCCAACTTCATGAACCGGGGCGTCTACACCTTCGAGGGCGGCACCGACAGGCTGATCGGCCTGATGGCCGACGAGCTGCGGGACAAGGGGGTCGACATCTGCACCGGCGTCCAGGTGAACCGCATCCTGGTGGAAAAGGGGATAACCGTCGGCGTGGCGGCCAAGGGCCGGGAAATCAGGGCCCGGGCCGTGGTCTCCAATGCCGGGGTCACCAACACCATCGACAAGCTCGTGGGCCGGGCTCAGTTCGCCTCCGATTTCATCGGCCGGTTCGGCAAGGTGCGGGTCAACAATTCGAGTTGCCAGGTCTATTTCGGCATCCGCAGGGGCGAGACCATCCCCGATATCGGCGATCTGCTGTTCACCTCCACGGCAGAAGAGTTTTCCTCCGAGGAGATGCGGCGGATGGACACCAGAAGCCGTACCTTTTCCCTCTACTACCCGAAGACCCGGCCGCAGAACCCGCCGGACCACACCATCGTCGCCTCGATGAACGCCGACTACGACGACTGGGCCGGTCTCGACCAGGCCGCCTACCGGGCTGCCAAGGAGGCGATGGTCGAGCGCTGCTTCACCGACTTGGAACGCTATCTTCCCGGTATCCGCGCCAAGGTGGATACGGTGGAGTCGGCCACCCCGCGCACCTTTCACCGCTATACCCTCCACACCAAGGGCAGTTCGTTCGGCACCAAGTTCGAGGGCCTCGATATTTCCCGCTCCCTGCACAAGGAGATCGGCGGCCTGTTTCACGTCGGCTCGGTGGGCATCATCATGAGCGGCTGGCTGGGGGCCATCAACTACGGGGTGATCGTGGCCAACGATGTGGACGGCTATTTGCGGGGCTGATGTGAGCTGAGGGAGATTATGGGCCTCTACTTCATGGATTACGAGATTCCATTACTCAAGGCTTTGATTAAGCTTGGTGGAAAAGCGAAACCGAGCGTGGTTTATCCGGAAGTAGAAAATATCATGGGGCTCAATCCCGAAGATTTTCCTGAAGAATTCGAAGAGTATAAAAGTGGTGTTTTAAAGTGGAAGAATAAGACGGCTTGGGCTCGCGAATATCTCAAACGTAAACATCAGTTAGATGGCTCAGAGCGAGGTGTTTGGAAAATTACCGAGACGGGTCAAGAACGCGTTCGTTATTATGAGCAAACGCAGAAAGATCCTGATGATGGTTTAGCCACATTACAGGGGATTGAAACGACCATCTCAGAAGAAAATATTTCGCCAAAAGAAGGCTTCAAACAGATAGAAAATATTCAAATCCATGAGACCGGCGGCATCCTAGGCGTTCGCGGTATTGTTTATGAGCCAATCAATGAACAAGGGGTAATTTTGTTGTTTGCTGCACTTTGTCATGAGTTTGATTTTATGATTGAAGGTATTAGCAGCCCGTTGAAAAAGCCATGTTTCCGGGAGCATGCACTCGGTACGGCACGCCAAGCCGATCAAGACAAACCGGCACCGGTCAAAACATGC
>NZ_JHZB01000006.1 GCF_000621145.1 Desulfobulbus elongatus DSM 2908
AGGATAAACCGCTTCATAATTTCACCTGCCAAGTGAGTTTTTAGGACAGGCGGATATTGCAATATTTTTACTGAAATTTCAATATGTTGATTTTAACTTTGCGTTGATTTTGTAGATGTTTTTTCACTGAACCAGGTTATAGCCCAATGTTACAGTTGTTGATGTCAAATGGTTTTCGATAGATAGCCCGCCAGTATCAACCACGCCAACGAACAGGTTGGCGACAGCGCCGGGCGAAGCGGAAATTACCGCTGTCGGCGAGGCGTCAATTCGGGCGTCATCCGAGCTTGTCGGAGTATGACCATCCCACACCCAGTTTTCGTTCGTGTGCCAACTAGAATCAAACGAGCCCACCCAATTGACGGAACCAGCAAATGCGTTGGTGCAATGGGGAGATAGATGCGAAAAGGCAAAAACACCTATTGACAGAGCAAATTTATACAACCCGCTCAGGGAGACGGCATTCCCTCCGTCGGCCAAGCATGGCAGATGCTCCTTTTTCAATGAATATACCTGATATTGTTCCAGTATGTTCGGCAGTCTCTTTTGATTGTCGCAGCAATCCACTCCTCTTTTCATTGTCGACAAAATGACACCTCCCTGTTTCCATGTATTCTTCCAGGATGATCCCCTGCCTCGCAGTTCACTCTTAAGACAGAAACACGGCGGAATGAAAGTAAAATGTGACCCTGAATCCACGAAAGACCATCTCAACCGATAAGACTGACCCATTTTCAGCTTTGATAGCCTCGAAAAAAATGCTCTTGTCAGCGGGGCAGGCAATGATATTTTTGCCGTCAGCGGTGAAAACCTAGCAGACGACATCTATAGAGGTGGAGAAGGGGGCGCCGATATTATTTTAGGTGGAACAAAGGACGGCACTATCCGGATTCATGATTCTCAAGGAGAGAATACCGTCGAAATTATCGATGGTGGTGGTGGAAACAACATTTTGGGCGGTACAGCGTTGGCAGACACTTTGGACCTCAGCAAAACAGAATTGAAAAATATTCAGCGAATCGAAACATTATGGACGGATGACACCATTCATCTGAGTACGAAAACGCTTAATGGGTTGTCCTCTGGATGCATCATCGACTGTGGCGAAGGCAGCGACATCATTCTAGGTACGGAAGAAGCAGACAACCTCGACCTGAGCAATGTCACGATAAAAAATATAGACAAGGTCGCCATGGGGGGGCGGTGACGACACTGTCAATGCCTTAGAAGCAAATGAAGGCCCGGAGGGATACCGGGGCGGCGCCGGCAGCGACACTTGACACTTTAGACGGCCAAGCTGTTGGTCGAGGGCTGAAGCTTTATGGCGAAGCTGGTGAAGATACTCTTTACGGCGGCAAGTATGACGACACCCTGACTGGCGGGGATACGGTCCAGGCGTCGGTGACCTATGCTCTGGGCGCGCATGTCGAGAACCTGATCCTGACCGGCACAGCGGCGATCGACGGCACCGGCAACGCATTGAACAACACGCTGATGGGCAATGCCGCAGCGAACCGGCTCGACGGCGGTGCGCAACGATACCCTGTCCGGTGGCACGGGCAATGACACGCTTGTTGGCGGCTTGGGCAACGACACCTTGACCGGCGGCTTGGGCAACGACATCTTTGTGTTCGACACCGCCCTGAACGCGACGACCAACAAAGACAGCGTGACAGATTTTGTCGTCGGCCAGGACAAGATCCAACTCGACAAGGACATCTTTACCGTGCTGACGGACGAGGGCGCGCTTGCCGCGGACTCTTTCCTGGCCAGTGCCGCCGGCACAGCCGCGGATGACAACGACTATTTCCTCTACAACACCTCCTCCGGCGCCTTGTTCTACGACGCCGACGGCAGTGGCGAGGGTGTGGCGGTGCAGTTCGCCACCCTGACCACCAAACCGAAAATCACGGCCAACGATTTCCTGGTGGCCGCCTGATCGCTCTCCGATACGAAGCCGGCAGGGGCGCCTCTCCGCACGGGAGCAAGGCGCCCTTGCCGTGCGTTTGTGCCCGGCCCATGCACTGAAAACGAATTGGAGAGAGGAACATGCCGGAGAGGAAGACGGGAGAGTCAACCGGCCACCAGCCCGGCCTCCTGGCCTGCTGTCGGTTTCTGGCCCGGCAGACGGGCAGGGAGGCCTTCGCCGAACAACTCGCATCGCTCACGGAACATCCGGGCGCCGAGGGACGGAAGACAACCCTCGACCAGGTCATCCTGCAGGCGCGTCACGCAGGCTTGCAGACCGTTATCCTGCGGCCGGACGCCAAGCAATGGACCTCCCTGGCGCCCCGCCTGCCAGCGGTGGCGGAACTGCGCGATGGCCGGTATGCCATTCTCAGTCACCTTGACTGCGCCACGACAGACGTTCCGGAAACATTCACCCTGCTCATTCCCCAGACCGATGGCCCGCCCCGGACCGAACACGTTTCGTTCCAACGGTTCCAACAGGCCTGGGCCGGCGGCCTGCTCTTTTTCGACCAAATCAACACCGCCCTGGTCTGCTTTTCGATCGTCGCCCGGGAACACAAGATCGAGTTGACCCAGGATCGCCTGGTGCACGAATACGGCCTGTCCAGGGACGAGATCCCGCGGGATACCTTGCTGCGCATGGCCAAGGAACTCGGGCTCAAGGCCAGGGTGTTGCGCCTGGACTGGCAGGGCCTGCTGGAACTGAACAAGGCCTATCCGGCGATCGCGATCCTCAACAACGGCCGCCATGTGGTGCTGGCCGGCATGCAGCGCGGCGGCCGGGAAGAGGAGGAACCGCTCCTTGCCTGCTACGATCCCCTGGCCGGCGCGGGCGGAGGGTATCTGCGGTTGCGCCGGGAGGAGTTCACGGCCCTCTGGTCCGGTCACCTGTATGTGCTCAAGCGGGTCTACAAACTCACCGACGAATCCCAGCCCTTCAGCCTGCGCTGGTTCATCCCCGAGATTCTGCGGCAGAAGCTGACCTTCTTCGACATCGCCCTGGCGGTGCTGTTCATCAACGTCATCGCCCTGGTCACCCCGATCTTCTTCCAGATCGTCATCGACAAGGTCCTGGTCAACCAGGCCTTCACCACCCTGCACGCCCTGGGGATCGGCATGGCCGGCGCCCTGACGGTCAATGCCGGGCTCGATTTTCTCCGCGATTACCTCCTGCTCCACGCCACCAACAAGATCGACCTGCGCATCACCGGCCGGACCTTCCGCCACCTGCTCCACCTGCCCCTGGACTTCTTCGAACATGTCGCCGCCGGCGTGCTCACCCAGCACATGCAGCAAACCGCCAAGATCCGCAATTTCCTGACCGGCAACGTCTTCCTCACCATGCTGGAGGCGACCTCGCTCTTCGTCTTCCTGCCGTTTCTCTTTTTCTACAGCCTGTCGCTGACCGGCATCGTCCTGGTGTTCACCGCGCTGATCGCAGGGGTGATCGGCGTGCTGATCGTGCCGTTCCGGCGGCGGTTGAACGCCCTGTACGAAGCCGAAGCCAACCGGCAGGCGATGCTGGTGGAGACCATTAACGGCATGGCCACGGTCAAGGCCATGGCGATCGAACCCCTGCTCCGCCAGCAATGGGAAACCAAGGTGGCCCGCGCGGTCAGCATGCAGTTCCGGGTCGGCAAGATTTCCATCACCGCCAAATCGCTCACCCAGTTCCTGGAGCGGATGATGACCGTGATCCTCATCTGGGTGGGCGCCAGTCTCGTCTTCGACGCCACCATGACCGTGGGCGCCCTGATCGCCTTTCAGATGCTGGCCGGCCGGGTGACCTCGCCTCTGGTCCGACTGGTCGGCCTGATCCATCAATACCAGGAAGCCGCACTCTCCGTGGAAAAACTGGGACTGGTCATGAACGCCAGGCAGGAATGGGGTGCGGACCGCCACGGCGCCCGGCCCTCGCTGCAGGGCGACATCGTTTTCGACCGGGTCAGCTTCCGCTATGCCCCCGATCTCCCCAATGCCCTCCAGGAGATCTCCCTGACCGTCCCCGCCGGTTCCACCCTGGGCATCGTCGGCCCCAGCGGTTCCGGCAAGACCACGCTGACCCGCATGCTGCAGAAGGTTTGTTTTCCCTCGACCGGCACGATCAGGATCAACGACTGTTATCTCAACGAGATCGACACCGCCCACCTGCGGCGGCACATGGGGGTGGTGCTCCAGGAAAATTTCCTGTTCCACGCCACGATTGCGGAAAACATCCGTGCCGGCCAATCCGCCGCCTCCCGCGAACAGATCATCCAGGCGGCGCTGCTCGCCGGTGCCGACGAATTCATCGTCACCATGCCGCAAGGGTACGACACCATGCTGGAGGAAGGAGCCAAGAATCTCTCCGGCGGGCAGCGCCAGCGCCTGGCCATCGCCCGCGCCCTGCTGACCTCGCCGGAAATCCTCATCCTCGACGAGGCGACCAGCGCGCTCGATCCGGAGAGCGAACGGATCATCCGGGAAAACCTGGTGCAGATCGCCAGGAACCGGACCGTGCTCATCGTCTCCCATCGGTTGTCCATGCTCAAGGATGCCGACAGTATCGTCGTGCTGCAACGGGGCGTCGTGGTCGGCCATGGCACCCACAGGGACCTGCTGCAGGCATGCCGGTTGTACAAAAAGCTCTGGCAGCAGCAGATGGAACTGTGATGCAAGAGCCGAAACACGCACAAGACATTCTCGAATACCAGCCCGATGCGGTCGAGATCGAGGAGCGCCCCGTGCCGGGCAGGGTCCGCTGGGTGCTCTATCTCATCCTGGCGGCCATGGTCCTGACCGTGGTCGGCGCCATTGTGTTCAAGGTGGACCGGATCGTGGTCGCCCAGGGGGAATTGATCACCAACACGCCGACCATTGTCGTGCAATCGTTGAATACCGCCGTGATCCGCACGATCGACGTCCAGGTGGGCGATGTGATCGAGAAGGACCAGGTGCTGGCCACCCTGGACCCGACCTTCGCCACCGCCGACCTGAGCCAGTTGAGAAAACAGAAGCTGACCCTTGGCGTGCAGATCCGGCGGATCAGGGCCGAGCTGGCCGGCGCCGCGTTCACTCCCCTGCCCGAGGAGGGCGAGGACGGCACGCTGCAGGAGCAGATCTTGCGGCAGCGGCGCCTGATCCTGGAGAAGAACAAACGGATGACCGACGACAAGATCGCCGCCCTGCGGTCCAAGTTGGCGCTCAACGCCGTCCAGCGCCAGGGCCATGAGCAGCAACACAAGCTGCTGCGCGATGTCGAGGGAACCGCCGCCAAGCGGCCGCAGCAGGACGAGGAATATCGCCTCAGGCTGCTCGACGCCCAGAAGGCCCGGTTTCAGGCGGCCAATGCCATCGACAGCCTCCGGGCCGAGGAAGAGGTGACCCGCAACGAACTCAGGCAGGCCCAATCCGACTGGCAGCGGTTTGTCGAGGAGCGCAACGGCGAGCTGATGGAACAGGAGGTCGCCTTGCGCAACGACCTGGAAAAGGTGCTGGAAGAGTTGCACAAGGCGACGCGGATGCATGAGCTGATCTCCCTGCGGGCGCCGGAAAAGGGCATTGTCCTCAAGATGGCCGAACGCTCGGTGGGCTCCATCCTCCAGCAGGCCGAACCGTTCATCATCCTGGTGCCGTACGGGAGCCTGCTCGAGGCCGAGGTCAGGGTCGAATCCAAGGATATCGGCAGAATCCGCACCGGCGATACGGTGCGGATCAAGTTCGACGCCTTTCCCTTCCAGCGGCACGACACCCTGCCCGGCACGGTGCGGGTGATCAGCGAGAATGCCTTTCAGCGGGGCGATCCCCAGGCGATGATGCATCCCGAACCGGACCAGGAACCGGTCGAGGCCTTCTACCGCACCAGGGTCGCCCTGCTTGCAACCCAACTCCGCAACGTGCCCGACGGATTCCGGCTCATTCCGGGCATGAAGGTCCGGGCCGAAATCAAGGTCGGGCACCGTTCCGTCATCTCCTATTTTCTCTATCCGGTTATCCGCGCCCTGGACGAAAGCCTGCGCGAGCCCTGATCCCCCCTCACCCTTCGGATGATCGAGCCAATGGATATCCTTTTCTCCACAATCGCCGGCACAGCGCGCCTGCTTGTGCCGATGCTGGCCGGTTTGTCCCTGTTGACCGGCTGCGGCGCCTCGACCGGCATTCCCGGCCATGGTGGCGGCAAACGGTTTGCCATCGAGCAGGAACTGGTCGCCGCCGCCACACGGGCGGCAGTCAAGAAAATCGACCTCGGAGCGATTCGGGGCAGGAAGGTCAACCTGTTCGTCAATGCCATCGGCGATACCGGCGCGGGCAATCTCGTCGGCGGCCGGTTCTCGATCGTCTCGCAATTGCGTGGGGATTATATCCAAACCGCGCCCGTCACCGAAACATCGGTGTATCCCAGGTACGCCACCACCTCCTCCACCTCTTCGGCAACAGGGGGCACCAGCGCCACGCAAACGACGGAAACCCTGCTCGCCTCCCCGGTCTCCACGCAAACCCGGCAGGAGGGCGGGGCGACGACCGTGCAGGCGGGGGTGGAGTATAAGGGCATGGGAGCGTATCACAACTCGGAGGAGATCACTTCAGATGACCTGCAGTACCTTTCGGCCCTGATGCAGACCTATCTTTTCCTGAAGGGTGTGTCCATCGTTCCTCCTTCCGAGGCGGAGGTCGATGTGTATATCACCGTTGATGTCTTCGGGACCGTCTACACCCGGATCGACTGGTTGCTGGCCAACAACGAGATCCTTCGCGCCAAGACCGTGCTCGAGGTCCTGGCGGTGGACCACTGGACCGGCGACCTGCTGATGCCGCCGCAGTCGGCAAGCGCGGAGTCGGAATACAACGAACAGTATGTGTTGTGGGCCGGTCCGGTGAGCATCAGGAAATCGCTCCGCGACGCCGAATCGTTGCTGAGCGACTTCACCGATCTGCAGGAGACGCATTCGGCCGCGTTGCCGGTCGCACGGGAAGAACAGGCGCCCTATCCGTTCCAGTACCAAATAGAGACAAAGGGAATGCAGTCGATGACCAGGCAGAACTGAAGTATTCCCAGGCAACAGGGCTGCGCTGCCCGTTCCAGTCGTACGTCGTCATTCGGCCGGAATGAATGCCGGGATTCCGGGCCGCTCCGGAAATCTTCCCTCCCTGATCCATGATCAGTTTCCGACCTCCTTTCTGCATTCGTCCGAAGATTGTCGGCATATCGATTTCTCCATGTGCACACCTCCCCGGAGCAGATTGAAGGCTGCGGGAATGGCCGGGGTTTCGCTGTCGTCCGGACGCAAGAAATGCCCTCCCTGCCCAAGAGGAACGATGACACCTGATCGCACCATGTTCTCCCTGTTTTATCTTGACAAGAGATTTAGCCAGTTCTAATAAATTAAAAATAATCTAACGCGATGGTCGCGGGTTCTATCGTCTTGCCATCGCCTGCTTGGCTGCACCTATTAAACAAGGGGACTTGAAGATGAGTACACGAGAGGAATTGGAAGAACGGGTCGATGATTGCCAGTCAAGCGATGAGTATGTGCAGGTGGCCACGGACATCGTCAGCGATTTGGATGATCGCCAGTGGGCCGCCGAGGTGTTGGAAAGCGGTGCCGAGTGGGCGGCGACCGCCGATGAAATGCTTCCATTCGCCGACTGTGCCCTGCGTGTACTGAACGACCCCGAGTTGGGGACCCGGTTTATGACCCGGGCGAGGGAGATGTGCCGCACCCCGGCGGAGTTGAGCAAGCTGGCGGATACTGCCGCGGCTGCCGGTGATTCGCAGACTGCCCGGGAGCTCTACCTGGCGGCGGCGGAGAAATGCGCCACTCCGGTGGAAATCTTTTCTTTGGCCCGTACCGTTGGGGAGCGGCCGGAGAACAGCGAACTGGCCGCCGAGATTGCCGCCGTGGCCACCACCCGATGCACAAAATGCAGCGATTTCACCGAGCTGGCCGAGGCAGTGCTGAAGGCGGGCGGGGATCGGGATCAGGTCAAGGACCTGCTTGCGTCAGCACGCCAGGTCTGCGCTTCGGTGGCCGATTTCCAGACCTTGGCCGGCACCGTCAGCAGTCTGCTGGAGGATCGGCCCCTGGCTCTGGGTCTGATCGGCGAGGCGGCCCAAAGCCTGGAAAAGAGCGCGGATCTGTCTGCCCTGGCCGATTTCAGTGCCGATTCGTTGCAGGATCAGGCCACGGCCGTCCGGCTGTACCGGGCAGCGGCCGAACGCTCGAACTCCGGCGATGAATTGATCAAGCTGGCGGAAACGGTGATGGCCAAGGTCAACGACCGGGAACTGAGCCTGGAAATCTATCGCCAGGCGGCCCAGCGACTTGCTGGTCATGCCGCACTGATGCGATTGGCGCAATCGGTCCTGACGGTGACCGGCGAACAGGACATGGCCGATCTCTGGTACCAGCAGGCGGGTGATGCCGCCGACAACGCCGAGCAGTTGATTGCCGCCGCCACAGCCATGGCCGAAAAAGTGAACAACCGCGACACGGCCTGTGTCTACCTGCGCAAGGCCGAGGGAATGGCCACGACCATGACCGCCTTTGCCGCCGTGGCCCAGGCCATTCTCGCCATGACGGATGATGGCGCCTGGCGCGCTGCTGTTGAGCGTCAACTGGCGAAGCGGGAACAGTTCAAGGAAGAGTACGCCGCCTTCATGAAACGAGAGCAGGAATGCCTCACCTGTGCCTGCTTGCGCAACCTCGCCCGCGATGTCCATCAACTGAGCGGCGACGTGGACTACTGCCGCCGCCTCTATGTCAAGGCCCAGCAGCGGGCCACCTTCTTTGAGGATGTGCTGGCGGTGGCCGAAGGGGTTGCCCGTCATGTCGGCGACAACGACTGGATAAGCGATATTCATCAGCGCCTGCTCCAGCGCCGCAATGATCTGGTCAGCATCAACGCGGTGGTTGCGCAGATGGTGGCGTTCCTCCCCGATGGCCGCAATCGCGCCCATGCCCTCTACCGGGCCAAGGAAGCTGAATGCGAAAACTCGGGTTGCTTTATACGCCTGGCGGTCAGTGTCCTGGACCTGCTCGGTGACAAGGAGCGCAGCCGGGAACTGTACCGCGCCGCCGAACAGGCTGCCGTCACCCCGGCCGAGCTGGTGTTTCTGGCCCGCTCCATTGAGGAGCGCCTGCAGGATCGCGTCTGGGTGGAATCCCTCTATGAACGCGTGATGGGGCTGTGCCGTACGGGCCTTGAGTTTGTCGCCCTGGCGAAGGCGGTCGCCACCAGCCGGCTGTGCTCGCTCGACTTGATGCGTCTTCTCCATGAACGTGCCGAGGAGTCCCTGTGCAAGCCCGATGATCTCCTGTTGCTGGCTGAATCCATAGCCCGGTTTTGCGCGGATGCCCCTTGGAGCCGACGCCTTTATCAAAAGGCGGTGCTCACCGAGGGCGGTCGAGATATGCGCTTTGCCGCCGCCGAATCCATCATCCGTAACCTCGGTGACCGCGGCTTGGCCGCTGCCATCCGCGCCCTGTAACCGGGACGGCAAAAAACCGACAGGTCTTTTCGGGTAACGCTCCGTACGTAAGGATTGGTTCTACATTGTACTCTTTATCTCAACTCGCTTGTGATAATCCCCGTGAACGCCACACCGGTCCATTGCCCCTTGCGTGTGAGCCCCCTGTTACCGGCATGTCCTGTTTTGCTTGCATTTATTTAACAAAAAAGGGTTAGCTTCGAAAAGCTAACCCTTTGATATTGCTGGTCGGGGCGGAGTGATTCGAACACTCGACCTCCTGCTCCCAAGGCAGGCGCGCTAACCAGGCTGCGCTACGCCCCGACAGTGATGGCAGTCCATACGGAGGGACAAATTTACTACACCATCCATCCTGCGCATGCAAGCCTTTTCCCGGAAACAGACAGGGAAAAAGAGCGGTAATCCCGACCCATGCATCGTGCGGCGGCACCTGGCGTTCCTGCTGGCCCATGCCGCCCTGCCGAACGCAAGCAGCCACATTCGGCTGGCGCAATTCCCCGGTTCTTCTTACAATTGAACCGGAATGAGCTGCTGCCGGATCGAGCCGGCCAGCAGCATCGACGAGCAGCCCTTCCCCGGAGCCCCCATGGCCGCCCCCCCTTCCCTGATCCAGCGCATCACTTTTCTCCTCATCAGTCTGGTCTCCGCGCTGATGCTCGGCATGGTCCTCTGGCCGTTCTGGACGCAGCTCTTTCTCGCCTTTCTCCTGGCCAGCGTTTTCCGGACGCCCTACATCCGGCTTTGCGCCCGCATTCGCGCTCCCTGGGCCGCCGCCTGTCTCACCTGCCTGCTGATCACCCTCTGCGTCTTTCTGCCGCTCCTGTTCTGCATCGGCGCGCTCTCCGCCGAGATTCCCGGCGTGATCAACCTGATCAAGGAAAATGACGTGCTCCTCCTGCTCCAGCAGAACCTGCAAAGCAGCAGCCTGGTGCACCGGATTGACGACCTGCTCGCCGGTTTCGGCATCCACATGGATTTTGAGCGTCTTCTCGGCCTGATCTCCGATCTTTCCACCACGGTCGGCGTCTTCGTGTACAATCAGGTTTCGGGATGGGCCGCCAACATCGTCCGGTTCGTGCTTCAGTTTCTGCTCGTGATCGTCGGCGTCTTTTTCCTTCTGATCGAATTCGACCGGCTGACCGACTTTCTTCTCCGGCTCTCGCCGCTGCCCGAGTCGCAGAACCGGTTCCTCATCGATCGATTTTCGGCCATCTCCGGCGCCGTCCTCGTCGGCAACAGCGTAAGCGGCCTCATTCAAGGGGTGTGCGGCGGCATCTACTTCGCCGCGATGGGGCTGATCTCGCCGGTGCTCTGGGGATCGGTGATGGCGGTGGTGGCCTTCATGCCGATCGTCGGCATCGGTCTGGTCCTGCTGCCGACCGCCCTGATCCTCGTTCTCAAGGGCAGCGGTTGGCAGGCCCTGGCCACAGTGCTGTTCTATCTGCTGCTCACCTTTGTCGTCGACTACCTGTTCAAGCCCAAATTCGTGGGCAATCGGGCGAATCTGCCGCCGCTGCTCGTCCTGCTGTCCATCCTCGGCGGCATGAACCTGTCCGGGGTGATGGGGATCATCTACGGCCCGCTGGCCCTCACCGCCTTCTTTACCCTTGTCGATATGTATCTCCTCGAATATCAGCCCTACTTCGATCGCAGGGGGGCAAGCGGGCGCCACGATGCGCCCGCCGACACGAACGAGTGGCACCCCTGACACCGGTCTTCCCGTTCACCGTATCCCCTTGACAGGGCCTGGACGATCAGGTAACAGGCAGAGGGCCTTGCCGGGCCGTGGATTCTGGCCGGCATCCCGCGGAACGCCCGACGTGCGCCGGCTCCGGACAGCGGTGCCGTGAGCAGGCAGGGAGGGGCGCCCGTTTTTCCGGACGCCTGTCCCTCTCTTTCCTTGATGACGGAGTACTCAATGGAGTTTTTCGCGCTGATCCAAAGCATCGTTCTCGGCCTGGTCGAGGGCCTCACGGAGTTCCTGCCCATTTCCTCCACCGGCCACCTGATCATCGCCGGCGATCTGCTCGCCTATACGGGCGAGCAGGCCAAGACCTTCGAGATCTGCATCCAGTTGGGCGCGATCCTCGCGGTCTGCTGGCTCTACCGGCAGCGGCTGCTGCGGGTGGTAGCCGGACTGACCCGCGAGGCCGGCGCCCGGCAATTCGCGCTCAACCTGGTCATCGGCGTCCTGCCGTCGGCTGTCTTCGGCCTGCTGCTGCACACGATGATCAAGGAGCACCTGTTCAACCCGGTGGTGGTGGCCCTGGCGATGATTGTCGGCGGCCTGGTCATTTTCCTGGTCGAGCGGCGCGAACGCAAGCCCCGTATCGCCGAGGTCGAGCAGATGCGCGCAAGCGACGCCCTCAAGGTCGGTTTCGCCCAGGTGTTCTCCCTGATTCCCGGCACCTCCCGCTCGGGGGCGACGATCATCGGCGGCATGCTGTTCGGCCTCTCCCGCAAGGCGGCGACGGAATTTTCCTTTTTTCTCGCCATCCCCACCATGTTCCTGGCCACCGGCTACGACGTCTACAAATCCTGGCATGCGCTGGCCCAGCAGGACCTGCCCTTCTTCGCCGTGGGCTTCGTCACCGCCTTTCTCAGCGCCCTGGTGGCCATCAAGGGATTGATCCGCTACGTCGCGCACCACGACTTCACCATCTTCGCCTGGTACCGGGTCGTGTTCGGTGCCCTGGCCCTGTTCTATTTCCTCCGCTGAGTTGCGCCATGATCACCGAATTCATCACGAACGTGGCGGTCTGGATTCTCGAGACCACCGCCTATGCCGGCGCCTTTTTCCTCATGGCCCTGGAAAGCATGATCGCCCCGGTCCCCAGCGAGGCGGTGATGCCCTTTGTCGGCTTTCTGGTTGCCGACGGCAAGTGGGACCTCTGGCTGGCCGTGCTGGCCACCAGCCTGGGCTCGTTGGCCGGCTCGCTCGCCTCCTACTGGATGGGCTATTACGGCGGCAAGCCGCTGGTGCTCGAGGTCGGCAGGTATCTGTTGCTCAACCGCCACGACCTGGAACGGACCGAGCGCTATTTCCAACGGCGGCAGGGGCTGTACACCGTGTTCCTGGCCCGCTTCATTCCGGTGATCCGCCACTTTATTTCCATCCCCGCCGGCATGGGCAGGATGCCGCTGGTGCCGTTCATGCTGGTGTCGACCATCGGCGCCACCCTGTGGAACGGCTTTCTTCTTTTCCTGGGCATGCGGCTGCGCGAACACTGGACCGTGGTGCAGAAGTATTCCCACCAGGTCGACATCGTCATCGTGGTGGCGGCCGTGATCGGTCTCGGCTGGTTCCTCCGCACCCGGCTGTCCGCCCGCAAGCGCAGGCTCGACAACTAGCGTCCGGGCAAAGAATCCCCGGTGGGGCGGACGGCCATTGCGCCGCTTTTGCCGGAGGGATCGCCCCTTTCCGCCGCCGTTCCTCTTGACGAACCAAGGGCCCGGTATAATGTTCTTGCCAGCATTGCCTGGACCTGCCGCATGCCGTCAACGAACCGTTCATGCCGCAGGACGCCCTCTTTTGCCATGATCGAATGGAGCAACCACATGGACAAACCAACCGGATTCAATCGCCATTCCGTTCTCGCCTCCTGCCTGCTCTGCCTGATGTTGCTGGCCGGCGGCCATCATCCCGCCTTTGCCCAGAGCGACGACGACCTGGCCCTGCTCGACCGTTCCGCCAAGGCCTTTTCTTCCGTGGTCAAGAAAGCCGGCCCGGCGGTGGTCTATGTCGGGGTGGAAAAGGAAACCGCGGCCAAGGGCATGGCCCAATTCCCCGACCTGTTCAACGATCCCTTTTTCGAGCGGTTTTTCGGCCCGCAGTTCCGCCATCCCCGCACCAATCCCAAGCAGCAGGACAAGCGGACCTTCAAGCAGCAGGCCGCCGGTTCCGGCTTCGTCATCGCCAGCGACGGCTATATCCTGACCAACAACCATGTAGTCGAGGATGCCGGCAAGATCACCGTGCGCCTGGCCGACAAGCGTGAATTTCCCGCCAAGGTGGTGGGCACCGATCCCCAGTCCGACGTGGCGGTCATCAAGATCGAGGCCAACGACCTGCCGGTCCTGCCGCTCGGCAATTCGGACAACCTGGAGGTGGGCGAATGGGTGATCGCCATCGGCAGCCCCTTCGAACTGAGCCAGACCGTCACCGTCGGGGTGGTCAGCGCCAAGGGCCGCAACCGCATGGGCATCACCGACTATGAAAACTTCATCCAGACCGACGCCGCCATCAACCCCGGCAACTCGGGCGGGCCGCTGCTCAATATCCGCGGCGAGGCCGTGGGCATGAACACCGCCATCTTTTCTCGGAGCGGCGGCTACATGGGCATCGGGTTCGCCATTCCGATCAACATGGCCAAGTCGATCGAACAGCAGCTGCGCAAGGGCGGCAAGGTCACCAGGGGCTGGCTGGGGATCATGATCCAGGATGTCAACGAGGACCTCGGCAAATCGTTCGGCGGCAAGGCGGGCGGCGCCCTGGTCACCGAGGTGAGCGACGATTCGCCGGCCAAGAAGAGCGGGCTGCTCCAGGGGGATATCGTCACCGCCATCAACGGCGAGCAGGTGATGGATGTGGCCGATTTGCGCAACAAGATCGCCATGACGCCGCCGAACACCGACCTGAAACTGCGCATTCTGCGCGACGGCGCCGAAAAGGACCTGGTGGTGACCGTCGGCGAGCAACCGGCCGACATGGCCTCGATCGCCAAGAAGATGACCGGCTCCACCCTGAGCGAACTCGGCCTCACCCTCCAGGATCTGACCAAGGAGGTCGCCGAACAGTTCGGCTATGCCAAGGATCAGGGCGTGCTGATCGCCGATGTCGAGGCCGACAGCCCGGCCGCCGAACTGGGCTTGCAATCCGGCATGCTGATCGAGGAGGTCAACCGCGCCAGGGTCCGCAATCTCAAGGAGTTGCAGCAGGCCCTGAAAAAGGCCGGCAGCGCCAAGCAGGTGCTCCTGCGGGTCCGTTCGGGCGAGCGGAGCCAATACGTGGTCCTGCAGGTCAAGTAGGTCCGCGGCCGCATCGGAGCCGTACCACGAAGAAAAGCCGGCATGGGATTCCATGCCGGCTTTTTTGTTGCCGGGGCGGCGGCATGACGTCCATGCTCAGGAGGATGCCCCCTGCAAGCAGCGCTCGATTTCGTGCAGCAGCGTTGCCATGCTGAAGGGTTTCTTGAGCAGGGGGATGGGAGGGCCGCCTTCTCCGGAAAGGATATCGGCGGCATATCCGGACATGAACATCATGTTGATTCCCGGACGGTTGGCCACAATCCGCCGGCTGAGTTCCCTGCCGTGCATGCCCGGCAGGACGACATCGGTGAGGAGCAGGTCGATCCGCTGGTCGCGGTCGGCGGCAATGGCCAGCGCCTCCTCCGGGGTTGCGGCCGCCAGTGGAATATAGCCGCTTGCCGCCAGCATGTTGGCGATCAGTTGGCGGACCGTGGCTTCGTCCTCGACCAGGAGGATGACCGCGGTCCGGGTCGCCGGCGGCGGTTCGATCCGTTCCGATGCCGCCCCGGGATCTTCCTCCCGGCAGCGCGGCAGCACGACCCGGAAGGTCGCGCCAGAGCCCAGTTCGCTCTCGACCAGCACCAGTCCCCTGTTCTGGGTGACGATGCCGTAGACCGTCGCCAGGCCGAGACCGGTGCCCTTGCCCGTTTCCTTGGTGGTGTAAAACGGCTCGAAAATGTGCTGCCTGGTTTCGGGGCTCATGCCGCAGCCGGTGTCGCTCACGGTGAGCTGCACATACTCGCCGGTCGTCATGTCCGGATACCTGCTGACGAATGCCTCGTCCAGGCGGACATTCGCGGTGGCCACCAGCAAGCGGCCGCCGTTTTCCATGGCGTCGCGGGCATTGACGATCAGGTTCATGATCACCTGGTCGGCCTGGCCGGGATCCATGTGGACCGGCCACAGGTGTTCGGCCAGATCGATTTCGAAGCGGATGTCCTCGCGGATCAGCCGGCCCAGTCCCTTGTGCGCGCTCCTGACCAGATCGTTCAAATCGAGCACCTGCGGCAGGATCGTCTCCTTGCGGGAAAAGGCGAGCAGCTGCTGGGTGATGTCCCGCGACTGGCTGGCCGCCTTGGTGATCTGGGAGAGGTAGGCGCGCATCTTCTCGGGAGCAATGGCGGTGTTCTGCATGAGTTCGGCATAGCCGAGGATGACCAGCAGCTTGTTGTTGAAGTCGTGGGCCACGCCGCCGGCCAGACGGCCGATGGCCTCGAGTTTCTGGGCCTGGCGCAACTGGTCCTCGAGCCTGCCCTTTTCCTTTTCTTCCTCTTTTTTCCCGGTGATGTCGACCATGATGCCCCGCCGCCAGCGCGGTCGGCCCTGGTCCGACACCACGGTGACCAGGTCCCGGACCCACAGGATCCGGCTGTCCCTGGCCAGGAAACGGTACTCCAGGGCGTGATCCTCCCCCTTGGCGGTGCCGGCCAGGGTCAGGGCATGGATGCGTTCCCGATCCTCGGGGTGGAGGTGCCGGAGCCAGAACCCCTCGCCGTACCATTCCTGCACCGGATACCCGAGCAACCGCACCGCCTGCTTGCTGACGTAGGTGAAGGCCAGGGTCGCGGCATCCGCCTCCCAGACAATGCCGTCCACGGAATCGACCAGATTGACGAAACGGGCCCGCTCCTGGCGGAGTTCCTTTTCGATCAGTTTCTTCTCGGTGATGTCCCAGGCCACGCCGAGCACACCCATGAGCTGGCCCTCACCGTCGTACACCGGCGTCTTGATGGTTTCGAACAGTTTGCGGTGCCCGGCGTCGGCGAAGACGACCCATTCCTCGTTGGTGCTCGGGCCTCCGGTGGCAATGGCCCTGCGGTCGTAGCTCCGGTAAAAATCGGCCACTTCCGGCGGGGAAAAGTCATAATCGGTCTTGCCGATGAGCTGCTCCTCCCTGGTATCGAACACCCGTTCGAAACGGGCGTTGCAGAACAGGTAGGCCCCGTCGGGATCCTTCATCCAGATCATGGCGGGAATGGTTTGCAGCAGCTGCCGCAGCCTGGCCTGCTCCCGCTCCAGGGTTCGTTGCACCTGTTTCAGCTCGGTGATGTCGCGGGCCATGAAGAAGAGGCATTCCTCGCCCCTGACCCTGACCGGGGTCAGGAACAGTTGGACATCCCGCCGCGCGCCGGATTTGGTTGTCAGGGCGAAGGCGTAGTTCTCCAGCCGCCCCTGCCTGCGGACGATGGCCGTGGCTTCGGTCCTGGTCGCCGCTGTCCACAGTCCCAGTTCCAGGGAGGTCCGGCCGACCGCCTCCTCGCCGGTCCATCCCGAGATCCGGGAGAATCCCGTGTTGACTTCAAGAATGCGTCCGTCCTCCAAGCGGGTGATGCCGGCCATGTCCGGCATCAGATGGAAAAAGGAGGCGTATTTCTGTTCGGAAAGCCGGTATTCTTCCTCGGCCCGCCGCCGTTCGGCCATCTCCCGGCGCAGCGCCTCGTTGCGCCGCCGTTCCCGGGCGGGTTGTGCCGCCAGCCACCAGACAAAGGCCGCCGCCAGGCAACTGTTGCCCAGGCCGATGAAAAAAAGCGGCGAATCGGCGGCAACGATCTCGGGCCAGCCTCCCTTGGGGATCGCGGCCAACTGCCACGCGCCGCCGGGCACCGACACCGGCAGGCAGACCGGCTCGCGGGCGAACAGGGACGCCTCGCCCCACAGCAGGGCACCGGCCCGCTCCCGGTCGTCCATGGTACGCAGGCCGATTTCCAGGGTTGTGGCCGACCGTACCTCACCGGCGTCGAGCAGGGCCTCGAACCGGGTCACCACCGAGACCACCCCCCAGTAGCGCGCATCGGTTTCCCTCCCGCTTTCCGCGGCGATGAACACCGGCACCCGGGCGATCAGGCCCTTGCCGCCCTGGACCAGGTCATGGGGCCCGGAGAAGATCGGCCTGCCCGCCCGCATCGCCTGAAGAACGGCGGCCTCCTGTTCGGGAACGGCGGCATAGCGCAGGCCGAGCGCCTGCCGGTTGCCTTCCAGGGGATAGATCAGGGTGATGGTATTGTCCGGGGCGGCGGCGATATTGCGGATGGAGGGCGAGCTGGCGATGGCCTGCCGGGCCAGGGCGTTGAACAGTTCGGGGCTGATGCCGCCCTGGTAGGCGATCACCTCGGTGAGGCCGGACGTGGCGCTGAAGACGGTATTGACCGCCCCTTCCAGGCGGGCGCGGATGGTGGCGAGTTCCAGGATAACCTGGCTGCGGATGTCGCTCAGGCGTCGTTCCCGGTCCAGCCGCCCCATGTTGAGGCTGATCAGGACGCCGGCCGCCAGGATCAGGCTCGCCAAGAGCCAGGGGATCCGGGCGAGCCGGACAGCGTACTGCCATCGGCGGAGCCGTGTCACAGTGCCTCCAGACAATAGATTGATTCTCTTGTTTTTTTTCGATCCCGCCGGCACGACCCACGGTTCAGGCCAGGATACCAGGGAAGGCCCCAAAGTCAAGGGCCATGGCGCCGGCGGCCGCGCCGTCATTTTTCTCTTGACGTGAACTGCGACATCGGTTCTAGGAAGCACGTTCGGGTGTTCATCGTGAACTGAAAAGGGAACTCCGTGCAAATCGGAGACGGGCCCGCCGCTGTAACCGGGGACGAACGCTGCACCATGTCACTGACCTTCGGGTCGGGAAGACGCAGCCGGTAGGACGAACCGGAAGTCAGAAGACCTGCCTGAACGAACGGGAGACGGCCGCGAGGATGGCCGCGCTTTCTGTTTTTCCTGTCTGTGGATAAAAAAGGGCTATCCCGGATCGATTCGTCGATCCGGGATTTTTTTTGGGGGAAACCATCCGGGAAAAGGACGGACGAAACCTTTTTTGGCTGGAGGCCTTCTCCCGGAAGCACACAAGCGCATCAGGTGCTCGGCAACGAGCTGAAAAGGGAACCCCGTGCGAATCGGGGACGGGCCCGCCGCTGTGACCGGGGACCGCGACCGCATGAAACCACTGCCCCACGGGGCGGGAAGGCGCGGTCAGCGGGACGATCCGGGAGTCAGAAGACCTGCCTGATGGAGATGTCACGGCATTCCGCGGACAACGGAACGGCCACGGGTCGCGTGGAGAAACAGGGAATCTCCAGATCGATTATCATCGGTCCGGGGAGTGTTCGCGCCTCGGACGCACAGTTCCATCCATCTGGAGGTTGCAATGAGGACAATGAGATACACCCGACGTTTTCTTCTGGCGCCGTTGTCCCTGGCGGCGCTGCATGCGGCGCTGGCCGGGGCCACGGATATCGAGCCGACGGTCATGGACGAGGTGGTGGTCACGGCGACCAAAACCGAGGAGACCCGCAGGGCGATCGTCAACAGCGTGGTGCTCAAGGACGCCTACGATATCGAGGAGGCGCCGGCGACCTCCCTCGGCGCGCTCCTGGCCAACGAGCCGGGCATCGACTGGCGCACCCGGGGCAATTACGGCGGCGCCGCCGAAGAGATCCACCTGCGCGGCATGGGCGGCGACGGCACCTTGGTGGTGATGGATGGGGTGGTGCTCAATTCGCCCTCCCTCGGTTCGGCGGATGTGAGCCAGATCCCCCTGAACAGCATCGAGCGGGTGGAGGTGGTCAAGGGACCGGGCTCCCTGCTGTACGGCTCCGGCGCCATGGGCGGCACGGTGAACGTCATCGGCAAGCAGCCCAAGCGGGAGGGCTTCGTCGCCAGGGCCGAGGCCGGCTACGGCACCGAACACACCTCCCATCTGGCGGCGGAAAACGGCGGCTTCGTCCTGGGCGACTTCGGCTACTACCTCACCCTCAACCGCAGGGAAACCGACGGCTTCCGCGACAACAGCGATCTGACCCACAACGACGCCACGGTCAAGCTGCTGCTCGACAAGGGCAAGCAGTTCCAGGGCAGCCTGGACGCGGGCATCGTCGACCGCGAGTTTGGCCTGCCCGGCCCGCAGCCGCCGTCGGGAATCATCCCGTTTCTGCCTTTTTACAACGGTGATTCCGCCATGTTGCTCGATCGGGGCGAGGACGAGAACAGCCACGCCGCCTTGACCTTCAAGGGGCAGGGGACCGAGTGGTGGGACTGGCGGGTCAAGGGCGACTGGGCCAACCTGGACGCCACCACCGTCAGCCGCTACAGCGGCGCCGGCAGCGACACCGATGTCACCAACACCGTCAAGGGGCTGGAGGGCAACCTCGACCTCCACGCCTTCTCCCGCCGGGTGGGCCTGCTGGTGGGCAGCGAGTACCGCAATTTCGACTACGACCACGAGCAGCAGGCCCTGGACGCCGCCGGCCGGCCGGTCGCCGGCAGCCGCCAGGCCGAGTCGCACCGGGTGTTCACCAACGGCACCTTCGCCGAGCTGAGCCTCAAGCCCGTGGACCTGGTGAAGCTGGTGGGCGGCTACCGCTACGAAACCCATTCCCTGTTCGGCCACGAGGATGTCGCCCGTTACGGCCTAGTGCTGACCCCGCTGGCGGACACGGCCATCAAATTCAACCGCGGCCAGCATTTCAAGGCCCCGACCATGAACGACCTGTTCTGGCCCGACGACCTGTTCACCAAGGGCAACCTGGACCTCAAGCCGGAAACCGGCTGGCACACCGATGTGACCCTGGAGCAGGGCGGGCTTTTGGGCGGCAAGCTGTTCGTCTCGGCCTCCTGGTTCCAGTGGGACATCGACGACAAGATCAGCTGGGCCGAGGACCCGAACCAGCCCAGCCCCATTTGGGGCAACTACTGGACGCCGGCCAACGTCGATACCTACCAGGCCGACGGCTGGGAGCTGAGCGCCAGGATCGGCCCCTTGTACGGGGTGCAGGCCGATTTCGCCCTGACCCTGCTCGACGCCGAGGAACAGATGCACCACGGGGCCGTCAGGCCGGCCCGATACACCCCGGACACCCAGATCAAGGCCCAGCTGAGCCATGTCAGCGACTTCGGGCTGACCTCGGCGGTGACGGCCCGCTACACGAGCTCCCGGCCCGGCTATTACGAAAGCGACACCGACGGGAACGCGGCCATCGAGCTGGATTCCTACTGGACCGTGGACGTGAAGCTGCAACAGGTCCTGGCCACCCACTGGACCGTCACTCTGCTGGCGGCCAACCTGCTGGACGAGGACTACGACACCTATCTCGCCGGCTTCTCCGACCAGGCCACCGGCGCCTACACCCAGCAACCCTATCCGGGCGCCGGCCGGAGCCTGTTCGTCTCCCTGGCCTACGCCTGGTAGGGGGACGGCCGCGGCGGACCTGGCCGGGGATCGCACTGGAACGGAGGGCGACATGGAGCACATCCTGACGGATCAGGGAACCCTGATGAGCATGGGGAGCAGGGAAGAGGCGATGCGGACGCCGACTGGCCAACGGCGGCCGACCTGGCGGCTGTCCCTGGTCGGGGCCATGCTGGTCCATGCCGGCCTGCTCGCGCTTTTGCAGGTTGCGCCGGATGAAGGGCGACGTGCGTGGGGACCGGAGCCCGAGGTGGTGACGGTTTCGCTGCACGCTGAGGCGCCTGTTTCCGCGCCGGCAGCGGTCCAGCCGCCGGCGCAGCCGGAAACCGCCCCGCGTCCGGTGGTGGCGGCCCGCCGCGAACGGCAGGCTGCGCCGACACCTCCTTCGATAAAACCGGCACAACCGGCGCGGTCAGCGGCGTCGCCCGCGCCCGCCCAGACTGCGGCTGCATCGTCTCCGTCCGCGTCCGAAGCGGCGGCCACGGCGCCGACTCCGGCGCAATCCGCAGGTGCTCCCGGCCAAGCCGAATCAGCGGCAACCGCATCCGGTCTCGAACCGGCCGAGGTGCCGGCCCGGCCGCGCTATCGCGACAATCCGCCGCCGACCTATCCCGAGCGCGCCCGGCGGCTCCGCCTGGAGGGCACGGTGGTGCTGGCGGCCCTGGTCGATGGCGGCGGCACGGTCGACGATCTGGCCGTGCACGCCTCCAGCGGCCATCAACTGCTTGACGACGCCGCCCTGAGGGCGGTGCGGGGCTGGCTGTTCGAGCCGGGGAAGCGGGGCGGCCTGCCGGTGACCATGCAGGTGTTGGTACCGGTGCGGTTCGCCCTGCGCTAGGCGGGGTTATCCCTGGAAGTCGGAACGGAGGTCGCGGGTGATCTTGCTGCGGGCGCCGGTGTCCTGGTTGCGGACCAGCTCCGGCAGGCGGCCCCAGAGGCCGATCTTGCCGTTCTTGACCGCCAGGATGCCGTCGATGCCGGGAATGGCGCCGACCCGGTCCAGCGCCGGGGTGAGATCGCGTTCGTGCTTGATCAAGTTGCAGACCAGGGTGACGGCGGCATCGGCGAGCGCCCCGTCCTTGGCCACCACCGTGCCCAGATCGCACTGGCCGAGACTCAGCGAGTGGCCCATTTTCGAGGAGGAGGAGCACAGGGCCATGGGCAGGTCCGCCGGGTCGATGCGCAGAGCCAGCCTGGAGCCGATGGCGTTGTCGCCGGCGTACAGGCCGATGGTGACCTCGCGGCCGGAATGGATGAAGATATCGCCGCCGTTTTCGACGATGGCCTCGCGGCAGCCGGCGGCCATGGCCGCCTCCGCCCCCATCTGCGCCAAGGTGCCGGCCACGGCGGCCATGGGACCGAGCCCGGTCAACTCGGCGGCGGCGGCCATGCGGATGGCCGCCTCGGGCGGATCGTCCAGCAGGGCGACCGGCACCAGCGAGGTGAGAAATTCCGGGTGGCGGCCGATATAGCGCTCCAGCCGGCGCCGCTCCTCGACCACGGTCCCAGTCACCAGGTCAAAGGCCTCGCAGGCCACCCGCAGGTTGGTTTCCTTCCAGGAAAAAGAACGGTAGACGCGCATCGGCAACGGGGCAAAACCGCCGGGTTCCCCCTCAGAACGCCGACGAGCAGGCGCCGAACGGACAGGCGGCGATGCAGGCCAGGCACTCGATGCAGCTGTCCTCGTTGAAGGCCACTGTCCGGGTGGGCCGGTCGATGATGGCCAGGGCCGCGGTCGGGCAGTGGACCACGCAGGCGCAGCAGTGGACGCACCGGCCCTCATCCCAGTGCACCCCCTTGTTGCCGGCGTGGATGAGCACGTCGAAGGTGGTGAGAAAGGCGAAGGCCCGGTTGATGTTCTCCTGGGTGCCGGTCACCTCCAGGCTCAGATAGCCTTCCTCCTCCGGGGTCACCTTGGCCCGGAAAATGTTGACGATCAGATCGTAATCCTTGACCAGCTGGTAGACGATCGGCTTCTCGGTCTCGCTTTTGGGGAAATAGAGATAGATTTTCTTGGTGATCATCTGACCGGCCCCGTGATGTTCATGGATTTCATGCCCTGGCTGAGCGGCAGGCGCTGACTGGGCTCGGAGAGCAGAAATCTGCCGTCCTGGATCTCGCTCTTGAGCAGGTTGCAGATCTTGAGCGCCTTGTTGTAGGAGGAGAGCGAGGTTACCGGGATCTTCTTGCCCATCAGCTCCACTTGGCCCGCGCGCAGCTCCTCGTAGGTGAACCGGCCGAGGATATTGCCGGTCTTCTCCGGATAATCCGCGGAATAGTCGACGACGCAGGCGGAAATGTCGCGGTCGCGTACCGTGGTCCGCCGGAGAATCTGCGGGTTGAGGATGGGGATGGGAATGCCCACGCCGAGCGCCAGCGACACGCCGTAGCCCTTGAAGCTGGCGCCGCGGACGAACTCGGGCAGCATCTCCTTCATGTTGCCGGTGAGGGCGAGCGTGCCGGCGCCCTCCACCGGCACGTCGTTGCCGCCGCGTTCGACCAGCGAGCAGTGCTGGGTGCCCTCGGCGTAGACGTGGCCCCGCGCCCCGGCCAGCCACACGCTGGTGCCGACGCCGATGGTCTCGTAGAGGGGATCGTTTAAAAGCGGCGCCAGCTGCCCGGCCGAGCAGTAGGTCATGTTGCGCATCTTGGCCCGGAGAATGCCCAGATAGGTGTAGATGCGCTTGTCCGAGACGTTGACCGCGACGTTGTAGTTCTGGTAGCAGTTGCGCGGGTTGACCATGATCGCCTGGTTGAGGTCGTTGATGTCGAACAGGGTGCGGACCTCGCGGCGGGGATAGTCGTCGGTGCCGTAGGAGAGGCCGAAGAGCTGGAGCTTCTTGCCGGCCACCAGGTCCTCGATCACATGGCCGCCGCCGTAGCGGAACTCGCCGGGGTGGTACATGTTGGCCGGATCGTTGTGGCGCAGCTGGGTGGCGCCGAGGTAGACGTCCACCGCCGCAATGCCGCAGTAGGCTGCCACGTCGTTGATCCAGGCCTCGGAGATGCGCATCTTGGGCTTGCTGTGGCCGAAGTTGAGGAAGCAGCCCGAGGAGCACATCGGCCCGAAGGTGGCGGTGGTGACCACGTCCACCTCCTTGGCCGCGGCCTCCAGGCCCCGCTTGTCGACATAGTCGATCACCTCTTCGGCGGTCAGGACCACGGCCTTGCCGGAGGCTATTTTCTCGTTGATTTCCGCGTACGTCTTGGTCATGGGGCATTCTCGCACAGAAGGGCTCTTTAGATTCGCCGGAAGGTGCTTACTATAGGATGAATAAAGCAAAACAGCAAGAAACCGCGACGGGGTGCGGCGAAAAAGCCCCCGCGCCTTTCGCGGCGCCGCCGGCCGCCTTCCTGCTTGTGCTGAGCCGGTCGAATCGTGTAAGGAAAAGCGTTCCCCATTATCTTTCCAGGAGGCATGCGCCATGACCGCGACCAAGGATTTCTCCCGCTTCAACCCCCGGACAACCCTGCAGGCCGGCAGCACGACCTACACCGTCTTTTCGGTGCAGGCCCTGGAACAACTCGGCTACGGTCCGATCGAGCGTCTGCCGTATTCCCTGCGCATCCTGCTGGAAAACCTGCTCCGCCACGCACCCCAGGGGCTGGCGGCCGAAACCGACATCGACCTTCTGGCCTCCTGGCGGCCCGACGCGGTCCCGGATGCGGCGGTTCCCTTCATGCCCGCCCGCGTCATTCTCCAGGATTTCACCGGCGTGCCCGCCCTGGTCGACCTGGCGGCGATGCGTTCCGCCCTGGCCCGCCACGGCGGCGACCCGGCCAGCATGAACCCCTTCATCCCGGTGGACCTGGTCATCGACCACAGCGTTCAGGTGGACCGCTGCGGCAGTTCCGAGGCCCTGGCGGTCAACGTCGGCCTGGAAATGACCCGCAACCGCGAGCGCTACACCATGCTCCACTGGGGCCAGCAGGCCTTCCGCAATTTCCGGGTGGTGCCGCCCGGCACCGGCATCGTCCACCAGGTCAACCTGGAATACTTGGCCTCGGTGGTGACGAGCGGCGAGCAGGACGGCGAGACCGTGCTCTATCCGGACAGCGTGCTCGGCACCGATTCCCACACCACCATGATCAACGGCCTGGGCGTCATGGGCTGGGGCGTAGGCGGCATCGAGGCCGAGGCGGTCCTGCTCGGCCAGCCCTATTCCCTCCAGATTCCCGAGGTGGTGGGCGTACGCCTTGCCGGCGCTCTGCGGCCCGGCACCACCGCCACCGACCTGGTGCTGACCATCACCCGTTTCCTCCGCGCCAAGGGCGTGGTCGGCCGCTTCGTCGAGTTCTTCGGTCCCGGCCTTCAACATCTGAGCCTGCCCGACCGGGCGACCATCGCCAACATGGCCCCGGAATACGGCGCCACCATGGGCTTCTTCCCGGTAGACGACGAGACCCTGCGGTATCTGCGGGCCAGCGGCCGCACGCCGGCGCAGGTCGAGCTGGTGGAGCGCTACTGCCGGCAGCAGGGATTTTTCTACGCGCCGGACAGCGCCGAACCCTCGTATTCGGTGGTGTACGACATCGGGCTCGATGCGGTGGTGCCCAGCCTGGCCGGCCCCAAACGGCCCCAGGACCTGCTGCCGCTGGCCGGGGTGCGGGCGGATTTCGAACAGCAGTTCGCCCCGCAACTCGCCGCCTCGACGCCGCCGGCAGCCGCCGGCCCGACCAACGGCTCGGTGGTGATCGCCGCCATCACCAGCTGCACCAACACCTCCAACCCGGACGTGATGATCGGCGCCGGCCTCCTGGCCCGCAAGGCGAGGGCGCGCGGCCTGACCAGCAAGCCCTGGGTCAAGACCAGCCTGGCCCCCGGTTCACGGGTGGTCACCCGCTATCTGGAACAGAGCGGGCTGTTGGCCGACCTCGAGGCCCTGGGGTTCAATGTGGTCGGCTACGGCTGCACCACCTGCATCGGCAACTCCGGGCCGCTGGACGAACCGGTCAGCGCCGAGGTCAGGGAGCGCAACCTGGTGGTGGCCGCGGTGCTCAGCGGCAACCGCAACTTCGAGGCCCGCATCCATCCCCAGGTCCGGGCCAACTACCTCGCCTCGCCGCCGCTGGTGGTGGCCTACGCCCTGGCCGGCACGGTGCTGATCGACCTGGACCGCGAACCGCTGGGGGTCGACGCCGAGGGGCGGCCGGTCTATCTCCGCGAGATTTGGCCCGATGCCGAGGAAATCCGGGCGGCGGTGCGCCAGAGCCTGAAACCGGACCTGTTCACGGTCAGCTACGGCTCGGTCTTTGCCGGCGATGCCCAGTGGAACGAGCTGCACGGCGGCAGCGGCGACCTCTATCAGTGGGATGCGGATTCCTCCTACATCCGCGAACCGCCGTTCTTCCAGGAACTGAGCCCGGACCCCCGGCCCGTCGCCGATATCAATGGGGCCCGCATCCTGGCCCTGTTCGGCGATTCGATCACCACCGACCACATCAGCCCGGCCGGCGCGATCGGTCCGCAAACCCCGGCGGGCCTCTACCTCCAGGGCCTGGGCATCCGGCCGGAGGATTTCAACAGCTACGGCTCGCGGCGCGGCAACCACGAGGTGATGATGCGTGGCACTTTCGCCAACATCCGCATCCGCAACCAGATGGTGGAGCGGGAAGGCGGCTGGACCAGGCACTGGCCCGAGGGCGAGGAGATGCCGATCTACGAGGCCGCCATGCGCTATCGAGAGAAGGGCACGCCGCTGGTGGTCTTTGCCGGCAGGGATTACGGCACCGGCTCCTCGCGCGACTGGGCCGCCAAGGGCACCTTGCTCCTCGGCGTCAGGGCGGTGGTGGCCGTGTCGTTTGAGCGCATCCACCGCTCCAACCTGGTGGGCATGGGTGTGCTGCCGCTCCAGTTTGCGGAGGGCACGGATGCCGCCAGCCTGGGATTGGACGGCAGTGAAACCGTCAGCCTGACCGGCATCGGCGGCGAGCTGGTGCCGGGCCAGCAGCTGTCGCTGCGCATCGACCGCGCCGACGGCCGCAGCGACATCGTCCCGGTCCGGCTGCGGCTCGACAATGCCATGGAAATCGACTACTACCGCCAGGGCGGCATCCTGCACAAGGTGCTCAGGCAGCGGCTCGCGGGATGAGGAGCGGCAATCGACAATCTGGCAGTGGGCGTGACGGCCGGTAACGAACCGCGGCATGCCAGCGGTTGTTCTATGCCCGCCATCGTTCTCGCCACCATCAACGCCCGCTACATCCATGCCAGCCTGGGACTGCGCTGGCTGTACGCCAACCTGGCCGACTTGCAGCCCCAGGCCGTCGTGCGGGAATACTGCCTCACCGACCGGCCGGGCGACATCGCCGAGGCCATCCTGGCCGGCGGGCCGGCCATCGTCGGTATCGGTGTCTACATCTGGAACGCGGCCGAGGTGCGGCGCCTGGTGGGCGTGCTCAAGCGGGTGGCCCCGAAAACGACCGTCGTGCTCGGCGGGCCGGAGGTCAGCCACCTGCCCCTGCGGGTGGACCTGAGCGAGGCCGATTACCTGATCCGGGGGGAAGGGGAGCACAGCTTCCGCGAACTCTGCCGGGCCCTGCTCGCCGGCAATCCGCCCACGGAGCGGATCATTCCCGCCGCGCCGGTGGAGGTCGATACCCTGGTCCCGCCCTACCGGTTCTACACCGACGAGGATCTGGCCCATCGCCTGGTCTATGTCGAGGTCTCCCGCGGCTGTCCCTTTGCCTGCGAGTTCTGCCTCTCGTCCATCGACCGGCGGGTGCGGCCTTTTCCGCTCGACGGCTTTGTGGCCGAACTGGAGGCGTTGTGGCAGCGCGGGGCGCGGACCTTCAAGTTCGTGGACCGCACCTTCAACGCCAATCCGGCCGCCGCGGCCCGCATCCTCGATTTCTTCCTCGCCAGAACGCCGCCTTTTCACGCCCATTTCGAGGTCATCCCCGACCATTTCCCGGACAGTCTCAAGGATCGGCTCGCCCGCTTCCTGCCGGGCACCCTGCAACTGGAGGTCGGCATCCAGACCCTGGACGCGCAGACCGCGGCCGCCATCAGCCGGCGACTCGACATGGACCGCATCCGCGCCAACCTGGCCTTCCTGGAAGAACAGACCGGCGCCCACCTCCACGTCGACCTGATCGTCGGCCTGCCCGGCGAATCCCTCGACCGGTTCGGTGCGCACCTCAACGCCCTGGTGGCGCTCACCTCCGGCGAGATCCAGATCGGCATCCTCAAGAAACTCTCCGGTACCGCCATCGGCCGGCACGACCGGGCGCACGGCATGGTCTATTCCGCCGATCCGCCCTACGAAATCCTGTGCAACGATCTGATCTCCTTCGGCGAGATGCAGGAGATGAAGCGGCTGGCCCGGTTCTGGGACCTGGTGTACAACAGCGGCAACTGCACCCGCACCGCGCCGCTGCTCTGGCCGGATGGCGACGTCTTCCGCGGCTTCCGCGCCTTCAGCCGCTGGCTGTACGGACAGACCCGCGCCACCTGGCAGATCGGCCTGCCGCGGCTTGCCGAACTGCTGTTCGCCTATCTCACTGAAGAACAGGGCAGGGACAAGGCCGATGTGGCCAACGCCCTCGCCGCCGACATCCTGGGGATCAGGGGCAGGGTGCTGCCGCCGGCGGTGATGGCGCACGTCAGCCGCCTGCCCGACGGGCGCCGCAGCCTCGGCGACTCCCGCACCCGGCGCCAGAGCAGACACCGACAGTAAGGCGGCGGCCGGAGCGGTTACCGGGCAAGCGGCGCCCGTTTCCGCACAGCATCCATCTCCCTGAAGATGGCCTCGATGACCGGGTCGTAGCGGTAGTTGTAATGATGGTCGCCCGGCATGGGCAGGATCGTGACATTGCTCCCTTTCAGGGCCGGGCAGATGGCGCCGTCCTCTTCCGTGCCGTACACGCACAGCACCGGCCCGGTGAGGCGCGCCGCCTCGGGGAGCACCTCCAGGGCCCCGTCCCGCCGCTCGTCTTTCATCCAGTCCATGACATGGATCTCGACATTGACGAAGGCCCCCGGTCCGAGCAGGACGCAGAGCTGGACCTGGGCCAGGAGGTCGCCGGGCAGGCGGTTGGCGAGAAAGGGCAGCCAGCAGGCCCCGAACGAGAAACCGACCAGGAGGACCCGTTTTTTCTGCCAGGTGTGCAGATAGTGCCGGATGACCGTGTCCAGCGCCTGCGACATCTCGGCGGGGTTGCGTTCCTTCCAGAAATATTTGAGGCAGTCGAAGCCGACGGTGGCGATGCCCCGCTGCTGAAAGGCCTCGCCGAAGGTTTTGTCCAGATCGGCCCATCCGCCGTCGCCCGAGAGGATGATGGCCAGGATATCGCTCTGGGAGGCGGCGGGCAGCTCAATGAGGGGCAGGGCGGCGATGGCCTCCTGTTCGGGTGCCGGCCCGGCATGAACCCCAGCCGGCGCTGCCAGCGCGCCCCAGGCGCAGGCCGCCGCCAGAAACCGGTGCGCCAACCGGCCCCATCGGCCCGTGCCGCCATGGCGGCGTGACCGCTTTCCGCCGCCTCCGTTCATGGTCCGCATCTCCCTCCTCCTCCTGCCGGGGAACCGCTGCCGCCCCGTCCCGGTTTACTTGCCCACCATCCCCTTGGCCCCGCCGGAGATCAGGGTGGCCAGATTGGTCATGATCCGGGGCAGGGCCAGGCCGCCCGGCGAGGCCAGGTAGCGCGGTTCCCATATGGGATCGAATTTTTCCTTGTACGCCCGTAACCCCTTGAAGTTATAGAAATGTTCCCCGTGCTGATAGAGCAGTGAACCGGCCCGGTGCCACAGGGGGGCATGCGGGCGGTTGGCCAGACCGGCCAGGGGCGCCATGCCGAGGTTGAACCAGGCATAGCCCTGCTGCCGGCCCCAGAGGATCAGGCTGATGAACAGATAGTCCATGGTGCCGGGCGGCGCCTCGGGGAGAAAGCGCATCAGGTCGATGGACATCTCTTCCCGCTCCGCTCCCAGCCATAGATTGGCAAAGGCGACGATGTGCCCGTCGTGCCGCACCAGGGCCACGGGAGCGGCCCGTAGATATTCCGGCTGGAAAAAACCCAGGGAGAATCCTTTTTCCTTGGTTTTCTTGCCGGCCAGCCAGGTATCGGAAATCCGCCGCAATTCCGGCAGCAGGGCGGCAACGGCCGGGGTATCGACCAGTTCGAAGGTACATCCTTCCTTTTCCGCCCGGCGATGCGAGTAGCGCAGGCCGCTTCGCGCCTTGCCCTCCAGGGAAAACCGGGCCAGCGGCACCCTGGCCTCCTCGCCGAGCTTGAGCAGGGTCAGGCCGAGGTCGAGGTAGAGATAGAGGGTGTCGTGGCCGACCTCGTAGAAGACCGGCCAGCCTTCGGCCCGCTCGCTGAGTTCGCGGAACCGCCAGACCAGTTCCTGATGCTCGGCCGGAGGACCGATGGGATCGCCGAGGGCGATCCAGCTCCTCCCCTCGACGGCATACATGATGAACGCGGTCGTGCTCTCGTTGAATAGAAGGGATTTGTCGCCGAGCAGGGCCAGGTTGGCTCGCGTCTGCGGGCTGGCCGCGATAACGACCCTGGCCCGGTCCAATCCGGCGGCCTGGGCCAACGGGGTCACGAGGCGGGCCGGCCGCAGCAGGTGGGCGGCGGCGTACAGGAGCAACAGGCTCAAGGCACCGACCATGGCCCGGAGAAAGCGCGGCGCATCGCCGCTGATGGCGAAACGCCACCAGAGATCGTGGGAATACTCCACATGCTTGTAGGAGAAGAAGCCGAGCCAGATCGAACACCCCATGACCAGCAGAATCAGCAGGGTCCATCTTCTGCCCAGCGGTTCGTTGAGCAGGGACGAACGGCGATAGAAGGCCTGGCGGCAGGGCAGCAGGGCCAGGAGCATCAGGCCCAGCACGATAGCCTCTTCGTAGTCCGCCCCCTTGAGCAGGGAAAAGAGCGAACCGCCGGCCAGCAGGATGACGGCCAGGAGATAGGCCGCATCAAGACGGCGCAGCAGCCCCCAGGCCACCAGCAGCAGGCCGGCCCCGGTGAGGCTGCCGAGAAAGTGCGAGAATTCCACCACCGGCAGGGGCAGCATGTTGTGCAGCCAATGCAGCCGTCCCGGATGTCCGGGGGTTGCGCCGGAAACCAGCAGCACCGCCCCGCCGGCCAGGGTGGAGGCCGCCATGAGTTGCGGCACCAGGCTGGTGCCCAGCCGGGCGAAGCCCTTGACGATCCGCCCGGCCAGGGCCCGCTGCCGGAAAAATTCGATGCCGCCCAGCAGCAGGCTGGCGCAGGCCAGCGGCAGCAGATAGTACACGGCCCGGTACACCATGAGGCTGCCGGCCAGGGCATCCAGGGGCGCATGCGGCAGACTGAGCAGGATCAGCGATTCGAACACGCCGAGCCCACCGGGGACATGGCTGATCAGGGCCACCACCTGGGCCAGGAGGAAGATCCCCAACAGATGCGGGAGCGACAGGTGGACGGATGCGGGCAGCAGCACATACAGCACGCTGCCGGCCAGCACCCAGTCGGCGGCGCCGATCAGCATCTGGGCCCAGGCCAGTCCGGGCCGGGGCAGGGACCACTGCCAGCCGCCCACCGCGAACGGGCGGGAACGCAGGTGCACGGTCGCCAGATAGGCCCCGACCAGGACGAGCAGGACCAGGCCCAGCAGGCGGACGGACAGGAAGGGCAGGTGCAGCGTGCCCGGAAGCCTGAGCGGTTCCATGACAAAGGTCATGCCGCCCGCCGCGCAGACGCCCAGCCAGAAGGTGGCAACCGTGAAGGAGAGCACCCTGGCGATCTCCTCGGTCGACAGTCCCCAGGCGGAATAGAGCCGGTAGCGGATCGAGCCGGCGGCCAGGAGCGACAGGCCGATATTGTTGCTGAAGGCGTAGCTGATGAAGGAGGTCAGGGCCACCTTGTGGGTTGCCAGCGGGTGCTGCACATACCGGATCGCCAACCAGTCGTAGCCGGTCATGACCGTATAGCTCAGGACGGTCAGGCCCAGGGCCGCGGCGATCTGGCCGGAATGGAGCGCATGCAGCTGGCGGAGGATGTCGTGGTAGTGGAACTCGCTCAGGGTCCGGTGCAGAAGCCACAGCGCCCCGCCGAACAGGGCCAGGGCCAGCAGGGGCATGAACATCCGAAGGTGCAGTGTTCGTCTCATTCCATGGTTTCCGGGAAAAGAGTGCCAGGCCGCCGGCACGCGCCATCGTTCCGTGTCCGCCAGACTATCCCATCAAAACCGGTCCCGACAACGTATTTCTTGGCGGTGCCCTTGGTCTGCGGTCCGGGCGCATGGGACCGCCTCGCGGAAGACGGGGATGGGGTGGTCTGCAAATTGTCGTTGCAAAAATCGGCGCAACACACAAAGGTGACCGGCAGGGGAAGACAACCGCCGCACCGGGCGGGGAGCATGGACGAGAGGTGCAGGGTGCATCTGTATCAGGTGTTCAGCCATTCCGGACCGCTGGCCGGCAACAACCGGCGGCTGCGGCATTGCCCGCAGTGCGGCGCCCGCTTCGCCGAACGGGTGCTGGCCCGGTTCGAGCGGCAGCGCTGCGAGCGGTGCGCCGCTGTCCATCATCTCAATCCCGCCCCCGGCATCACCATGCTCGTCCGGTCGGCCGCAGGCGAGATCCTCATCGGCAGGCGCCGGGCAACAGCCCGCTACGGCAACAGGTGGTGCCTGCCCGGCGGCTACATCGAGTACGAGGAATCGTTCATCGACACCGCCCGCCGCGAGGTCCGGGAGGAGACCGGGCTGGAGGTGCGGATCGACGGCATCGTCAATGTGGTGTCCAACCATCTCGACGATTGCCACCACACCCTGGTGATCGTGCTGCTCGGGGAGATGGTGGCGGGCAGCCCCGAGCCCGGCGACGACCTGACGGCCCTCAAGTGGATCGACCGGCACGCGCATGCGGGCATCGACTATGCCTTCGAGGCGGACCGGCGGATCATCGACGGATATTTTGCCGGCGGTTTGCAAATGTTGCCGATTGATGCCAGAATCGAACAAAGGTGAATTCGTGCGCTAAGCGTGCCGCCGCGACCGGCGGCGCATGGTCAAGGAGGAGCGGGCAGATGTTTGAATCAGCGGAGTTGGGGCACAAAATCAAGAAATCGGTCTACGAAAAGGAGGTGCCGGCCCTGCGGGAGGCGCTCCTCGACGCCCAGTTCGAGCTGGCGAAATCGGCGGCCTTCCAGGTGATCATCCTGGTGGGCGGCCTGGACGGCTCCGGCCGCGGCGCCACCGTCAACCTGCTCAACGAGTGGATGGACCCGCGCCACATCCAGACCCACGGCATGGGCGAACCCTCGGACGAGGAACTCGACCGGCCGATGATGTGGCGCTTCTGGCGATCCCTGCCGCCCAAGGGCAAGATCGGCGTTTTCCTCGGCTCCTGGTACACCTGGCCGATCCTGAACCGGGTCAATGGCCGCACCGAGGACGCCGATCTCGACCAGAGCCTGGAACGGGCCGCCCGGCTGGAAAAAATGCTGGTGGATGAGGGCGCGCTGGTGATCAAGCTCTGGCTGCATCTGTCCAAGGAGAAGCAGGAAAAGCGGTTCAAGGAGCTGGAGAAGAATCCCCTGACCCGCTGGAAGGTGACCAAGCGCGACTGGAAGCATTACAAACAGTACGACAAGTTCCGGGCCGTGCACGAAAAGGTCATCCGGCACACCAGCACGGCCGAGGCCCCCTGGCTGGTCATCGAGGGCGAGGATGCGCAGTACCGCAACCTGACCGTGGGCAAGGTGATCCTCAAGGCCATCCAGGGCCGGCTGCAACTGGAGGCCTCGCCGCAGCCCCGCATCCTGGCGCCGCCCCTGTTGCCGCCCATCGACAACCTGCACCTGCTCAAGACCCTGGACATGACCCAGGCGGTCGAAAAAAAGAGCTACAAGGTCAAGCTGGAGAAACTGCAGGGCCGGCTCAACGAGCTGACCCGCGATCCCAAGTTCCGCTACATGTCGGTGATCGTGGTCTTCGAGGGCAACGACGCCGCCGGCAAGGGCGGCAGCATCCGCCGCATCACCGGGGCTCTGGACGCCCGCTATTACCAGGTGATTCCCATCGCGGCCCCCACCGAGGAGGAACGAGTCCAGCCCTATCTGTGGCGGTTCTGGCGGCATCTGCCGCGCAAGGGCCGGGTGACCGTCTTCGACCGCTCCTGGTACGGCCGGGTGCTGGTGGAGCGGGTCGAGGGCTTCTGCTCGGAGGCCGACTGGATGCGGGCCTACGGCGAAATCAACGACTTCGAGGCGCAGATGGTCCGCCACCGCCTGATGGTGGTCAAATTCTGGCTGGCCATCACCAAGGACGAACAGTTGCGCCGGTTCAAGGACCGGGAGAAGACCGGCTTCAAGAATTTCAAGATCACCGAGGAGGACTGGCGCAACCGGGAAAAATGGGAGCTGTACGAACAGGCGGTCTGCGACATGGTGGACCGGACCAGCACCCTGATGGCCCCGTGGACGCTGGTTGAGGCCAACGACAAGTATTTCGCCCGCATCAAGATCCTGAAGACGCTGTGCGACCGCATTGAGGACAAGCTGAAGGAGCTGCACGAGACGGGGATCGATTATCTGGACAAACCCAAAAAGGGCGACTGAGTCCCCGACCCGTCTCGACCCGCTCCGACCGGAACGCACCGGGGCGGAACCGAGGCACGCATTGGCATGAGAGGCGGATATGGTTGAGTTCATCGCACAGTTCAATCCGATTGTGCAGGCGTTGCTGGCGACCCTGTTCACCTGGGCCGTGACCGCGGCCGGGGCCGGGCTCGTCTTTCTCCAGCGGGAGATCAACCCCAAGCTGCTGGACGGCATGCTCGGTTTCGCCGCCGGGGTGATGATCGCGGCCAGCTTCTGGTCGCTCCTGGCGCCGGGGATCGAGATGGCCGGGCACCTGGGCCACATCCCCTGGCTGACCGCCACCATCGGCTTCATGGGCGGCGGTGTCTTCATGCGGCTCACCGACAGGTTCCTGCCCCACCTCCATCCGGGCCTGGCCCTGGCGGACAGCGAGGGCATCAAGACCTCCTGGCAGCGCTCCACCCTGCTGGTGCTGGCCATCACCCTGCACAACATCCCCGAGGGGCTGGCGGTGGGCGTGGCCTTCGGCGCGGTGGCCGCGGACCTGCCCTCGGCCTCCCTCGGCGGGGCCATCGCCCTAGCCATCGGTATCGGCCTGCAGAATTTTCCCGAGGGGACGGCGGTGGCCATGCCGCTGCGGCGCGAGGGCCTGAGCCGGCGGAAGAGCTTTTTCCTGGGCCAGGCCTCCGGCGTGGTCGAGCCGATCGCCGGCGTGCTCGGCGCCTGTTTTGTCCTCAAGATGCAGCACATCCTGCCCTATGCCCTCTGTTTCGCCGCCGGGGCCATGATTTTCGTGGTGGTCGAGGAACTGATTCCCGAATCCCAGCGCAAACAGGCCAACATCGACTTCGTGACCATGGCCACTTTGGCCGGATTCGCCACCATGATGATCCTCGATGTCGCCCTCGGCTGAGGGCGGCCGGTCATCGCAGCCCGTTCACGAGAGGAGGGATGCATGGAAAGAGACCGCAAGATCGCCCTGCTGATCGATTGCGACAATGCCAGCCATCAGGCGGTGGACGGCGTGCTCAACGAACTGGCCAAGTACGGGGTCACCAACATCAGGCGGGCCTACGGCAACTGGAAAACGCCCCATCTCAAGGGATGGGAGGAGCAGCTGCACCCCTACGCCATCCAGCCCATCCAGCAGTTCGCCTACACCCAGGGCAAGAACGCCACCGACGCCGCCATGATCATCGACGCCATGGACCTGCTGTACACCCAGCAACTGGACGCCTTCGCCCTCATGACCAGCGACAGCGATTTCACCCCGCTGGTCATGCGCATCCTGACCAACGGCCTCACGGTGTACGGCTTCGGCGAGCAGAAGACGCCGCTGCCCTTTGTCAATGCCTGCTCCCAGTTCATCTACACGGAACATCTGCTGGCCGCGGCCGAAACCGAAAGCGGCGAGGTGCCGGTGGATGCGCCCCGCGATCTGAAGAAATCGCGGGGCGAGCTGCGCGGCGACACCTGGCTGGTCAAGCTGCTCCGCAATGCCGCCGAGCAGACCGCCGAAGAGGACGGCTGGTCGCACCTGGGCCGGGTCGGCCAGTACATCTCGAACACCACGTCCTTTTCGCCCGTCAACTACGGCTATAAAAAACTGAGCGATCTCGTCCGGATGACCGATCTGTTCCAGGTCGAGATGCGCAAGAACAATTCGGTGATGTACATCAAGGACAGTCGGAAATAGCGGGATCTGTCGCAAACAAGAACATGTTCGGGAGGCAAGCATGCAGCTGGGAATGATCGGGATCGGCAGGATGGGGGGCGACATGGTGCGGCGGCTGCTGCGCCGGGGGCATGCGTGCGTGGTCTACGCCCGCCGGGCCGGGGCGGCGGACACACTGGTGGCGGAGGGCGCCGTGGCGGTGGCCGCCTACGGCGAGCTGGTCGCCCGCCTGGCCGCGCCGCGCGTGGTCTGGCTGATGGTGCCCGCCGCCGCGGTCGACGGGGTGATTGCCGAACTGGCGCCGCTGCTGGCGCCGGGCGACATCTTGGTGGACGGCGGCAACTCGCACTACCAGGACGATCTCCGCCGCAGCGAGGTCCTGCGCGCTCGTGGCATCCGCTATCTCGACGTCGGCACCAGCGGCGGCGTCTGGGGGCTTGATCGGGGCTACTGCCTGATGATCGGCGGCGAGGACGAGGCCGTGCGGCGGCTCGATCCCGTTTTCCGCGACCTGGCGCCCGGCGTCGGCCAGGTGGCGCCCACACCCGGCCGGCCGGCGGGCTCGACCGCCGAGCAGGGCTATTTCCACTGCGGCCCGAGCGGGGCCGGCCATTTCGTCAAGATGATCCACAACGGCATCGAATACGGCCTGATGGCCGCCTACGCCGAAGGGTTCAACATCCTCCGCCACGCCAACATCGGCAGCGGCGGGCAGGCCAGCGACGCTGAGACCGCGCCGCTTGCGCATCCCGAGCATTTCCGCTACGACTTCAACCTGGCCGACATCGCCGAACTGTGGCGGCGCGGCTCGGTGATTCCCTCCTGGCTGCTCGACCTGAGCGCCAGGGCCCTGGCCGAGCAGCCGACCCTGGCCGGGTTCGCCGGCCGGGTATCCGATTCTGGTGAAGGCCGCTGGACCATCAATGCCGCCGTCGAGGCCGGCGTGCCCGCGCCGGTGCTGAGCGCCGCCCTGTTCCAGCGCTTCGGCTCGCGCGGTCACGGCGATTTCGCCGCCCAACTGCTCTCGGCCCTGCGGGCGCAGTTTGGCGGCCACGGCGAACGGCCGGCGGAGGGCTGATCATGGCGCACACCGCATCCCTGCCTCCGACCATCCTGGTCATCGTCGGCGCGGCCGGCGACCTGACCCGGCGCAAACTGATCCCCGCCCTCTACAACCTCCATCTGGACCGACAGCTGCCCGACCGGTTCGCCATTATCGGCGTGGCCCGCCGGCCGCTGGAGGACGACGCCTTCCGCCAGAGCCTGCGCGAGGGCGTGGCCAGCTTTTCCCGGCGCGGCATCGCCGACGAGGCGGTCTGGCGGACATTTGCCGAAGGGGTGTCCTATCTGTCCGAGGATGTGCTCAGCCCGGCCTCCGGCCTGGCGCTCAGCAGCCGCCTGGCCGCCATCGAAAAAGACTGGGGCGTGCGCGCCAACCGCATCCACTATCTGGCCGTGCCGCCGCAGATGATGGAGCCGTCCGCGGCCATGCTCCAGCGGCTGGGGGTCTGCCGCGACTGCGCCCACGACCGGCTGGTGGTGGAAAAGCCCTTCGGCCGCGACCTGGAGTCGGCCCGGGCCCTGAACCGCTTCCTCGGCGAACTGTTCGTCGAATCGCAGATTTACCGGATCGACCACTACCTGGGCAAGGAAACGGTGCAGAACATCCTGGCCTTCCGCTTCGCCAACTCGCTGTTCGAGCCCATCTGGAACCGGCGCTACATCGATCAGGTGCAGATCACCGTGGCCGAGACCGTGGGCGTGGAGGAGCGCGGCGACTATTACGACCGGGCCGGCGCCCTGCGCGACATGGTCCAGAACCATCTCCTCCAGCTGCTCTGCCTGGTGGCCATGGAGCCGCCGATTTCCTTCGATGCCGACGACATCCGCAACAAGAAGGTGGACGTGCTCCGGGCCATCCGGCCGTTCCATCCGGACGCCATCCACCGGGTGGCGGTCCGGGGCCAGTACCGGCGGGGCACCGTGCTCGGCCGGGATGTGCGGGGCTACCGCGAGGAGGCCAAGGTCGCCCCGGATTCGACCACCGAGACCTTTGCCGCCTTCACCTTCCACATCGACAACTGGCGCTGGCAGGGCGTGCCCTTTTATCTGCGTACCGGCAAGCGGTTGCCGGCCAAGGTGTCGGAGATCAACGTGCTCTTCCACGAGCCGCCGCACCAGTTTTTCCCCTCGGCCGCGGTGGAGAGTTGGCAGCCGAACCGGATCGTCATCCGCATCCAGCCGGAAGAGGGGATCGGCACCCGCATCCAGGTCAAGCAGCCGGGCACGCGCATGCTGCTCGGCACGGCGGAGATGCGGTTCCGCTACCACGAAGCCTTCCGCACCCCGGCGCCCGAGGCCTACGAAACCCTGCTGCTCGACGTGATTCGCGGCGACGCCACCCTGTTCATGCGGTCCGACCAGATCGAGTGCGCCTGGCAGGTGGTGACCCCGATCCTGGAGGCCTGGGATTCGGTGCCGGCCGCCGGTTTTTCCGAATACGCCGCCGGCACCTGGGGGCCGGAGTCGGCCGACCTGATGGTGGCCCGGCAGCGGCACAGTTGGCTGCAACCTTCGGTGGCTCCGGAATGACCGGCAGGGGCGAGTTGCGGGTGTATGCCGATGCGGAAGCGCTCGCCCAGGCGGCGGCGGAGCTGTGCGCCGAAACAATGCAAGCCGCGGTGGCTGCCCGCGGCCGGTGCGGCGTGCTCCTGGCCGGCGGCGCTACCCCGCGCCGTGCCTACGAGCTGCTGGCCGGGGAACCGCTGGCGCAGAACATTCCCTGGCATCAGGTGCATGTCTTCTGGGGCGACGAACGCTGCCTGCCGGCGGGCGATGCGCGCCGCAACGAGACCATGGCCCGCCTGGCCCTGCTCGACCGGGTGCCGGTTCCGCCGGAGCAGGTGCACGCCATCGACTGCGCCGGCGCCCCGGAACAGGTGGCGGAATTCTATGCCGACCAACTGCACTGCTTCTTCGCCGGCCGGCCGCCCCGATTCGATCTGGCGATCCTCGGCCTGGGGGACGACGGCCATACGGCCTCGCTTCTGCCCGATGCCGCCGCCCTGGCCGAGCAACAGCGCTGGACTGCGGTCACCAAACGGCCGGAGGAGCCGTTTGCGCGCGTTACCCTGACCGCGCCGCTGCTCAACCAGGCCCGGCTGGTGGTGTTTCTGGTGAGCGGCCAAGGCAAGGCCGCCGTCCTGCGCGCGGCCCTGACCGGAGAACAGCCGCGGCTGCCGGTCCACCTGATCCGGCCGGCCGGCGGCGGTCTGCTGTGGCTGGCCGACCGCGCCGCCGCGAGCCTGCTGGCGGAAGGAGGCGGCACGGCCTGAAGATCCGTCCCCGGCAGGCCGCGTCCCCGGCCGCCTTAGAGAATCTCCCGCAGGTCGATGATCTCCATCTTGTGGTTGCGGTCCGGGTTTTCCGGGGAGGGGCCCTCGGTCTGGATGATGCAGCTGCCGAGCAGCCGGTACTTCAGGGCGTAATCGCGGGCGTAGTCGGTCCAGTCCGCCGGGTGGTTGGGTTCGTAGATGGGAAAGACGCCGTAGGAGAAGAGCAGCTCCCGGCAGGTCTTTTTGTTGGAGCTGACCGCCATGATCCAGGTGGGCAGGCGGTAGCGCGACAGCCGCCGGGCGGTGAGGCCGCTGTCGGTGGGCGCGAGGATGGCGGCCACGGTGTCCGTCTGGCTGACGATGCTGTTGACGCTGGCGGCGATGTAGTCCACCTCGCGGATCTCGGTGAAAATCGGGTGTTCCGGGGTTTTGCGGTAGCTGTGACGCATGCGGTGGGGTTCGGTGGCCATGGCGATCTGGGCCAACATGCGGACCGACTCCAGCGGGTAGTGGCCCATGGCCGATTCCTCGGAGAGCATCACGCAATCGGTGCCGTCGAGGATGGCGTTGGCCACGTCGGTCGCCTCGGCCCGGGTCGGCCGCCGGTTGTTGGTCATCGATTCGAGCATCTGGGTGGCGGTGATCACCGGCTTGCCGAAGAGATTGGCCTTGGCGGTGATCATCTTCTGCATGATGGCGATCTCCTCGATGGGGATTTCCACCCCGAGGTCGCCACGCGCCACCATCACCCCGTCGGTGGCCTCCATGATCTCGTCGATTCTGGTCAGGATGGAGGCCCGCTCGATCTTGGCGATGATGAACGGCGCAAAGCCCATCTCCGTCGCGGCCCGTCGCACCGCCTGGATGTCGGCGGCGCTGTTGACAAAGGACTGGCTGATGGCGTCCACGCCGTGCTCCAGGGCGAACTGCATGCAGGCGCGGTCGTGCTCGGTGAAGGCGGAAATGCCCAGATCGATGCCCGGCAGGTTGAGCCCCTTCCGCGAGCGCAGCTTGCCGCCGACCAGCACCCGGCAATGGACCTCGCTGCCTTCGATGGACTCCACCTGCACCTGGATCAGGCCGTCGTTGATGAAGAGGATGTCGCCGGGCGACACGGCCCGCGGCAGTTCCTTCAGCGTCACCGAGACCCGTTCGCCGGTGCCGCTGACCTCCTCGGTGGTCAGGGTGAAGCGGCTGCCGATGGTCAGCTCGACCGGTTCCTCGGCCAGGGTGCCGATGCGGATTTTGGGGCCCGGCAGATCGGCCATGATGGCCACCGGCCGGCCCACCGCGGCGGCGGCCTCGCGGATACGGCGGATGGTGTCGCCGTGCACCCGGAAATCGCCATGGGAGAAGTTGAGCCGGGCGACGGTCATCCCGGCTGCCAGCATCTGCTCCAGCATGGCCGGGGCATCCGAGGCCGGGCCGATGGTGCAGACCAGTTTGGTTTTGCAGAGGGGCAGGGCGAGGGCGTTGTCCATACGATCATCCATGGCGTGAGTGATGGTGAATGAATGGCCGGGCCTGCCCGGCAGGGCCGCCGCCCGCGCGACGGGGCGCGGGACGGCGGGAAAATTCAGCGAAAGAGGATGGCGCGCGACACCTGGCTCACATCCGCCGTGCCGGTGAGCAGCATGGCCTGGAGCAGTTCGTTTTTGAACTGGTTGAGCATCAGGGCCACGCCCTCCCGGCCGCCGCCGAAGGCGGCCACGACCAGCGGCCGGCCGACGAGCACGGCGTCCGCGCCCAGGGCCAGCAGCTTGAGCACGTCGGCGCCGCTGCGCACGCCACCGTCGGCGAAGATGATCGTCCTGCCCTTGACCCGGTCGGCGATTTCGGCCAGGACCTCGGCCGCGCCGGGGGCGAAATCGAGCACCCGGCCGCCGTGGTTGGAAACCACGATCGCCGCCGCTCCGGCCCGCACCGCCGCCTCGGCCTCGTCAACGGTCATGATCCCCTTGACGATGAAGGGCAGTTTGGTGGCGCCGATCACTTCCTGCAGCTCCTCGAAGGTCTTGGGGCCCACCGGCTGGCCCTTCATGGCCATGGTCACCAGGCCGGCGCCGTCGACATCCATGCCCGTGGCCAGCACGCCGGCCTCTTCCGCCTCGCGGAGGTATTGCACAACCACCTCCTGGGCCCGCGGCTTGATGATGGCGATGGTGCTCGCCGGGTGCGCCTTGCCGGCCGCCAGCCCGCTGCCGTACATGGTCGGGTCGGCGCCGTCGCCGGTCATGGCGATGGTGCCGGCCTGGAGGGCGCCGGCCGCGAGTTCGGCCACGAACGCCTCCTCGGTCATGGCGCCGCCCATATTGTAGGTGGAACCGGTCATCGGCGCCACCAGAATGGGCATGGCCAGGGTTGTGCCCCACAGGGCGAGGGAAAGCGTGGGCTCCTTCACCGGGTGGATGGTCCGCATCTGCAGGCGCACCCGCGCCAGGGCCTCGACATTGGCCTTAAACGACGAGGCGGTGCCCAGGCCGCCCATGCCGGGCACCTCGCCGGCGCAGGCCCGGCCGTCGCAGACCGGGCAGACCCGGCAGAAGCCTTTCAGTTTGTGCCGGGCGTTTTCCCGGACGGTTTTCATGTCCATCGATGTTCCTCCTCTCCCGCGCGGGTCCGGCCGTACCGCGCCCCGGTTGCACGCCGCGACTGCGGGGAGATGTCTGTTCAGTCAGAGACGGTATGATCTATGCCCTGCCGCCGCGCAAGCGACCGGCAATGGAGCCGCCCTCCGCGCCCGGACCGGTCGTATTCATCCCGGCGGCCCGAACGGGCGGCCTTTCGTGCTTCCCCCTGTCTTTTCGTTGAGATCGGACCGACGAATCGCCTCAATCCGGTCGGTTGCGGTCGGCCCGATCTGGAGCAGTTCATACCACCGCGCGCACGTCGCGGCAAACAAAATGGCGAGCAGGACGCCGGCCTCGCCACGGGCCGGTCAGTGCCGGGCGAATTCCGCCAGGGACTGGTCCAGGGAATCGCGCAGCCGGCTGTCGATGGGCGCCGGATTGCCCTCGGCATCGATCTTGACGTAGACCATCCGGGTCGAGCAGACCAGTTCCTCCAGATCCTGGTCGAAATCGAACCGCCGCGCCTCGACGTCGATGGTCATGGAGGTGGTGCCGACCCTCTGCACGCTGGCGTAGATGCGCACGTGGTGGCTGATCTTGACCGGCCGCCGAAACAAAACCTCCTCCATTTTCAGGGTGACCATGGCCGGGGCGCGGCAGAGATAGCCGGCAAAGGCCGCCCCGGCCTCGTCCAGCCAGGACAGCATGGTGCCGCCGAAGAGGTTGCCGTTGAGGCCGATTTCGCTGGTGCGGCAGATTTTGGTGGCGACGTAATACATGGGATGCTCCAGTCGGTGAAGGTGGGCGGCGGCCGTTGGCGAACAGGTTGCGTTCGGCCATGGCGCATTGTATAAGCTATCATACGAGTTCAGCGCCGGAATGCCACGGGAAAAGACGCGGCCCGGCCGTCCTCCGCAGCCGTTTCTTCGAACTTTTTGACCCAGGATCGCCCATGCAGCCACCGAAAAAAGACGCGGCCCCGCTTTTTGTCTGCGGCCAGTGCGGTTTTGCCAGCCGCAAGTGGCTCGGCCGCTGTCCCGACTGCGGCGCCTGGGACAGCCTGACCGAACAGCGCCGGTCGACTGCGGCGCGGCCGGGCCGGACGCCGGCCACGGCCCAGCCCCTGGCCACGGCCGGCGAGGAGGAGTGCCTCCGCCTGGTGACCGGCATCGCCGAGATGGACCGGGTGCTCGGCGGAGGCATCGTGCCCGGTTCCCTGGTGCTGATCGGCGGCGATCCGGGAATCGGCAAGTCCACCCTGATCCTACAACTGCTCGCCTCGCTGGCGGCCAAGGGGCTGCAGGTGCTCTACGTCACCGGCGAGGAGTCCATGCGCCAGATCCGCATGCGCGCCAACCGGCTCAGCATCAAGGACGAGGCCATCTTCCTCTCGACCGAGAACTGCGTCGAGGCCATGATCGACCTGGCCGCCACCATGCGGCCGGCCCTGCTGGCAGTGGATTCGATCCAGACCGTGTACAGCGAGGAGGTCGGCTCGGCGCCGGGTTCGGTCACCCAGGTGCGCGAGGCCACGGCGCGGCTGCTGGCCCTGGCCAAGTCGAGCCACCTGCCGGTCCTGCTGGTCGGCCACGTCACCAAGGACGGCGCCATCGCCGGCCCGCGGGTCCTGGAGCACATGGTCGATACCGTGCTCTACTTCGAGGGCGACCGCGGCCAGGTGTTCCGCATCCTGCGCACGGTGAAGAACCGTTTCGGCTCCACCAACGAAATCGGCGTGTTCGAGATGCAGGAGAGCGGGCTGGCCGGGGTCGACAACCCCTCGGCGCTTTTCCTGGCCGAGCGGCCGGTCAATGTGCCGGGCTCGGTGGTCCTGCCCAGCGTCGAGGGCACCCGGCCGATCCTGGTCGAGGTCCAGGCCCTGGTCAGCCGCTCCAGCCTGGGCACGGCCCGGCGGACCGCCATCGGCGCCGATCCCCAGCGGCTGGCCCTGCTCACCGCGGTGCTGGAGAAGAAGCTGGGGGTGACCCTGTTCGACCACGACATCTTCCTCAACGTCGCCGGCGGCATCAGGATCATCGAGCCGGCCCTCGACCTGGGGGTGGTGGCGGCGCTGCTGTCCAGTTTTTTCGAAAAACCCATCGATCCGGCCACGGTGGTCTGCGGCGAGGTCGGCCTGGCCGGTGAGGTCCGGGCCGTGGGCCAGATGGAGATGCGGTTGCGCGAGGCCGGTCGCCTGGGCTTCACCACCTTTTTCATGCCCGAATCCTCGGCCCGCCAGTTGCGGGGCAAGAAGAAAGAAGTCCTGCGGCTCGTGCCGGTGCGCACCGTGGCCGAACTGGCCGAACACCTGTTTTGAGGCCTGCAACGCACTGTTTTGCCGGCTTGTCCTCCTGATTTTCCGAAGCGAGAGTTGTCCATGGAACATGCAATCGAAACCGGCGTCGCCATCCTCGGCGGCGGGCCGGGCGGCTATACGGCGGCCTTCCGCGCCGCCGACCTGGGGCTCGATGTCTGCCTGATCGAACAGGGCGGCCGGCTGGGCGGGGTCTGCCTCAATGTGGGCTGCATCCCGTCGAAAACCCTGCTCCATGCGGTTGCGGCCATCGAGGAGGCGCGGGCCGCGGCCGCCTTCGGCCTGCGGTTCGACGGGCTCGCCATCGACATCGAGGCCCTGCGGGCCCACAAGGCCAAGATCGTGGGACAACTGGCCGGCGGCCTGGACGGCCTGGCCAAGGCCCGCAAGATCACCCGGCTCACCGGCCGCGGCCGTTTTGCCGACGGCCGGACCCTGGTGGTCGACGGTCCGGCGGGGACGACCAGGGTCCGGTTCAACCAGGCGGTGATCGCCACCGGCTCGCGGCCGGCTCCTCTGACCGCTGCGCCGCGCGATCCCCGCATCTGGGACTCCACCGAGGCCCTGGCCCTGCCTTTGGTGCCGCCGCGGCTGCTGATCGTGGGCGGCGGCATCATCGGCCTGGAGATGGCCCAAGTCTACCACGCCCTGGGCGCCGCCATCACCATCGTCGAAAGCGAGCCGCAGATCATCCCGGCCGCCGACCGCGACGTGGTGCAGCCGCTTTTCCTGCACGTCAAAAACAGATACCAGATCCGGACCGGGACCAGGGTGGCGGCGATGACGGCCCTGGCCGAGGGCATCGAGGTAGGGCTGACCGGCGCGACCGAGGCCACCGAGGTGTTCGACGCCGTGCTGGTGGCGGTGGGCCGCCGGCCCAACACCGGCGGCCTCGGCCTGGAAGCGCTGGGCCTGGCGGCCGACGGGCGCGGCTTTCTTGCGGTCGATGGGCAACTGCGCACGGCAGTACCCCACATCTTCTCCATCGGCGACGTCACCGGCGAGCCGATGCTGGCCCACAAGGCCGTGCACCAGGGCAAGGTGGCCGCCGAGGCGATTGCCGGCCGGTCCTCGGTCTTTGCGCCCGCGGCCATCCCCTCGGTGGCCTACACCAGCCCGGAGGTCGCCTGGGTGGGGCTGACCGAGCGGGAGGCGGAACAGCGGGGCCTGGCCTGCGTCAAAGGCAAGTTTCCTTGGGGCGCCAGCGGCCGGGCGCTCACCGCCGGGGCCGGCATCGGAGTGAGCAAGGCCCTGTTCGACGCCGCCAGCGGCCGCCTGCTCGGGGCCGGCATCTGCGGGAGCAACGCCGGCGAGCTGATCCACGAGGCAACGCTCGCCCTGGAGACCGGCGCCACGGCCGAGACCATCGCCCGGACCGTGCACGCCCATCCCACCCTGGCCGAAACCTTTGCCGGCGCCGCCGAGGCCGCCTGCGGTTCGAGCACCGACCTGCTGCCGGCCAGGCCGCGAAAACGCACGTAACGGAGCGCGATCATGGAACTGACCCTCGACACCCCGCTCGACATGCACCTCCACCTGCGCGAGGGCGACATGCTCCGCCTGGTTGCCCCGTTCAGCGCCGCCCAGTTCGCCGGCGGGGTGGTCATGCCCAACCTGGTGCAGCCGGTGGACAGCCTGGAGCGGGTCCGCGCCTACCGGGCCGCCATTGCTGCGGCCTGCGGCGCCGAGCCCTTTGTCCCCTATATGACCCTGTTCTTCCGCGACTACAGCCGCGAGGAACTGGTCGCAGCCAAAGAGGAGATCATCGGCGTCAAGCTCTATCCGGCCGGGATCACCACCCAGAGCGAGGCCGGCGTGCGCGATTTCGACCGGATCGGCCCCACCGTGGCCCTGCTGGAGGAGTTGGACATCCCGTTGCTGGTGCACGGCGAAACCACCGGTTTCGTCATGGACCGGGAAGAGGAGTTCCTGGCGGTGTACCGGTGGCTGGCCGAAACCTTTCCCCGGCTGCGCCTGGTGATGGAACACATCACCACCGCCGCGGCAATCGAATTCCTCGACCGCTTCGAGACGGTGGCGGCCACGGTCACCCTGCACCACCTGCTGATCACCCTGGACGACGTGGCCGGCAGCCTGTTGCGGCCGGATCTGTTCTGCAAGCCCATCGCCAAGACGCCGCGCGACCGCGCCGCCCTGCGGCAGGCCGTGCTGGGCGGCCATCCCCGCCTGCTGTTCGGTTCCGATTCCGCCCCCCATCCCCGCCATAAAAAAGAATGCCTCGGCTGCGCCGCCGGGGTCTTCTCCGCCCCGGTGGCCCTGCCGGCCCTGGTGGAGCTGTTCGAGCAGGCCGGATGCCTGGAGCATCTGCCGGCCTTTGTCTCGGCCAATGCCCGCCGCCTGTACCGGATCGAGCTGCCGGCGAAGGGGGTGCGGCTGGCGCGGCTTCCCTGGCGAGTGCCGGAGCACTATGCAAGGGTTTGTCCGTTTCTTGCCGGTAAAACACTTGGTTGGAAGTTGGAAAACGATATGGCCGGTCCGGTTTCGATTGAAAGGGGGCAGGGAAGATGGTAACCAAAACCGCACGATCCGCCGTCCCGGTCTATTCCACCGGGCAGGGCAGGCTCTGCCCCGGATGCGGCCAACCGATGGCCTCGTGTTCCTGCAAGACGAAGGCGGCCGCCCCCAGGGGCGACGGTATCGTCCGGGTGGGGCGGGCGACCAAGGGACGCAAGGGCAGCGGCGTCACGGTGATCACCGGCCTTGCCCTGAACCCGGAGCAGCTCCGCGAACTGGCCGGTCGCCTGAAAAAGCAGTGCGGCGCCGGCGGCGCCGTCAAGGATGGCGCCATCGAGATCCAGGGCGACCACCGCGACCTGCTGATAACCACGTTGCAAGGGCTCGGCTACACCGTCAAACGGGCGGGCGGCTGACCACCGCCCCGGCTTCTTTCCGCGCATCATGCGCAGCTCGGAGCGGATGCCTTTCCGGTTGCGCCGCGACCCCGTCGTTGGCCCCTCGCCACCGTCCGCAGTGTGCCTCTATGCATCGATTCAGGAAAAAACAGTTCAAAAAACGGCAAGGACGAACGCCCGGCGCCACCTGATGCGGCGCGGCGTCCGCTCCTGCGCCACAATACGCATGCGGCCGTCCTTTTTTGCTGTCTGGGCGCTGATATCAATTTTTGCAACTGCACAAACACTTCCATGAAAGTCACCCCTGCCAAGACTTTTTTGCCCCCTGTCCAACGCCTTGCCGATAAGGCCTTTCTGGCTTTTGAGCGATTCATCCATGTCGAAGCCATGAGCGGCATTGTGCTGCTGGTGACCACCATCGCTGCCCTGGCCCTGGCAAATTCACCCCTTGCCGCTGATTTTGAGCAGTTCTGGCATCTGCCCCTGACCATCGGACTGGGGGACTACGTCTTCTCACACTCCCTGCACTTCTGGATCAACGACGTTCTGATGACGATTTTCTTCCTGGTCGTTGGCATGGAGATCCGCAAGGAGATGCATGACGGCGCCTTGGCGGATGTCAGGTCAGCCTCCCTGCCCTTCGTCGGCGCCGCCGGTGGTGTGATCCTGCCGGCCCTGATGTATCTCGCATTGAACACGGATGCCACGGTGCGGCATGGCTGGGCCGTGCCGACCGCCACGGACATCGCCTTTGCCGTGGGCATCCTCACGCTCCTGGGCAAGGCGGTGCCGTCTTCGGCGCGGATCTTCCTGCTGACCCTGGCCATTATTGATGATATTGTCGCGGTCCTGATCATTGCCTTGTTTTACTCGGGCGGCTTGGATGTCTCGGGCTTTTTCATCGCCGGCGGCGGCATTCTGGCGGTGTTTTTTCTGCAGTGGATCGGGGTGGGCTCGGCCTGGGCCTATATTCTGCCCGGTGTCCTGCTCTGGTACGGACTGCTGAAGACCGGCGCCCACCCGACCCTGGCGGGCGTTGTCCTTGGTCTGATCACGCCGACGCGACAAGTCAGAAAATCGGCCCCTCCCCCGGAGCTGGCCTCAGAGGCGATCATTGACTATGTCGAGAAAAAAAACGGCTCCCATGATCTGGCCGTCTTGATGCGCCCGGTCAAGCGTCTGCGCTATGCCCAGCGGGAACTTCTGCCGCCGGTGGTCCGCATCCAAATGATTCTGCATCCCTGGGTCGCTTTTATGGTCATGCCCCTGTTCGCCTTTGCCAATGCCGGGGTCAGCTTCGGCGATGTGCACCTGAGCGGAGGCGGTCCGGTGACGGTTTTTCTCGGCGTAAGCCTTGGTCTGGTCTTTGGCAAACCCATTGGTGTCTTTGCGCTGAGCTGGCTCTCGGTGCGGATGGGCTGGTGCAGCCTGCCTGCGGGCATGACCTGGAGTTGGGGTGTGCTGGTGGGGTTGTTGGCGGGTATCGGCTTCACCATGTCGATGTTTATTGCCAACCTGGCCTTTACCGACCAGGAATTGCTGAACGCATCCAAGGTGGGCATCCTGCTTGGCACGGTCATGGCCGGCATTGTGGGCCTGGTTTATGGGCGCTTGCTGATTGCGCACCGCAAGAAGAAGGGCGGGCAGCGCGGGGAGGAGACGTGCTGTTCTTGATGCCAAGCGGCGACCAGTGGAATCTCCTCTTGCGCCCGCGGGAGGCCTCGCCCCTTGCTGCTTTGCACAGCACAGTCCGGAGAAAAAAGGGATAGCCTCCGGGGTTCCTTGGGTATCGTCCCATATTTCCGTAAAAAAATGTGATTTTTTCCGGCGGACCTCCTGGCGGACAGGGAAAGGAGATTGACACCTGTCTTGATTTTTTATTATACAATGTCGAATACAAAACAAGGTCGGGTATCTGTTATGGCTGATTCTCTCGATAATTGCCCCTGCAGCGGCAAAAACATGAGCAACCTGGCGGCGCCCTGGGTGCTGCTGACCCTGTACCGGCAACCCGCCCTGCACGGGTACGAGCTGACCCGCATCATCCGCGCGCACATCGAGGCGGCAGGGATGCATATCAACATGACCGGTCTCTACCGGCATCTGAATATGCTGGAAAAGCGCGGCATGCTGGTTTCGCAATGGGATACGGAGTCGAGCGGGCCGGCTAAGCGACGGTATGTCTTGACCGAAGATGGCAAGGCCTGCCTGCAGCGCTGGCTTAAAACCTTGAACATGCAGGCGCAGCTGATCGAGGCCTTTTTTGATCAGGCGCAGGGCCTCCTGCACCGGGGCGCCTTGCCCATGGCCGGGGACGCATCGACGTCGTGTTGCCGGTAGGGTTCCGGGCAGGTGGGCGTATCAAGCGGAAAAGAAGGAGTTTGTATGCACGATGCCCCCATGGGTGCCGACAGGGTACCCGAGAACGAATCCGAAGCGCTTCTTGATACGCGCATCAGCGACAAGCGGATCAACCCTCTCCTGGCCCGCGCCGATGCCATGACGCGCGAACTTTCCGGCAGCCGGGGCTATATCTGGACAGCCATCGGCATCGACAGCACCCCCTGCGGGATGGGCTGTTCCTTTTGCAGCCATGCCACCAAGTGGGACGCCTATCAGGACTCCCCGCCGCTTTCTGCCGAGGCGATTGTCGCCAGGGCGGGTGCGTTGGCGGACGGCGGGTCCGACTTTGTCGTTTTGCGCACGACGCAATTCTACGACCTGAACCGGTTGCTCATGCTGGGGAGACGCGTCCGGGACCGGATCGGCGACGACATGCACCTGGTCGTCAATACCGGCGAAATGGATGCCGATACGGTCAGGGCGCTCAAGGATGCCGGTTTCTCCATGGTCTATCACGTCGTGCGCCTGCGCGAAGGCATCGACACCGGCCATACCGTGGAGATGCGTCTGCGCACCATTGAAACCGCCCTGGCCGGCGGCCTGGAAGTGCAGTATCTCATCGAACCGCTGGGGCCGGAGCATTCGCCCGCGGAAATCCTGACCGAGGCGCGGCGCGCCAGGTCCATCGGCGCTTCCGGAACCGGCGTCATGGCCCGGGTCTCCGTCATGGGCACCCCGCTGGCGCATCTGGGCCAGGTGTCGGAAGCCTATCTGCGGCGGGTCGCGGCCGTGGCCCGGCTGGAATACCCGGACGGAGGAGTGCACCTGTGCGTGCACCCCCCCACGCCCAGTGTCCTTCGCTGCGGCAGCAATACCATCATCGTCGAACAGGCCGCCAATCCCCGCGACACCAAGTCGAGCACCGGTCCCTGGCGCGGATTCGACCTGCCCACGGCACGGGCCACGCTCCAGGCGGCGGGGTTCGCTGTCCGCCCCGCCAGGGAATCGCATTGAGTCCGGCAGGGAAGAAGGAAAACAGGAGCCGGCTGATAGGATATTCCCTGGGCGCATGGATTTTCGGCATCGGCCTGTGGCAGGCGGTGGCCTGGACCGTCACCGCCGCACGCGGCGTTCCTTTCCCGACGCCCTGGGAATGCGTGACGGTTGTGTGGGAAATGGCTCACGGCACCGTCTTCCTGGAGTACACCATTTACCATCATACCCTGGTCAGTCTGGCGCGGTGGGCCGAGGGCTTCGGCATCGGCCTGGCAACCGGGCTCGCCTACGCGCTCCTCGCCGGCGGGTGGGTTCCGGTTCGCCGAGTGACCATGCCGACCGTCGAAGTGTTGCAGGTCATTCCGGGGTTGGCCTGGATTCCGGTGGCCATCCTGCTGTTCGGGCTCAATCAGACGGCGACCGTGGCGATCATCGCGCTCACCACCTTCCCGGCACTGGCCATTGCGGGAGTCATGGGGGTGCGGAGCGTGGACTCGCATTATGTGCGTGCCGGCCGCATGTGTGGAGCCGGCCCCTGCGCGCTCCTCGCCACGGTCTTCCTGCCCGGCGCGCTGCCGCATCTGCTCAGCGGACTGCGCATCGCGCTTGGCGCCGCCTGGCGGGTCCTGGTGGCGGCGGAGATGATCGTCGGCTCCGGCGACGGTCTCGGCTATGCCATCATCCAGTCGCGCTGGACCATGGATTACGCGTCGGCTTTTGCCTGCATCGCCATCATCGCCGCGCTTGGTTTGGGGATGGAACGAGTGCTGCTGTTGCCGCTCGAACGGCGGACCGTGGAACACTGGGGGATGAGCCATGACCAATGACCCCATCCTCGAACTCAGGCAGGTGCGCAAGGTGTTCCCCGAACAGGGGCGGCAAGAGGCCGTCGTCGCCCTCGATGGGCTGGATTTGATCCTGAACGCCGGGGAATTCGTGGCCATCGTCGGGGCCAGCGGCAGCGGAAAATCGACCCTTGTCGACCTCGTTGCCGGCTTCACGCAGCCCACCTCCGGCACGGTGACCGTCAAGGGGAAACCGGTCCGCGCGCCCGGACCCGACCGGGTCGTGGTCTTCCAGGATCACGCCGTTTTTCCCTGGTACACCGCCCTGGACAACGTCGCCTATGGGCTGCGCCGCCAGGGAATGCGACGCCGGCGGGCCAGGGAACGCGCCCGGGAAGCGCTCTGCCAGGTCGGCCTGCAGGACTTCGCCCATGCCTATCCGGCGGCGCTGTCCGGTGGCATGCGGCAGCGCGTGGCCCTGGCCCGCGCGCTTGTCCTTCGTCCCGACATCCTGCTGCTGGACGAACCCTTCGCCTCCCTCGACGCCGTCATGCGTTCCCGGCTGCAGGACGAGCTGACCGGGCTTTGGCGACAGTTCGGCTGGACCGTGCTCTTCGTCACGCACATCCTGACGGAAGCCGTGTACCTGGCGGACCGGGTCGTCGTCCTCGACCGGCCGCCGTCGGGACTGCGCGCCATTGAGCGCATCGGGCTGCCACGGCCGAGAAACCGCCTGGATGCACGGCTCGCGGAACAAACGGAGGAATTGAGGGCCAGGATGGGCGGCTCTCTGGACACGTTCAACGGCGAGACGCAAGCCGGTCAAAGACAAAGACAGGAGGAGAGATATTATGCGTGAGCGGCAAAGAACACGCATCGTCATGCTGCAGATGCTGCCCGCCTTGCTCCTCCTGTTCCTCGCAGGGTGCGAAAACGCTCCACCACAACAGGATGAAAAAACTGTCTGCCGGCTCGCCTATACGGCCAAGGGCTATTATGCGCCACAATTTTTGGCCTCGCGCAACGGCTGGTTCGAGGCCACCGGGGTGACCGTGCAGGACGTTCCCCTGGGGATGAGCGCCGGCATCGCCGGGGCCGAGGCTTTGGTCAGCGACAGCGCCGACGTGGCGGTCATGGGGGATGTCCCGGCCCTGATCGCCCTGGCCGGCAATCGGGACTGCGTGCTCATAGCGGCCTACGGGGGCGGCGAAAAGATGCATTCGATCATCGCCGCCGGGAAGGCAGGCATCGTCCAGGCCACCGACCTCGCCGGCAAGCGCCTCGGCGTCCAGTTCGGTTCCAGCACCCATGGAGCGGTGTACCTCTACCTGGAGCGCAATGGCGTCGAGCCGGCGGCGGTGACACTGGTCAACATGCCGCAAAAGGATCTCATCGAAGGGCTGCTCAGCGGCTCCATCGACGCCCTCGCCGCATCCGAACCGACACCGACCCTTGCCCTGCAAAAGGCCCCCGGTGCACACGAGGTCGCCACCCTTTCGGGCCTGGGCAACGATTATCCACTGCTCCTGGTGGCAACCAGGGCCTTCGCCGACGCCCATCCCGACGCCATCCGGGTCGTTGTGGCCGGAACGCGCAAGGCCGTCGACTGGATCAATGCCGAGCCGGACGCCGCCGGAGCCGCAACGGCTGCGGTCACGGGGGCGCCGGCCGCCCTGGAGGCCGACATGTTCCGCAAGATGGAATGGCGGGTTCGACTGGATGACCAAACCATCGACAGCTTGAATACCACCGCTGCTTTTCTTCATAAGATCGGAAAGTTGAAGCGGATTCCCGATTTGAGGGCACATTCGAGACCGGCATTCGTGCAGCCATAGCGGAGCAGCGGGACCGCCGCGGTTGGGCCGTATCTGGGCGCCCCCCTGATGCCGGCCTCGCCAGGCGAGCGGCCAGACGGAATGACGGGTATCGTCGCTTGGCTGTGCGTAGTTCCGTGCGACCGGCCGCCGCGTCCCGGCCTAGAGTCTCCGCCTGAACGTCTGGGCCAGTTCATGCACCGCCATGGCGTAGTAGGTGCTGTTGTTGTAGCGGGTGATGGTGTAGAAGTTGGGATGCCCGATCAGGTACTGATCGTAGCCGGCATGGCGGAGGAGCAGCAGCCGCAGGGGGCCGTCGTCGCTGCACGGCCGCGCCGGCTGCAACCCGGCATGGCGGAGGTCGGCGAGGCTGTATTGGGGCGAGAGCCCCGGTTCCAGACCGACCCGGCCGTTGGCCTGGAGGGGCGTGACGATCGGATGGCCGGCCCGCCAGCCGTGCTGGGCAAAGTAGTTGGCCACGCTGCCGATGGCGTCTTCCGCGTCCCACAGGTCCCGGCGGCCGTCGCCGTTGAAATCCACGGCCCAGCGCAGAAAGCTGCCGGGCATGAACTGCCCCAGCCCCATGGCCCCGGCATAGGAGCCCAGCGGCCGGGCCGGGTCGATGCCCTCGTCCCTGGCCATCACCAGGAAGTTCTCCAGTTCGCCGCGAAAATAGTCGCCGCGCCGGGCATAATCGAAGCCCAGCGTGGTCAGGGCGTCGAGTACCCGGTCCTTGCCGACATAGCTGCCGAAGGTGGTCTCCACCGCCAGGATGCCCAGGATATATTCCGCCGGCACGCCGTACTGCCGGGTGGCGCGCTGCAGGGTGCCTTGATGGCGGCGGGCGAAGTCGACACCGGCGCCGATATGGCGCTCGTCGAGGAATTTGGCCCGGTAGCGGGTCCAGCCGCCGACGGCCGGGGGACCTTTCAGTTCCTGATCCGACTTGGTGAGGTAGTCGAGGGTCCAGTTCTTACGCCGGGCCTGGGAAAACAAGCCCAGCAGGTATTCCCGCTCGAAACCGTGCTGCTCCACCATCCGGTCGACGAACTGGTGCAGGCCGGCGTAGCCGGCGAAATCGCCGGTGAGCTGGCGGGCGTGATAGGCGCCGACGCAACGGCGGGCCATGGTCCGGTCCGGTGCCACCCGTGCTTCGGGCCTGATGGCGACTTGCGGCGCCAACCGGCCCGGCGGCGGCTGCTCCGCGCATCCGGCACAGCCGAGGAGCAGCAGCATGGCGCAGGTCGCCACCAGGGTCCGGCCCGGTTTGCACGAGCGGGACGACGGCGGGGACGGCCGTTGCGTACGGGGAGCGGGCGATAGGGAATGGCGGTGCAGGGGCGTGTCCATGGCGGGGCGATTCCGAAGCGAAGAGGTTCAAAGTGGGGGAGTGCGCCGCTTGGGGCGACGATGCCGATAAAAATAAAGGAAATCTCTTCGTTGGGGAAGAGGAATAGACGCGATCAGGGCCGAAAGGCCAGCACCGTGTACAGGGAGAAGCCGTAGAGCAGGAGCAGCAGCACGCCCCGGTTGCGGTGGATGGCGCCGCTGCGTGTCGGATAGGTGAGTGCCAGGGCCAGGAAGCCGAAGAACAGGGACAGCATGACCCCGCCGCGGTCGACAACGGCGATGGGGGCGATGATGGCCGCCACCGGCACGATCAGCAGGCCGTTGAAGATGTTGCTGCCCAGGATGGTTCCCAGGCCGACTTCGTCGTGGCCGCGCAGCTTGGCGATGATCGCCGTCGCCAGCTCGGGCGTGGATGTGCCGATGGCCACCACCGTGAGGCCGACCGTGAAATAGTCCATGCCCAGGGACAGGGCGATGCCCTCGGCGCCCGCCACGATCAGGTTGCCGGCGAGAACGAGCAGGGCCAGGCCGCCAAGGCAGGAGCAGACGATCCGTCCCCGCCGGTGTTCCCCGAGCACGGCCTCCGTGGCGCTGCGCTGCCTGCGCGCCTCGATCATGGCGAGGACCAGCCACGCCAGGAACAGGCCGAAGAGCAGCAGACCGTCAAAGCGGGAAAGTTGGCCGTCGAGAACGAGCAGGCCGGTGCAGGGAGGGACCAGCAGGGCAACGGGAAAGTCGCGCCTGATGCTGTCGCGCGGACTTTGGATGCCGGAAATGACCAGGGCCAGGGCCAGGATCAGGGCCACATTGACGATGTTGCTGCCCAGGACGTCGCCGAGGGCGATCTGGGGATTGCCCGCCAGGGCGGCGTTGATCGCCACGGACAGCTCGGGGCTCGAGGTGGCGAAGGCGGCCACCACCGCGCCGATGATCCCCGGCGAAATCCGCAGCCAATGGGCCAGGCCGACCGTGCCGCGGACGAACAGCTCGCCGCCGACCCCGGCGCAGACGATGCCCGCCAGCAGGGCGGCGTACTCGTGCATGGGCGCGCCGCGCTCACCGATGGGCGGCGTTGATCGCCTCCAGGACCGGGCTGCCGGGGCAGAGATCGGCCTCGGTCAGGCTGTTGAGCGGCCTTTCGCAGGTGTGGAGGATGTCGTGGGTGTCGGCCGAATCCGGGTTGGCGTAGAGCACGCCGGTGAGAATCACCCCCTGGGCCTTGTGGTCCTCCAGGTTGTCGATGGCCTGGCGGCGGTCGGTGATGTCCGGGGCGTCGCGGTGCTTGTGCAGGTGGATCACCGAGTTGTCGTGCAGGACCACCTCCTGCACGGTCTCGTCGGCGTATTCGGCGGTGATGGGCCGGCGGAAGGGCACCAGGTCGAAGGTGTTGGTGGCCTCGCTGTGCTCGCGAACCCAGTGGTAGCTCTTGGTCGATTCCGGGTTGTTGTTGAAGGTGACGCAGGGCGAGATCACGTCGATGAACGACATGCCCCGGTGCGACAGGCCGGCCTTGATCAGCGGCACCAGCTGCTGCTTGTCGCCGGAAAAGCTGCGGGCCACGAAACCGGCCCCCAACTGGATGGCCAGCTCGCACAGGTCGATGGACTCCAGCTCGTTGACCCCGCCCTTCTTGCCCTTCGACCCCTTGTCGGCGGTGGCCGAGTACTGGCCCTTGGTCAGGCCGTAGCAGCCGTTGTTCATCACGATGTAGAGCATGTCGAGGTTGCGGCGGACCGCATGGATGAACTGGCCCATGCCGATGGAGGCGGTGTCGCCGTCGCCGGAAACGCCCAGGTAGATCAGGTCGCGGTTGGCCATGTTGGCGCCGGTGGCGATGGAGGGCATGCGGCCGTGCACCGAGTTGAAGCCGTGCGATTTGCCGAGGAAATAGGCCGGGCTTTTGGAGGAGCAGCCGATGCCGGACATCTTGACGATGCGGTGCGGCGGCAGGGCCAGCTCGAAGCAGGCCTGGACGATGGCGTTGCAGATGGAATCGTGGCCGCAGCCGGCGCATAAGGTGGAGATGCCGCCCTCGTAGTCCTGGCGGAGGTAGCCGGCGGCATTGGGCGGCAGTTCGGGATGACGGAAGGCGGGGCGGAAAAAGGTCATCGGGTGCCTCCTTGGTCGGGAGCGGTTTTGGGGAGGATGACGCCGCGTTCGGCCAGGGCCTCCTCCAGGGCGCGGGTGAGAAAGCGGCTGGCCACGGGCAGGCCGTCGTAGCTGGCGATGGGCACCAGCCTGGCCGCGGGCAGGCTGCCCTCGTTGATCAGCAGGGTCCGCATCTGGCCGTCCCGGTTCTGCTCGATGACGAACACCAGTTCGTGGGCGAGGACGAAATCGAGCACCTCCTGCTGGAAGGGGAAGGCGCGGATGCGCATGCTGTTGACCGCGATGCCCCGGCGGTGCAGGAGCTCGATGGCCTCGTAGGCCGCCGGGGTGGTGCTGCCGTAGAAGACCACGCCCAGCCGGGCCTCGGCGTTGGTCATCTTGATCCGGGCCAGGGGCAGCAGCCGCTTGACGGTCTCCCATTTCAGCCGCAGCCGTTCCATGTTGCGGACATAGGTGTCGCCGTCCTCGGAATAGGCTGAGTATTCGTCCCGCGAGGTGCCCCTGGTGAAATAGACGCCCTTGTCGGGATGGGTGCCGGGATAGGTGCGGGAGCAGATGCCGTCGCCGTCGGTGTCGCGGTACCGGCCCCATCTGGCGGCGAGGGCGTCGAGCTGGGCGGCGTTCAGCACCTTGCCCCGGTCGTATTGCCGATTTTCGTCCCAGGCGAGCGGCGGGCCGTAGTGGTCGTTCATGCCCAGGTCGAGGTCGCTCATCACGATCACCGGCGTCTGCAGCCGCTCGGCCAGGTCGAAGGCATCGGCGGTCATCTCGAAGCATTCCCTGGGATCGCAGGGAAAAAGGAGCGGATGCTTGGTGTCGCCGTGGGAGGCATAGGCGCAGGTGAGCAGGTCGGACTGCTGGGTGCGGGTGGGCATGCCGGTGGAGGGGCCGGCCCGCTGCACGTCGATGAGCACCGCCGGGATCTCGGCGAAGTAGGCCAGGCCGAGGAATTCGCTCATCAGCGAGATGCCGGGGCCGGAGGTGGCGGTGAAGGCGCGGGCCCCGTTCCAGGAGGCGCCGATGACGATGCCGATGGCGGCCAGTTCGTCCTCGGCCTGGACGATGGCCGCCTTGAGGCGGCCGGTGTTGTCCTCGGTCCGGAACTGTTCGGCGAAGCGGCCGAAGGCCTCGATGATCGAGGTGGACGGGGTGATCGGATACCAGCCCACCACGGTGGCGCCGGCAAAGATCGCCCCCAGGGCGGTGGCGCTGTTGCCGTCCATCATGACGGCGTCGCCCACCCGGTCGCTCCGGCGCACCGTGAGCTTGCAGGCGCCGGCGTGATGGTCGCGGGCGTAGGAGAACCCCAGTTCCAGGGCCCGGATGTTGGGCTCGGCCAGGGCGGGATTCTTGCGGAACTGCTTGCGCAGGGAATCGGCGAGCACCTCGAACTCCATGTCGAGCAGGGCCGCCAGCGCGCCGACATAGATGATGTTCTTGAGCAGGGGCCGCATCCTGACGTTGTCGAAGGCCTCGTTGCAGATCGTGGTCAGGGGGACGCCGATGGCCGTGACGTCGTCGCGCCGGAAATCCTCGGGCAGCGGCCGGGACGAATCGTAGACGAAATAGCCGCCGGGGACCAGGCCGTCGTAATCCTGCCGCATGGTCTGGCCGTTGATCGCCACCACCATATCGACATCGCCCCGCCGGCCGACATGGCCGCGCTCGTTGACCCGCACCTCGTACCAGGTGGGCAGTCCCTGGATGTTGGAGGGGAAGATGTTCTTCGGGCTGACCGGCACGCCCATGCGGAACACCGCCTTGGCGAACAGGTTGTTGGCGCTGGCTGAGCCGGAGCCGTTGACCGTGGCGAAACGGACGACGAAATCGTTGACGCTTTCCAGTTGCTTCATGGTTGTCCCGCCTGCGCTGAAAGGTAGAGGAACTTCTGCATCTCCCAGGCCGAGGTCGGGCACCGCTCGGCGCAGAGCGAGCAGTGCAGGCAGACGTTCTCGTCCTTGACCATCACCTTGCCGCTGGCCACGGGCACGGAAACATACAGGCTTTGCTCCGGATTGGCGGCCGGCGCCTTGAGCCGGGTGCGGAGTTCTTCCTCCGGGCCGTTGTCGATGAAGTTGATGCAGCTCTCCGGGCAGACGTCGACGCAGGCGTCGCATTCGATGCAGAGATCGGCCCGGAACACGGTCTGCACGTCGCAGTTGAGGCAGCGCAGCGCTTCGGCCTGGCCGACCTGCCGGTCGAAACCGAGTTCCACCTCCAGAAGCCGGTCCTTCAACGACTTGGCCTTGGCGAGCATGGGCACGGCCTGGCGCTCGGTGGTCGTCACCTGATTGTGGTAGAGCCAGTCGTGCACGCCCATCTGCTGGCCGGCCAGGTTGACCTGGGGCGCGGGCCGGTTGCGGAGCGACTCGCCCCGGCAGAAGAGGTCGATGGAGATGGCCGCCTGATGGCCGTGGGCCACGGCGGTGATGATGTTGCGCGGGCCGAAGGCGGCGTCGCCGCCGAAGAAGACCTGGGGCAGGGAGGATTGCAGGGTGAGCGGATCGAGCACCGGCAGGCCGTACTTGTCGAACTCGATGCCCGCGTCCGCCTCGATCCAGGGAAAGGCGTTCATCTGGCCGACCGCCAGCAGGACCGCGTCGCAGGGGAAGAACACCGGCTCCTCGCCGGTGGGCTCGGTCCGCAGACGGCCGACGGCATCCGGCCCGGAGCGCATTTTCTCAAAGCGCATGCCCACCAGTCGGCCATCCTCGATGACGAAGTCGAGGGGGGAGTGATTGTCGACAATCGGGATATCCTCGCCCAGGGCATCCTCGATTTCCCAGGGCGAGGCCTTCATCTCGGCCCGCGGGCTGCGCACCATCACCCGCACATCGGTGCCGCCCAGGCGGCGGGCGGTGCGGCAGCAGTCCATGGCGGTGTTGCCGCCGCCGATCACCAGCACCCGCTTGCCGATCGAGGTGACGTGGCCGAAGATCACCCCGGCCAGCCAATTGAGGCCGACGTGAATCCAGGCATCGCCCTCTTGGCGGCCCGGCAGGTCGGGCAGATCGCGGCCGCGCGGCGCGCCGGTGCCGACGAAGAGGGCGTCGTAGCCCTTGGCCAGCATGGCCCGCATGCTCTCCACCCGGTGATTGAAATAAGTGGTCACCCCCATGTCGAGGATGTAGTTGACCTCGGTGGCCAGCACCGCCTCGGGCAGGCGGAAGGAGGGCAACTGGCTGCGCATGAAGCCGCCGCCCTTGTCCTGCTCGTCGTACAGATCGATGCTGTAGCCCAGCGGCATCAGGTCGCGGGCCACGGTCAGCGAGGCCGGGCCGCCGCCGATGAGGGCGATCCGCTTGCCGTTTTTCTCGTGCGGAATGGCGGGAAAGCGGGCGGTGACGCCGAGGTCGCGGTTGTCGGCGCAGAGCCGTTTCAGGCGGCAGATGGCCACCGGCTCCTTTTCCACCCGGCCCCGGCGGCAGGCCGGTTCGCAGGGCCGGTCGCAGACCCGGCCCAGAACGCCGGGAAAGACGTTGGACACCCAGTTGACCATGTAGGCGTCGGTGTACCGTTTCTCGCTGATCAGGCGGATGTATTCCGGCACCGGGGTGTGGGCGGGGCAGGCGAACTGGCAGTCGATCACCTTGTGGAAATATTCCGGGTCCTCGATATCTGTCGGTTTCACGGACGGCGCTCCTGGGCTGACAAGGCGGAAACTTATGGGAATAGTTACTAGATTTTAAAATAGAAGAAAAGAGGGGACAAGGAAAGGCTTTTCATCCATCCGGCGGAGAAAATCCCGAATTGTCCGCACGCAGGGCACAACGGCCGTCACGGCCGCGGCGCGAAAAATAACCGGAAAAATTGCAATCGCCGGCTTTTTGTGCGACCATACTCCCAATGAGCCATGGGGGCCCGGCGCCTTTGTCCCGCCGGACCCCGTCTCGACGGAGAGAAATCATGCATCGTGCCGGTTCTTGGCGCATCTGTTTCGTTTTTTTCCTGCCGCTTCTGATGGCGGTGGGGCCGCCCGCTTCGACCGGACCCGCGACGGTGCTGGTCGTGCACAGCTACCACCGGGACCAGCGGGAACATGTGGCGGAAATGGACAAGGGCATCGAGGAGGCCCTGGTCGGGGTCGACTGCCGGCGCCGGTTCTTCTACATGGACACCAAGCGGCAGACCTCCGAGGCATGGAAGCAGGCCGCCGGAGAGCAGGCCAGGCGAATCGTCGCCGAGGAACGGCCCCGGGTGGTGATCGCCATGGACGACAACGCCCAGCAGTATTTCGCCAGGCACTATGCCGGCGCCGCCGGTCCGCCCTGGTTCGTGTTCGGCGGGGTCAACGCCGATCCGGCCCGGTACGGTTTCCCGGCGGCCAATGTCACCGGCGTGCTGGAGCGGCCCAACGTGTCGGAGAGCATCGAGTTGCTGCTGAGGATCCGGCCGGGGGCGAGCAGGCTGCTGGTCATGGCCGACAAGTCGGAGACCACCGACCCCCTGATCGCCTTCTGCAAGACCCTGACCCTGCCGGTGGCGGTGGTGGCCTACGAACAACCCCTGACCCTGGAAGACTGGCAGGCCGCCATCGAACGGCATCGCGGCCGGGTGGACGCCGTTCTCCTCTACGTGATCCGCACCATCGTCCGCAGCGCCGCCGACCCGACCAAGGTCCCCGAGCGGGAACTGGTCCGCCTGCTCAACGACGGCTTGGCCCTGCCCACGGTGGGACTGTATGACAGCGCCGCCGAATCCGGCGTTCTGTGCGGGCTGAGCGTGTCCATGCGGGAACAGGGACGGGCAACGGGACAGATTGCCCGGGCCCTGCTCGCCGGCGGAACGCCCGCCGATTTCCCGATCGCTCCGACCGATCGCGGCCGCATTCAGTTGAATCTGCGGACAGCCGAGCGGCTGGGCATCCAGATTCCCTACACCGTCATCAAGCGGGCCGAGGTGGTCATCCGGTGAAGCGCATTCTGCGCCCGGGGCTCAGCCGGAAGATACTCCTTCCCGCCGTGCTGGTGATCGCCCTCGGCCTGGTCCTGGTGCTGTGCATTTTCCATTTCAATGCCCGCACCGTGGTCGAGCAGGAACTGAGCAGGCGGCTGCAGCGGGAGGCGCAGCTCACGGCCAGTCTGCTGGACAACTGGCTCCAGGCCCGGAGCGGCGACATCGCCCTGTGGGCCCGCCAGGAGGTCTTTGTCGATGCGCTGGCCGAGGATGGGTACTATGGCCGTAGCGCCCGGAAGGGGGCGCAGCAGTTGCTGGCCAGCCTGCACCACGGCTATCCCTTTTACGAGAGCATTTTCCTCGCCGACCGGCAGGGCGCCATCCTGGTGCATGCGGCCGCCAGGGCGAACGACGACACGGCGATCACCCTGGGCGACCGTCCCTACATCCGGGCGACCCTCCAGGGGCAGGCGGTGATCTCGCCGGTGGTGCAAAGCCGGTGGAGCGGCCGGCCCGTGTTTGTCGTCACGGCGCCGGTCCTGAAGAACGACGGCGTTGTCGGCGTCATCGGCGGCGCGGTGGATTTTGCCGCGTTCAAGGAGTTGTTTCTCAGGAGCTTCGGACAGAAGCAATACGGCTACGCCTTCCTGACCGACGGCAGCCGGCAGGTGCTGGCCAGTTCCGGGAACAACGAGGCGGAACTCGCGGCCATGGTGTCGGCGGACTTTCTCCGGCGCATCGCCGGGCAGCAGCAAGGAACCTTTGTCCACCGGATGGGAACGGTCGAGACCCTGACCGTTTTCCAGCACCTGCACCGGGTCGACTGGTCGTTCAACATCAACCAATCGCTGGACCGCACCCTGCGGCCGCTGTACCGCATCGTGCAGTTCAGCAGCGTCGGCGCCCTGGCGGTGCTGGCGCTGATCTCCCTGGCGCTGACGGCCCTCGTCCACCGGGTGGTCGTGGCCAGACTCCGGGCCATGCTGCGGGTCATCGGCCTTGTCGGCGCCGGCGACCTGAGCCAGCGCCTGCCCCCGCATCCGGACCCTCCGGATGAGGTTACCGAGCTGACCGATTCGTTCAACGCCATGATCGGGCAGTTGGAGCGGACCCTGGCCGACCTCAAGGAGGAAATCCGGGTCCGCCGCGACACCGAGACGGCGCTCGCCCACCATCAGGAGAATCTGGAGCACATCATCGAGCAACGGTCGGCGGAGCTGAAGAAGGAGGTGCTTGAGCGGCAGCGGGCTGAGGAACGGCTAATCCGGGCGGAAAAGCTGGAAATGATCGGCACCCTGGCCGGTGGCGTGGCCCACGATCTCAACAACATCCTCTCGGGCATCGTCAGTTACCCCGACCTGCTCCTGATGAAACTGCCCGAAAGCGACCCGATGTACAGGCCGCTGCAGACCATCAGGGATTCGGGACAAAAGGCCGCGGACATCGTGCAGGACCTGCTCACCCTGGCGCGGCGCGGCGTGGCGGTCAAGGAGCCGATCAGGCTCGATGCCCTGGTCGACGTCTACCTCGCGAGTCCCGAATGCGGCCTGTTGCGGCTCCGCCATCCCGGCGTCGAGATCGTGACCGAGTACGCGCCCGATCTCATGCCGCTGCTGGGCTCGCCGGTCCATCTCGTCAAGACGATCATGAATCTGGTGACCAATGCGGCGGAATCGATGGAACGGGGCGGGACGATCCGTTTGCGCACGGAAAACCGGTATGTCGACAATTCGCTCCAGCTCGACGAGCGCATCGGCCAGGGCGAATACGTGGTGCTGGAGGTGTCGGACCAGGGCAGCGGGATTCGGGCCGAGGATATCGGCAAGATCTTCGAGCCGTTCTATTCCAGCAAGAAGATGGGAAGAAGCGGCACCGGCCTGGGCATGGCCGTGGTCTGGGGCACGGTCAAGGATCACCAGGGCTTCATTCACTGTGAGAGCACCGTCGGCGTCGGCACCACCTTCACCCTCTATTTCCCCGTGACCTCGGTGGCCGTGCAGCAGCATCTGCGAACGGTGCCCCCGGAGGAGTACCGGGGCAACGGCGAGCGCATTCTGGTGGTCGACGATGTCGAGGAGCAACGGATGATCGCCGCCGCCATCCTGGAGGAACTGGGCTATCGGGTCACCGTCGCGGCCAGCGGCGAGGAGGCCCTGCTGCTGGCTGCGAGGGAGCGTTTCGACCTCCTGCTGCTCGACATGATCCTCGGCGATGGCATGGACGGGCTCGCGACCTACCGCCGCTGGATCGGCATCGTGCCGGACCAGCGGGCGATCATCGCCAGCGGTTTTTCCGAGAACGAACGGGTGATCGAGGCCCAGCGGCTCGGGGTCGGACGTTATATCAAAAAGCCCTACACCATCGCCAAGCTGGGTCAGGCCATCCGGGAGGCGTTGGCACGACCATGAACGGGGGAGGAACCGGGACATGAATGCAGCGGGGGAGATCCGGCTGAGCAAGGAGGCCATCAACGCCCTGCCCCTGGCGTGCTGGCAGGGGATGGTGTGCTGTGTCCGCACCGCGGCGGAAGCGGAAGCGGCGGCGATGCGCCTTGCGCGCGCCAACCTGCTCGGCTTCGATACCGAAACCCGGCCTGCCTTCCGCAAGGGGCAGAAATTTCAGCCCAGCCTTCTGCAACTGGCCGCCGAGGACGAGGTGGTGCTCGTGCAGTTGCGGCACACCGGTCTGTCGGCCCCGCTCCTGGCCCTGCTCGAGAATCCGGCCATCGTCAAGGCCGGGGTGGCGCCGGATTTCGATCTGAAGAGCCTGCGGGAACTGCATCCCTTCCGGCCGGCCGGCTTCGTCGACCTGGCACGGCTGGCCCGGAGCCGGGGCCTGCGCCACCACGGCCTGCGCGGACTGGCCGCCGCGGTCTGCGGACTGCGCATCTCCAAGTCGGCGCGGACCACCAACTGGGCCAATCCCGAACTCACCGCGCAGCAGATCCGCTATGCCGCCACCGATGCCTGGATCGGCCGCGAGATCTACCATCGCCTGCTCGCCCTGCCGCCGGTGCCGGCCGGCGCCTGACAGGCCTGTCATTGCCGGCCCGGCCCGAGGGTCGGCGGCGGCATCCCGGTTTTCCCCGTCCCCCGCACATAGTAGCGGTAATAGCCCACGAAATTGCTGCCGAGAAACAGGGCCTCCATGAGCACGGCGGTGGGGGTGCCGGCCAGGATGTTGTGGAGCAGCCAGAGGCTGGTGCCCACCATGAGTATCTGCCGCAGCCGTTTGTCGTCCGCGCTGAACGAGCCGACGGTACCGAAGATCGAGCCCAGGCAGCTGAGCACGCTGAGGATGCCGTGGAAGGTCGCGGCGGCGATGACCAACGAGGCGGCGATGAAGATCGCCATCACCCGCTTCGAGGTGGTGCGGTAGCTGACGACGAGACGCAGGCCGGCGAGCCCTGCCAGCCCGGTGGCGGTCCAGTGCCCCAGCAGCGCGAAATGGACGGCGATCAGCAGGCAGGAGATGGCCATGCAGGCGATGATCCGCCGCCGTTCCTTGAACTGGAAGGAGAGCAGATCAAAGCCGATGGCGACGACGACCAGGATCTGGGAAACCGCGAACAGGGACATGGGGCAGCCTGGGAACGCGCCTGAGGGTGCGGCAGCGACGATCAGGCGGAAGCGGCGGTCGCCGGGTCGCGGCGCAGGGCTGCCATGCCCGTGGCCGCGGCGCCGAGCAGGGCGGTCTGCGGGTTGACGATCACGTGGATCGGGACGCGGGCGAGCATCTCCCGGTAGATGCCCCGGGCAAAGACGGTCATGAACCGCGGCGCCTCGATCAGCGGCAGGAGCCGGGCCGCCAGGCCGCCGCCGATGAAAACCCCGCCCAGGGCCAGGGTCTTGAGGGCGAGGTTGGCGGCCTCGTCGGCCAGGATGTCGAGGAAGAGGCGCAGGGTATGCACCGCCGGCTCGCAGGGCCGGCCCCCGCACGCGGCGTCGACGGCGGCCCGGACGATCACCGGCGTCTGGTCGGCGGACTGCGTCAATTCGGTCGCCAGCCAGTCCGGCACCGGCCGGCCGGCGGCGGCAAAGGCGAACAGTTCGGGCATGGCCAGGCCGGAGCAGACCCGTTCCACCGAGACGTGATCGCAACGTGCGGCCATGAAGGTCAGCAGCTCGATCTGCTCGGCGGTCCGGGGGGCGAAGCTGGCATGGCCGCCTTCCGAGGGGCAGGGGAGAAAGGTGCCGCCGTGGGGCACGAGAAAGGCCTCGCCCAGGCCGCTGCCCGGCGCCAGCACCGCCATGACCGCGCCTGCGGCCGCGTGGCCGGCCGGGTTGAGCGGGTGCAGGTCCTGCGGCGCGAGCCAGGGAATGCCGGCGGCGGTGGCCACCAGGTCGTTGATCAGCAGGGCCCGGGTAAAACCGAAACGGGCCTGCAGGGCCGCGGCCTCGATCGACCAGGCGAGGTTGGTCATGCGGGCCGCGTTGTCGATGATCGGCCCGGCCACGCCCAGGCAGAGGGCCGCCGGCCGATCGTCACCCAGAAAGGCGGTGAGCAGGTTGTCGAATGCGGCGAAGTCCCTGTTGCGGAAGGTCTGCTGCCGCAGCGGCGGTCCGGGCCAGGCATCGGCCCGGTGCAGCGCCAGGCTGGTCTTGGTGGCGCCGAGATCGCCGGCAAGGAGCAGGCCGCGCGCAGTTGTCATCGTCCTCACCCCTCCTTGAGCAGCCGGATGTCCCAGGCTTCGGGCCGGTTGCTGTTGGCCGGATTGTCCACGATCCTGAATTCGAAGATCCGGTGCGGTTCCAGGAAGAAATGGTCCGAAGGGAGGGTCGATTTCGACAGATGGAAGAAGACCGTTTCCGACTGGAGCACCCCCTCCTGCAGCCGGTAGTAGCGGAAGAAGCCGAAGCCCCGGTCCTGGTTGAAATTGGCCACCGTGCCCCGCTGCCAGCGCTCGCCGTTGTCGCCGTGGCCGCCGGCGATCGGCAGCAGGCCCGGCACCAGGAAGCCGGAGATGTAGGAATCGGCCACTTCGCGCAGCTCCTTGCTGACATTGTGGAACCCGATCACCTCCACCCGGCAGCCCGTGTTCTGCAGGGCGATGATCAGGCGGAGGAAGTCGCCGTCGCCGGTGAGCAGGATGATGCGGTCGAGGTTGCGGGCCTGGAGCAGCGCGTCGATGGCCAGGTCCATGTCGGCGTTGGCCTTGGTGGTGATGTTGCCGTCTTCGTCCTTGAAGCGGCGGACATACTTCTTGATGATCTTGAAGCCGCAGTTGCGCAGGATGTTGTGGTAGGCGTAGACCTTCTGGCGGTACTCCGGGTCGCGCTGGGTGCGCTCGTGATCCTCGGCCAGGTAGCAGTTGGCCCGCAGCATCACCGAGTTGGGGCTGTTGGCCAGGCCGACGAGCACGTCGTAGCGCATGCCGTAGCCGCCGCTCATCTTGATGTTTTCGGCATCAACGTAAATCGCTGTCTTGAGCATGGAACAATGGGGGCGCTGAAGTGATTCCAAGGGGTGAACGTTCCGGGGTTACTCATTCGGTAGTCAATAGTACATTTTTTTTTATATGGTTTCTTGAAGATTCGATGCAATAATCCCGCAAGCATTGCATCGAATCTTCAAGAAACCATATGTCTATTATCACCGGGCCTGAGCAGGTTGCCATGCCTGAAATATCCTACGTAGCTCTTCGATCAATTTCCTCAACGACCCATCAGCCGCTGCGGCACGATCAAGATCCATCGCCATGACGATATCCTCAGAGAATTCGATGCCGCCTAGGCTGGGCGCCACACCGGACGCTCTTATGGCTTCGATCAGTATTTTTTTGTAGCGCGCCCTTTCGCATTTCTGGTCAGGCGCGTTGCATCCCCGTCCGAAGACTGATTTGAACGCAGCGGAGTCCACCAGCAGCCAGCGCTCTATATGGGGTTCGGGGACGGCGCAGACTGTGGGCAAGTTGATCTTGCTCGTGATCTCACTGAGTTGCCTCAGGCGTTCTGACAGTCCCTTGCAGTTGGCATCGGTGGCCACGACGACGAGATCCGGCAGCGCATCCCACCCTCGTTGCAGATCACGAAGAAATTGCTTGAGTTCATTGACGACCATACCGTGGCCGCGACGGGCATTCCGCCAGTGCAATTGGATATCAACGCCATATTCTGCCGCGAGGCGCTGCAGTAACGCCGCGAGGAACTCTTTGTGAGCAAAGTCCTCTACGAAGAGAGCTATCTCACGCATCGAAATCACCTCGCTGCATCCGCTCTGAGACGGTGAGGTCCTCCGCTTCCATTAGCGCTTGATCCACTTCGCCCTTTTTCCATAGCGGCCCCCATTCCTTGAACGGCTCGATGCTCGTCTCATTGTCGACCCGCTTGCAAACGAACAATGAGTCTTCCGATACCAGATCGGGTAGGATCGGTGAATGGGTGGTCACGATATATTGGGTTTCACCCGAGGAGGCGCGCGTTTTCAGAAGTTCGGCGACGAGCTGGATGCGGCGGGGATGAATACCGTTCTCTGGCTCCTCAAAACCGATCAACGAAGGTTGCTCCTTAGCCCCAGCCAGGGACAGCAGCCCTAGGATGCGCAGGGTACCTTCCGAGAGGATGCGGGCTGGTACCGGGATACCGCTCTCTTGGAGAGTGAGTTCAACTTCACCGAGATTGCTAACTTCCACCCCAATGCCGTGCACATTAGGCATGATCAGGCGCAATGCTTTTTCGACCGCATTGAATTGCTTAGGGTCAAGGGCTTTTAACGTGTTGAGGAATGAGGCCAGTTCCTCACCCATAAGCCCGATATGTCGCACTTCCTTGACAGGGTTGGCCGTGCGCATCCGCTCACGTGGCTCGAAATAGTAGAACAGCCAGTTCTCCAGCTCTTTCCGCATAGCCACCAGATGCGGATAATGCGGTGGATAGTGCGGCAGTGAAAGAATGCTGTGGTCGAGGTAGCATTCGTAGTAACTAGGATGCGCCTGACCTTCCAAGCGCAGGTGCAGGCGGTTGCCCTCACGGGAGAGAAATGGCTTGCGCTTTCCTGTTGGTTGGCCTTTTTCGTTGAGCGCCGCGAGATATTCGTCCGCCACTCGAAGAATACCGGACTTGGGCAGCATCTCTACCTTGATGCGGTAGCGCAGATTCCTCTCGCGCACGGCATTGCCGGGTTTCATTTCCCTACCTGCCCCACTTTCCTGACTGCCTGAGCGGCGCATCTCATTAACTTGTCGATTGACCGCATTAGCTATCGCATCGGAGATCCGTACGTCGACTTCGATGGAAAAGGAAAGTCGCTCCTTTGCTAGCGAACCCTTGATTCCCCGCTCGCCAAAAGTAAAGGATTCAAGAGGCTTACCCCGGTAAGGCGGCTCAAACGCCTCTTTGATCGTCCGAGAGGTAGCAAGCTTGGAGAGCAGTTGCAGACAGTCGAGAAAGTTGCTCTTTCCCGCCGCATTCGGTCCGAACAACACTGACAGATCAGACAAATGAACTTCGACTTTTTTGAGAGATTTATAGCCTTGAATATGGATGCGGGTCAGCATGTTGGCTCTTCTCCTTTCCCAGATCGATAGAGAACCTGCTCTTCACGCAGTTCAACGGGATGTTTGACGGAATCGGCCTTCAGCCGGTAATGCTCCACCTTGACGATCGTTTACTCCCACTCGATGGTCGACGGCGGCTTGGAGGAGATGTCGTAGACCACCCGGTTGACGCCGCGCACCTCGTTGATGATCCGGTTGGAGATGCGGCCCAGCAGTTCGTAGGGCAGGTGCGACCAGTCGGCGGTCATGGCGTCCCTGCTGTCCACGCAGCGCAGGGCGATGACGTGCTCGTAGGTGCGGCCGTCGCCCATGACGCCCACGGTCTGGATGGGCAGGAGCACGGCGAAAGACTGCCAGACCTTGCGGTACCAGCCGGCGTCCTTCATCTCCTCCAGCACGATCACGTCGGCCTGGCGGAGGACGCGCAGCCGCTCGGCGGTGACCTCGCCCATGATCCGGATGCCCAGGCCGGGGCCGGGGAAGGGCTGCCGGTAGATGGCCTCCTCGGGCAGGCCCAGTTCCAGGCCCAGTTCGCGGACCTCGTCTTTGAACAGCTCGCGCAGGGGCTCGATGAGATCGAGCTGCATCCGTTCAGGCAGGCCGCCGACGTTGTGGTGCGACTTGATCGGCGCCTTGCCGCGGAACACCACCGACTCGATCACGTCCGGATACAGGGTCCCCTGGGCCAGATAGCGGACCTGTCCCAGTTTCCGGGCTTCGGCCTCGAAGATCTCGATGAAGCCGTAGCCGATCCGCTTGCGTTTCTCCTCCGGGTCCTTGACCCCGGCCAGAGCGGTGAGGAAATACTCGGAGGCATCGACATCGACGACGTTGAGCCTGGTCTTCTCGCGAAAGAAACGGAGCACGCTCGCCGATTCGCCGGTGCGCATCAGGCCGTTGTTGACATGGATGCAGGTCAGCTGGTCGCCGATGGCCCGGTGGACCAGGGCCGCGACCACCGAGGAGTCCACCCCGCCGGACAGGGCGCAGATCACCCGGTCGGCGCCGACCTTGGCCCTGACCTCGGCCACGGTCGCGTCGATGAAGGAATGCATGGTCCAGTCGGGCCGGCAGCCGCAGAGGCCGAAGATGAAGTTGCGCAGGATGTCGGTGCCGATCAGGGTGTGGGCGACCTCGGGATGGAACTGCACGCCGACAAAGGGTTTGTCGGCATGGCGGATGGCCGCGTAGGGCGAATGCGCGCTGGTGGCGGTGACCGCGAAGCCCGGTGCCAGTGCCTCGATGCGGTCGCCGTGGCTCATCCACACCTGGTAGTGGGCCGGGTCCAGCTCCATGCCGGCGAACAGGCCGCCGGTGTATTCGATGCGGAGCTGGGCCTTGCCGAATTCCCGCTTCTCGGCCCGCTCCACCCGGCCGCCCAACTGGGTGGTCATCAACTGGGCGCCGTAGCAGATGCCCAGCACCGGCACGCCCAGATCGTAGAGGCCGGGGGCGCTGATCGGGGCGTCGTCGTCGTAGACGCTGGCCGGCCCGCCCGAAAGCACGATGCCGGTGGGCCGCATGGCCGCCAGCTGGTCGAGGGGCAGGCTGTAGGGATGGATCTCGCTGTAGACTTTCTGCTCGCGGATGCGGCGGGCGATCAGCTGGGTGGTCTGCGAGCCGAAATCGAGGATGACGATCTTCTGGGTATGCGTGGACATAGGCTGCCTTTCTCGGGTTGGGAAACGGGTGACGGCCGGGGCGATTACAGCCCTTCCGTGCGGTAGTTCGGGGCCTCTTTGGTGATGATGACGTCGTGGACGTGCGACTCGCGCAGGCCTGCCGAGGAGATCTGGACGAAACGGGCCTTCTGGTGCAGTTCCTCGATGGTGGCGGCGCCGGTGTAGCCCATGCCCGAGCGCAGGCCGCCGAGCAGCTGGTAGATCATCTCCGAGATCGGGCCGCGGTAGGGCACCTTGCCCTCGATGCCCTCGGGCACCAGCTTGCTGCTCTGGCTGTCCTGGAAATACCGGTCGCCGGAGCCGTCCTTCATGGCGCCGATGGAGCCCATGCCCCGGTAGCCCTTGTATTTGCGGCCCTGGTAGAGGAAGGTGTCGCCCGGCGTCTCGTCGGTTCCGGCAAAGAGCGAGCCGATCATCACCGAGTGGGCGCCGATGCCGATGGCCTTGCAGATGTCGCCGGAGAACTTGATGCCGCCGTCGGCGATCACCGGGATGCCGTGCTTGGAGGCGGTTTCGACGCAGTTGCGCAGCGCGGTCAGCTGCGGTACACCGACCCCGGCCACGATGCGGGTGGTGCAGATCGAGCCCGGCCCGACGCCGACCTTGACGCCGTTGACGCCGGCCTTGATCAGGGCTGCGGTGGCCTCGCCGGTGGCCACGTTGCCGGCGATGATCGGCAGGTCGGGAAAGTGGGCCCTGACCTCCTCGAGGGCGTGCAGGATGCCGGCGGAATGGCCGTGGGCCGAGTCGAGCACCACCACGTCGACCTTGGCCTTGACCAGGGCCTCGGTGCGCGGCAGGAGATCGGGGCCGACCCCGAGGGCGGCGCCGGCCAGCAGCCGGCCCATGGAATCCTTGGCCGCGTTGGGGTACTGCTTGATTTTCTCGATATCCTTGATGGTGATCAGCCCCTTGAGCCGGCCGCTGTCGTCGACGATCAGCAGCTTTTCGATGCGGTGCTCGTGCAGGAGCGCTTTGCAATGGGGCAGGTCGATGCCCACCGGCGCGGTCACCAGGTTCTTGCTGGTCATGACGTCGTTGACCCGGAGGCCGTCGTCGGAGACGAAGCGCAGGTCGCGGTTGGTGACGATGCCCACCAGCTTGTCGCCGTCGATTACCGGCAGGCCGGAAATGCGGTAGGTGCGCATGATCTGCTGCACCTCGGCCACGCTCTGGTAGGGGGAGACGGTGATCGGGTCGGCGATCATGCCGGACTCCGATTTTTTCACCCGTTCCACCTCCTTGGCCTGCCGCTCGATGCTCATGTTCTTGTGGATGATGCCGATGCCGCCTTCCCGGGCCATGGCGATGGCGGTCTGATGCTCGGTGACCGTGTCCATGGCGGCGCTGAGCAGCGGGGACTGCAACTCGATGGTGTCGGTGAGCCGGGTGGTGAGCGATACCTCCGACGGCAGGACCTCGGAAGCGCCCGGCACCAGGAGGACATCGTCAAAGGTGAGGGCCAGGGGGATGTCTTGCTGAAACATAGGGTCTCCTTGTTGACTGGAGTGAAAACGGGCGGCCTGGTGTCCCCGGCCGTGCCGTTGCGGTTCGTGCGTGCTGTCGTGCGGTTCGGAGCAGGGATGGGCGGGCTTGCGCGGCCCGCGGTCATCGGCGCTGCTCCTGGTGATTTTCGCGGAATTGTATGTGGTTGCCGTACTCCATCCACAGCCGGCATAAGGTAGCATGTTCTTGCCAAAAAGAAAACAGGCGACCCGACGGGATGGCGACGCAGCCCCGGCCGGCAAGCTTGGGAGCACGCCGCCGGCCTGCGCCTTCCTCCGGGAAGAGGACCCGGAGAAATTGCTGGATTTTTCCCGGTGTTCCTGCTTAACTGATACGTTTTTCCCGGCGGCGTCGTGCCGGGTCGGTCCGCGCCGCGCAGCAACCGGCGCACTCCTGTGCCCCGTCCTTCAACGGCTTGTTTCCGTATGGCGAAAATCGTTGCGATCAATCCTGCCAATCCGCAGGCCCGGCTGATCGGGCAGGCCGTGGAAGTGCTCCTGCACGGCGGCGTCATCTGTTATCCCACCGACACCATGTACGGCATCGGCTGCGATATCTTCAATCAAAAGGCGGTCAAGCGGGTCTACCAGATCAAGAGGCGGCCCAAGGACAAGCCCTTCAGCTTCATGTGCGCCTCCCTGACCAACATCAGCCAGTACGGCCATGTCGGCAATACCGCTTACCGGCTGATGCGGAAGAACCTTCCCGGTCCCTACACCTTTGTCCTCTCCGGGACCAAGCTGGTCCCCAGAATCATGCTGACCAAGCAGAAAACCGTGGGCATCCGGGTGCCGGCCCATCCGATCTGCCTGGCCCTGCTCGAAGCCTTGGCCAATCCCCTGCTCAACACCTCGGCCTCCCTGGAGGAGGACGAGGAACCCGTTTGCACCTGCCACGACGTCGATCGGCTGTTCGGCAGGCAGGTGGATCTGATCATCGACGGCGGCGAGATCGTGCCGGCGCCATCCACGGTCATTTCGCTGTTGACCGAACCACCGGAAGTCCTCCGCGTCGGCAAGGGGGACATCGGCCCGTTCGTTTAGCCGCGCGGCCCGCCACGCGACACACGGGAATAAAAAAAGACCGAACCCCGTAACGCGGTCCGGTCTTGTCCCTGTGGGCGGAACGGTGGTTATTCCGCTTCTTCGTCGATCAACACTTCCTTGAGCGACTTGCTCATGGTGAAGTGGAGCGTTTTGCGCGCCGGGATGTTCATCATCTTGCCGGTCTTCGGGTTCTTCGTGGTCCGCGGCCTGCGGGTGCGCACGGAAAAGCTGCCGAAGCCCCTGATCTCCACCCGTCGTTCTTCCGCCAGGGCCTGTGATATCTCTTCGAGAATGATATCAACGGCCTGTGCTATGTCCTGCTTATAATAGTCGCCAAGTTGCTCGGAAACTTGATTGATCAATTCACGCTTGAGCATGATCCGTATCCTTGTATCCTTTATTGACCGACCGCGCCTGGCCTGACTCCGGCCGACTGCACGCGGAAAAATAATAAGGGGGTGTCGGCCGCGCCCGTGCCGAAGGAACGGTCAGGCCGACACCCGATATGGGTACAACGAAGCGCCTCGGCGCTTACTTGTTGTTATCCTCGCCGGCCGCCGCCTTCAACAGGTCGCCGAAGGTGGAGGGGGCCGCGCTCTGTGCCTTCTGGAGGTATTCCTCGGGGATGGCGCCGTTGTTTTCTTCCTTCTCCTGCAGGGCCTTCACCGACAGGCCGATCTTGCGGTCGTCCGCGGACACGTTGATGACCATGGCCTTCAGAGTGTCGTTGACGTTGAACATGCCGACCGGTGTCTTGACCTTGTCTTTCGAGATTTCAGACACGTGCACCAGACCCTCGATGCCCTCTTCCAATTGGACGAAGACGCCGAAATCGGTGACGTTGGTGATGGTGCCCTCAACAGTGGAGCCGATCGGGTAGTTGCTGGATGCGGCCTGCCACGGATCGGGTTCCAGTTGCTTGACGCCCAGGGAGAACCGCTCGTTTTCCTTGTCGATCTTGAGCACCACCGCCTGAATGGTCTCGCCCTTGGAGTACTTCTCGGACGGATGCTTGATCCGCTCGGTCCAGGACAGGTCGGACACGTGAATCAGGCCGTCGATGCCCTCCTCGATGCCGATGAAGATGCCGAAGTCGGTGATGTTCTTGATCTTGCCCTCGATGACCGAGCCCACCGGATAGCTCTCCTCGACCACATCCCAGGGATTGGGCTGCAACTGCTTCATGCCCAGGGAGATGCGCTTGGTCTCGGCCTCGACCTTGAGCACCTGCACCTCGATCTCCTCGCCGACGCCGACGATCTTGGACGGATGCCGCGGTTTTTTCGACCAGCTCATCTCGGAGATGTGGACCAGGCCCTCGACACCCTCCTCCAATTCGACGAATACGCCGTAATCGGTGATCGACACCACCTTGCCCTTGACCCTGGAACCGGGAGGATACTGGGTGGGAACCCGCTCCCAGGGATCGGTCTTGAGCTGCTTGACGCCCAGGGAGACCCGGTCGGAATTCTTGTCGTATTTGAGGATCTTGACCTCGATCTCCTCGCCGACGGTGTACAGCTTGGACGGATGCGAAACCCGGCCCCAGGAGAGGTCGGTGATGTGGCAGAGGCCGTCCATGCCGCCCAGATCGATGAACAGACCGTAGTCGGTGATATTGGTGATGGCGCCGCGGATGATCTGGCCCTCCTCGAGGGTGGTGCGCATCTGTTCGCGCAGGGCGGTCCGCTGGTGCTCCAGGATGGCCCGCCGGCTGATGACCACGTTGTTGCGTTTGCGGTTGAATTTGAGGATCTTGAACTCGAAGGTCTGGCCGATGAGGGCGTCCAGGTCCTTGACCGGACGCAGGTCGATCTGCGAGTAGGGCAGGAAGGCGGGCACGCCGATATCGACGGACATGCCGCCCTTGACCCGGTTATCGATACGGCCCTCGATGGTCCCGTCTTCTTCCTGGATTTTGGCAATCTGTTCCCAGACTTTGATGGCGATGGCCTTTTCGCGGGAAAGCAGCAGGCCGCCTTCATCCTTGCGTTTTTCAATGAACACTTCGAATTGATCGCCGATCTTGATGACCCGGTCCGGGTCTTCATGGCGGAATTCGGCGAGCGGGATGTAACTTTCCGCCTTGTCGCCGACATCGATCAGGACAGCATCGCTGCTCAGGCCGACGACGGTGCCGATGGCGACCTCGCCGACATTGATGACCGTGTTGTTGTCTTCCTGCTCGAACAGTTCCGCAAAGCTCATTTCCTCAAAGCTGGTGTCATCTGCCGCAAAAGCGGGTTGAGTTCCGTTTTTTGTCATGGAATTACCTGTGGTGACCGCTGGCGGTCTTTGCTAAGTGGTTGATGATAGGGAAAAGAAAGCCTTCGCCCGCTGGTGTGTGAAAGCAGATTATTTACCAGAGTTTTTTTTGAAAAACAACTGTTTCCTGTTGAAAAAAGGTATTTCTTGGCCGGATTGCCCTGGAGGGGTGGACGTTCGGGGAGATTCGTCGCTGCCGCGTTCAGCGTTTGCCGTAGGCGCCCAACTCCTCGAGCATGGGGCCGAACAGTTCCTCGTAGGCCGGAATGGCCTTGCGCAGCACGATGTCGAGATGGTGCAGATCGCTGCTGTTGACGGTGAGGTTGGCGCTGTGCGCCAGGGCCTCGAGATTGTACAGGGTGTGAAACTGCTCGCCGATGAGGATGTAGAAGATGTAGCGCCGCCGCTCCATGGCCAGGTTGCGCATGTGGGCATGAAAAAGGGACCGGTCCAGCGTCCCTTCCAGGCCGGTGTGGAAGACGATGCAGGAAAAATCGACGAACCGCATGCCTTCCATGGCGTCGGCCACCGTGTCGGCCATGACCACCTGGTATCCTACCGACTCCAGGGCCTCGCCGATGGTTTTGCGCTGTTCGTTCTCCTGGTGGAGCACCAGTGCCATGGGCACGTCTTCCACCTTGTCCGCGTTCTGGAAAAGCCCCAGTTCCAGCCAGTCCAGTTTCGGTGGGGGCGGCGGTTGCACGGCGCGGGACGGCGGTTGCTCCGACTTGCGCGGGGGCATCCCGGTTTTGTCCAGGGCAATGGCGCTGCGGCACAGGGGGCATTTGATGGTCAGGAGCTTGTCGGGCGCCAGTTGCGCCAGGGCCTGCTCCAGGCGGGCGGTCTGATCGGCGGAGAGCGGGATCGGCTTGGTGCAGAAAGGGCAGTGGGTCAACATGATGAGGGGGCCTCGGATGATGGGAACGGATGCGTGCTGCTCGTCTTGTGGATCTGACGCTGGAGGTTCGGGCGGACCATTGGTCACCACCGCTTGTAGGGATCGTCCTCTTCCTGCTGCTCCATGCGCAGGCCGTCGATGCTGGAGGTCCGTTCGCCCCGGGCGGCCTTGATGGTGTCCATACCCCGCTTGATCTCGCTGCGGTGGGAGGCGGAGAGGATCGCCGATTCCTCGGTGATCAGGCCGGCTTCGTAGAGTTCGAGCAGGTGCTGGTCGAAGGTCCGCATGTCGCGCGCCGAGCCGTCGCGGACCACGTTGTAGAAGGTCTTTTCCTCGGTTTCGCCGTTGATGATCAGGTCGCGGACCCGCAAACTGGTGCAGAGGATCTCCAGGGCGGCGATGCGGCCGCCGCCGATCCGGGGCAGCAGGCGCTGGCTGACGACCCAGCGGATGGTGTCGGCCAGGCGGTTGCGGATCTGGGGCTGTTCGTCCTGCTCGAACATGCCGAGGATGCGGTTGATGGTCTGGCCGGTGTCGATGGTGTGCAGGGTGGAGAAGACCACGTGGCCGGTTTCGGCGGCGGTCAGGGCGATTTCCAGGGTCTCCCGGTCGCGGATCTCGCCGACCAGGATGACCTTGGGCGCCTGGCGGAGGGCGGCCCGGAGACCGTTGGCAAAGGTGTCGAAGTCGTCGCCCATCTCCCGCTGGTTGAAGGTGGCCTTCTTGTGGGGATGGACGTATTCGATCGGGTCCTCCAGGGTGACGATGTGCACCGGGCGTTCCTCGTTGATCCTGTTGAGGATCGCGGCCATGGAGGTGGTCTTGCCGGTGCCGGTGGCGCCGGTGAACAGGATCAGGCCGTTGACCTCGCGGGCCATCTTGCCGAAGGCGTCGGGGAAATGGTACCCCTGGATCGAGGGGATCTTGGTCTCCAGTTTCCGCAGGACGGTCGAATAGTAGCCCTTCTGGGAGAAGATGTTGACCCGGAAACGATGTTTGTCGTCGAGGGAATAGGAGAGGTCGCAGGAGCCCTTGGTGACCAGGTCGCGCAGCAGGCGGCGGTTGCCGCCAATCAGGTTGAGGGCGAAGACCTCGGCCTGGAAGGGGGTCAGTTCGGTGACCGGCGGGCTGACCTCGACCGGCACCAGCACGCCGTCGCTCTCCACCTGCAGGTTCTTGCCCACGGTGATGTTGAGATCGGAAACCCGCTCGTGCCTGTGGAGCATGGCGGTGATCCAATAGTTAATCTCCTGTTGTTTCATGCGGCGTCCCGAGATAGTATTGGCGGAGGTATCTTTTAAGGTTCTATCGCTTCCGGGCGAGAAAAGACAAGAAAAAATTTTGAGTGCATCGAGGTGCGACATGACCAACTCCCTGCGGAGCGCGGTGACAACGGAAGGAAGAAGAATGGCGGGGGCCCGTGCCCTCTGGCGGGCCAACGGCATGCGGGAGGAACAGATCGGCCGGCCGGTGATCGCGGTGGTCAACTCGTTCACCCAGTTCGTGCCCGGCCACGTCCACCTGCACGAGATCGGCCAGCGGGTCAAGGCCGGGATCGAGGAGTTGGGCTGCTTCGCCGCCGAGTTCAACACCATCGCCATCGACGACGGCATCGCCATGGGCCACGACGGCATGCTCTATTCGCTGCCCTCCCGCGAGCTGATCGCCGATTCGGTGGAGTACATGTGCAACGCCCACAAGGCCGACGCCATGGTCTGCATCTCCAACTGCGACAAGATCACCCCCGGCATGCTGATGGCGGCGATGCGGCTCAACATTCCGGCGATCTTCGTCTCCGGCGGGCCGATGGAGGCCGGCCGGGCGGGCAACAGGGCGCTGGACCTGATCGACGCCATGATCATGGCTGGCGATCAGGCGGTGAGCGACGCCGAGGTGGCCGAGGTCGAGCGTTCCGCCTGCCCCACCTGCGGCTCCTGCTCGGGCATGTTCACCGCCAACTCGATGAACTGCCTCAACGAGGCCCTGGGGCTGGCCCTGCCGGGCAACGGCACGGTGGTCGCCACCCATGCGGCGCGCCTGGCCCTGTTCGACCGGGCGGCGGCGCGCATCGTCGCCATGTGCGAGGCCTGGTACGGCCGGGGCGACGCCTCGGTCCTGCCCCGGTCCATCGCCACCCGGGCCGCCTTCGACAACGCCATGGCCCTCGACATCGCCATGGGCGGTTCGACCAACACCGTGCTCCACATCCTGGCCATCGCTCACGAGGCCGAGGTCGATTTCACCATGCGCGACATCGACGCCCTCTCGCGGCGGGTGCCCAACCTGTGCAAGGTGGCACCCAGCTCCCCCTACCATGTGGAGGATGTCAACCGGGCCGGCGGTATCCTCGGCATCCTCGCCGAACTGGAGCGCGGCGGGCTGCTGGACACCTCCGTCCACCGGGTGGACGGCCTCACCCTGGGCCAGGCCCTGGCGCAGTTCGACATCATGCGGCCGGAAGCAACCGAGGCGGCGCGGACCCTGTATCGCAGCGCGCCGGCAGGCGTGCGCAATCTGGTCATGGGCTCGCAGCAGACGCTTTTTCCCAAACTGGATACCGACCGGACCGCGGGCTGCATCCGCGACATCGCCCACGCCTACTCCAGGGACGGCGGCCTGGCGGTTCTGTACGGCAACATCGCCGAGCAGGGCTGCATCGTCAAGACCGCCGGGGTCGATGCCTCGATCCTCCATTTCACCGGCACGGCCAGGGTCTACCATTCCCAGGAAGAGGCCTGCGACGCCATCCTCGACGGTACGGTCCAGGCCGGCGACGTGGTCTTCATCCTCTACGAGGGGCCCAAGGGCGGGCCGGGGATGCAGGAGATGCTCTATCCCACCTCCTATCTCAAATCGCGGCATCTGGGCGCGGCCTGCGCCCTGGTGACCGACGGCCGCTTTTCCGGCGGCACCTCCGGGCTGTCCATCGGCCACGTTTCCCCCGAGGCGGCCAGCGGCGGCGCCATCGGGCTGGTGCGCGAAGGCGACCGCATCGACATCGACATCCCGAAGCGGACGATTTCGCTGCTGATCACCGACGAGGAACTGGCCGCCCGCCGCCGCGAGGAAGAGACGCGCGGCGCCCTGGCCTTCACGCCCAGGCGCGACCGCACGGTCTCCAAGGCCCTACAGGTGTACGCCCGTTTCGCCGCCTCCGCCGACCGGGGCGCGGTCCGGCTGCTCGACATCTGAGCGGTCCGGCGCCGGCCCACGCCGCGGCGCACGATTCCCGACGGGGACCGGCTGGCCGGTCTCCGTCTTCCTTGATGAAGCCCATGCAACTCGACCTGTTCCAGTGGGATCTGCTTGAAACCGGCAAGGGGTACGCCTGCCTGGCCCAACTGGACCTTGCGGAGGCGCGGTCACGCTTCGCCCGGGTCCTGGAGGCGCGGCCGGCCCATCCGGCCGCTACGGCCGGCTTGCAGGCGGTCCGGTACTGGGAGCAGGCCTTCCGGGCGGTGGCAGCACTGCAAGGGGAACGCGCGGTCGCCCTGTTCTGGAAGCGGTTGCAGGCCTTCTCCTTCGGGAGCGGCGAGGTCGACCGGGAGCTGCGGGCCAGTCTGCTGGCGCGGCTGCAGCAGATGATGGCGGAGGAAGGGATCGACTACCTGCCGCCGGATCTGTGCCTGGGCTATCTCTCGCTGCAACTGGGCGACGCCATCGCCGCCGAAAGCCAGTTGCGCACTCTGATCGAAACCGTTCCCGGCGAGGGCCTGCTGTACGGGTATCTCGGCGATGCCCTCTGGCGTCAGGGCCGGCGGGAGATCGCCAACGGCGTCTATACCATTGGCCTGCTGCGCGATCCCGAGCGCTTGTCTGCCCACGTTCCCTGCAATGCCCGGCTGGCGGCGGTCATCGCCGCCTACGGCGCGGCCATGGCCCCTGTCCACGGGTTTCTGGAGGGCATCCTGCCCTTGGTGGAGTTGGAAGAATCATCCGCGACCGAGGCGGTCCGGATCTACGGACTTCTGCGCCGGTCGGAACGGGCCCGGCGTCGCCGGGACCACGCGGCCATGATGGCCGCACGGAGGGAGTTGCAGAACTTGGCGCCCGAGGTGTTTACCGCCTACCTGCGGTTCGTGCAGGCGGGCGAACAGGAACAGCCGCCCCGGGAAGGGACGAAAGAAAGTGGGAGGTCCCGGCCGAAGGATGAGCGTGCCACGCACGACCGCGAAGCGGGGCTCGTGCGTGGACGATAGCAGGTGTTGACTACAGCTTGACCACGTTTTCGGCCGCCGGGCCCTTGGCGCCGCTGACGACCTCGAATTTGACCCGGTCTCCCTCCTTCAGGGATTTGAACCCTTGGCCCTGGATCGCGGAATAGTGGACAAAGACATCCTTGCCGCCATCCTGCTGGATAAAACCGAATCCCTTGGAATCATTGAACCATTTTACCGTTCCCTCTGCCATTGCCGTTCCTCCTTGTGTCAACGACCTTACTCTGACCTGGGTGCAGGTCATCTTTGAAAAGCGGGTTCATACGACAGATAGTTGAAGTGCCGCCGAAAGAGCGTCCTGCAAAGTATCCGTACGGTGCAACCCTTGGAAAATCGTATTGTTCCCCTCCACCATCGGTTTCCGTTCGTGTGTATCCTCACTGCCTTCCCTCTGGCACCGGCAACGCGACGCGCGACAGGCCGGCAAGGGCGGCCGCTTTGGGGCATCGGGCACGGGAAGACAGATGAAAATGATGTTCATTCAGTGGAGAATTGCAGGGAAGTATCGGTGCAGCAGGCAAAAAGAGGATGTTCGACAGGAGGTGGAACCGACAAGGACGGGAGATGAATGCGATGGGCCACAGGTATTCGAACTGTTCTGCCTGGACGAGGAATAGAATGCATTGCACGTATGAGCATTTCGAGGGTTATCTACCGTAAACTCCCTTGAAATGCCAGATGTTTTTTTGTTTGTCCCGGTTTTTCCGCCTGTTGGTCTGCGCGGAGCAAATCAGATTGTCGCCATTTGCTTGAGGAGGGGAAAGCCCATGGCTTGCCGCTGTTCGACGTAGCGTTGGGCCACTTGGCGGGCGATGTGCCGGATCCGGCCGATGTACCGGGTGCGCTCGGCCACGCTGATGGCCTTGCGGGCATCGAGCAGGTTGAAGGTGTGCGAGCACTTGAGGCAGTAGTCGTAACCGGGCAGGATCAGGTTCTTCTCCACCAGCTTCAGGGCTTCGCGCTCGTAGGTGTCGAAGGCGTGGAACAGCTCGGCGACGTTGGCCTCCTCGAAGTTGAAGGCGGAGAATTCCCGCTCGGCCTGGTGGAAGATCTCGCCGTAGGTTACCTCTTCGTTCCAGGCGATGTCGTAAACCGAATCCACCTTCTGCAGATACATGGCGATTCGCTCCAGGCCGTAGGTGATCTCGGCGGTCACCGGCTTGAGATCGATGGAGCCGGCCTGTTGGAAGTAGGTGAATTGGGTGATTTCCATGCCGTCCAGCCACACCTCCCAGCCGAGTCCCCAGGCCCCCAGGGTGGGTGACTCCCAGTCGTCCTCGACGAAGCGGATGTCGTGTTCCAGCAGGTTGAGGCCGAATCGCTTCAGACTTTCCAGGTACATGGCCTGCACGTCCGCGGGCGAGGGCTTGATCACCACCTGATACTGGTAATAGTGCTGCAACCGGTTCGGATTCTCGCCGTAGCGGCCGTCGGTCGGGCGCCGCGACGGCTGGACATAGGCCGCCTTCCACGGCTCGGGTCCCAGGGCGCGGAGCAGGGTGGCGGGATGGAAGGTGCCGGCTCCCACTTCCATGTCGTAGGGCTGCATGACGACACAGCCCGCGGATGCCCAGTAGCTGTTCAAGGTGGCGATGATGTCCTGAAAGTACATGGCAGAATCTTTCCAGTATTGATTGTTGCGGGATCGTGGCTACAAGTATGCGGCAATCTACCACAGGACAGGGCCACGGTAAACGAAATTGTCGGCCGCCGCCCCGGCCTCCGGGGCCCGCAGCGGCCTTGTCCCCGAGCAAGAGCAGTGCGCAATGGAACCCCAATTTCTCCGCATCCGCGGCGCGCGGATGCACAACCTGAAAAACATCTCCGTCGATCTGCCGCGCAACAAGTTGATCGTCTTCACCGGCCTGTCCGGCAGCGGCAAGTCGACCCTGGCCTTCGACACGCTCTATGCCGAGGGCCAGCGCCGCTACGTCGAATCGCTTTCCACCTACGCCCGCCAGTTTCTCGGACAGATGGACAAGCCCGATGTCGACCTGCTCGAGGGCCTGTCGCCGGCGGTTTCCATCGAACAGAAGACCACCAGCAAAAATCCGCGCTCCACCGTGGGCACGGTCACCGAGATCTACGATCACCTCCGCCTGCTCTTCGCCCGGGCCGGGCAGCCGCACTGCCCCCAGTGCGGCCAGGCGATCCGCTCCCAGTCGGTGCACGACATGCTCGAATCCCTGCTGGCCCGCCAGGAAGGCGAGAAGGTGCTCCTGCTGGCGCCGCTGGTGACGCGGAAAAAGGGTCAGCACGAACAGGTCTTCCAGCGGCTGCGCAAGGAGGGCTTTGTCCGGGTGCGGGTGAACGGCGAGGTGCGCCAGCTCGGCGAGGAGATCGTCCTCGACAAGAACAAGCGCCACACCATTGAGGCGGTGGTCGACCGGTTGGTGATCAAGGCCTCGATCCGGCGGCGGCTGGACGAATCGGTGAGCACCGCCGTGGCCCTGGGCGGCGGCGCCATGCTGGCCCACTTTCCCGACACCGGCGAGGAGGTGCTGTTCAGTGAATCGGCCGCCTGCCACCAGTGCGGCATCTCGGTGCCCGAACTCTCCACCCAGTTGTTTTCCTTCAACAATCCCCAGGGCGCCTGCCCGGTGTGCAGCGGCTTGGGCGTCAACCAGTTCATCGACGAGCGCCTGATCGTGCCCGACGAATCGCTCTCGCTCCCGGACGGCGCCATCGTGCCCTGGACCCGACGGCGGCTGTCCACCCAGGCCGACCAGTGGATCGAGGCCTTTGCCCGCCACTATCAGTTCGACCCGAACACGCCCTTTGCCGACCTGCCGGACAAGGCCAGAAAAGGGCTCCTGCACGGCACCGGCCGGGAAAAGCTCGAATTCGTGCACAGCCGCGGCCGCCGCACCCTGGTGTCGCAACTCGTCTTCGAGGGCATCGTGCCCCGCCTCAACCGGCTGTTCCGCGAAACCACCTCGGCCCGCCTGCGCGAGGAGGTGGAGGGGTTCATGAACGAGCAGGGCTGCCCGGCCTGCCAGGGGGCCCGGCTCAAGCCCGAGGCCCTGGCGGTGCGGGTCGGCCGCTGGTCGATCATCGACTTGTGCCGGATGGCCATCGAGCAGTTGATCCAGGAACTGGAAACGCTCGATTTCGAGTCGCGCCAGGCGATCATCGCCAAACCCATCCTCAAGGAGATCCGCGAGCGGCTTTTCTTCCTCCAGGGCGTGGGGCTCGGCTACCTGTCGCTCGACCGCAAGGCGGGCACGCTCTCCGGCGGCGAGGCCCAGCGCATCCGCCTGGCCTCGCAGATCGGCTCCGGCCTGGCCGGGGTGCTGTACATTCTCGACGAACCGAGCATCGGCCTGCACCAGCGCGACAACAACAAGCTGATCAAGACCCTGATCAACCTCCGCGACCTGGGCAACACCGTGATCGTGGTCGAACACGATTCGGACACCATCGCCAACGCCGACCATGTGCTCGACATCGGGCCGGGCGCGGGCGTGCACGGTGGCGAGATCCTCTATTCCGGGCCGGTGCCCGGCCTGCTCGACTGCGAGGCCTCCCAGACCGGCGGCTATCTCTCCGGCCGGCTCAGAATCGAGGTGCCGGACCAGCGCCGGCCCGTCACCGACCGGGCCGTCGAGGTGCGGGGCGCGGTCGTCAACAATCTGCAGAATCTGTCGGTCCGCTTTCCCCTGGGGGTGATGACCTGCGTCACCGGCGTTTCCGGCTCAGGCAAGAGTTCGCTGGTGATCGAGACCCTGTTCCGCGAGGCCGAACGGTATTTCACTGACAAACGGGGCTATCTGCGCGGGCCGCACCTGCTCCACGGCATGGAGCAACTCGACAAGGTGATCGACATCGACCAGAGCCCCATCGGCCGCACGCCGCGCTCCAACCCGGCCACCTACACCGGGGTGATGACGCCCATCCGCGAACTGCTCGCCCGCCTGCCGGAATCGCGCGCCCGCGGCTACCAGCCGGGCCGATTCAGCTTCAACATCAAGGGCGGCCGCTGCGAGACCTGCGAGGGCGACGGCCTCATCCGTATCGCCATGCATTTTCTGCCCGACATCTACGTCACCTGCGAGCGCTGCCAGGGCAGGCGCTACAACCAGGAGACCCTGGACATTAGCTATAAGGGGAAAAACATCGCCGAGATCCTGCAAATGACCGTGGAGGAGGCCCTGGCCTTTTTCCAGAACGTGCCGCCGATCGCCGGCCGCCTGCAGACCATCGTCGATGTCGGCCTGGGTTACCTCTCCCTGGGGCAAAGCTCGGTGACGCTCTCCGGCGGCGAGGCCCAGCGGGTCAAGCTGGCCAAGGAACTGAGCCGCCGCTCCACCGGCCAGACCCTCTACATCCTCGACGAGCCCACCACCGGTCTCCATCCGGCCGACATCCAGCACCTGCTCCGGGTCCTGGGGCGGCTGGTCGACGGCGGTAACACCGTGGTGGTGATCGAGCACAACCTCGACGTGATCAAGACCGCCGACTACGTGATCGACATCGGCCCCGAGGGCGGCAGCGGCGGCGGCCGGGTGATCGCCACCGGCAGCCCCGAGACCATCGCCCGCACCTCCGGCTCCTACACCGGCATGTTTTTGAAGCAGTTTCTTAACGGTGATTGAACGGTTTTTTCATTGTCTTTCCGGACCATCCCCTGGTAGGATGCCCGCCGATTGCACAAACTGCCGGTGTCTTGAATCACCGGTTTTTCATGACTTCCACCACAAGGACCGACCATGGCAGAGCAGACCCCCGAACAGCAGGAAATCCCGATTTTCCGCATGCAGAAGATGTACATCAAGGATTTTTCCTTCGAGAGCCCCAATGCCCCCAAGGTATTTCTGGTGCGCAATCAGGACCCCAAGGTGGATTTCAACCTCCAGCTGAAGAACCAGAAGCTCGACGACGACCATACCGAGGTCTCCATCGCCATCACCGCCAAGGTCCTGGACAAGAACAACGAAGATGCGGTGATGTTTATCGTCGAGATCGAGCACGCCGCCGTCTTCCTGATGAAGAACATTCCCGAGGAGCACCACGAGCGGGTGCTGGCGGTTGACTGTCCCCTGATGCTCTTCCCCTTTACCCGCCAGATCGTTTGCCAGGTCGCGGTGGACGGCGGCTTCATGCCGTTTTTGATGGAGCCGATCAACTTCATCGCCCTCTACGACAACGCCCAGCGCCAGCAGAAGGACGCCTGACGGGGAAGTGGCGTTTTTGCAGTAAAGCTCGATGAAAAGGGCAACGGGATTCCGTTGCCCTTTTTGTTGTCTGGAAAATCAGTGCGACTCGGAAGGAGGAGATCAGCCCATGGAACTGTTGGCCTGTCCCCAATGCGGCTCGGAGTTGTTCGTGTCGACCAGGTCGGGCGCCCGGATCGTCTTTCAGGTGAATGCCGAACGGCAGCCGGTTGTTGTCCGTCCGGAACAGCAACCGGCGGATGCGGTGCCGATCGATCTGCATGACATCTCCTGCGGGGCCTGCACCTGGCAGGGATCGGTGGAGATGCTGGTTGAATCGCGCATGTGAGTCAGGGAGAATTTGGCCAGGCTGAAGCGCGAGAGGGACGGCCGCGGCCCCGGGTTCGACATCCCCCCAAGGCCGCGTCGGTTGTTCAGCCTCCGGTCACACCTTCCTGAAAATCAGACAGGCGTTGGTGCCGCCGAAGCCGTAGCTGTTGCTCATCACCGTGGTGAGGCGGGCGTCGCGGTTGGCCTCGACGATATTGTGCCCCGCTGCCTCCGGGTCCATGGTGTCGATATTGGCCGAGCCGCAGATGAAGCCGTGGTTCAGCATCAGCAGGCTGTAGATGGTCTCGTGCACCCCGGCCGCGCCCAGGCTGTGGCCGGAGAGGGACTTGGTCGAACTGATCGGCGGGTTATCCGCGCCGAACACCTCGCGGATGGCCCGCAGTTCCACCAGGTCGCCGATGGGGGTGGAGGTGCCGTGGGCGTTGATGTAGTCGATGGGGCCGGCAGTCGCGGCCAGGGCCAGGCGGATGCAGCGCACCGCGCCCTCGCCCGAGGGCTGCACCATTTCCGAGCCGTCGGCGGTGGCGCCGTAGCCGATCACCTCGGCGTAGATGGTCGCCCCCCGTTTTTTCGCCCGCTCGTATTCTTCCACCACCACCAGACCGGCGCCGTTGGCGACGACGAAGCCGTCGCGGTCGCGGTCGTAGGGCCGAGAGGCCCGCTCCGGCGCGTCGTTGAACCGGGTGGACAGGGCGCCCATGGCGTCGAACATGGCGGTCTGGGTCCAATGTTCCTCGTCGGCGCCGCCGGCAAAGACCACATCCTGCTTGCCCAGTTGAATTTGCTCCATGGCCGCGCCGATGCAGTGCGAGCCGGTGGCGCAGGCCGAGGAGATCGAGTAGCACAACCCCTTGATGCGGTGGGTGCTGGTCAGGCAGGCGGAGACCGTGCTGCTCATGGTGCGCGGCACCATGAAGGGGGAGAGCCGCTTCAATCCCTTCTCCCGCATGATGTCGGCGGTGGCGACCACGTTTTCGGCCGAGGTGCCGCCGGAGCCGATGATCAGGCCGGTGCGGGGATGGGAAACCTCCTCATCGGCCAGGCCGGCATCGGCGATCGCCTGCTGCAGGGCGATGGAGGCGTAGGCGGCGGCATTGCCCATGAAGCGCAGGTTTTTCTTGTCGATCTGTTCCTTCAGGTCCACCCGGGTGAAGCCGCCGATCTGGGCGCGCAGCCCCATGTCACGGTAAGGCGAATGAAAGCGGATGCCCGAACGGCCCTCCCGCAGCGAGGCCAGGACCTCGGCGGTGGAGTCGCCCAAGGGCGAGACAATGCCCATGCCGGTGATCACAACTCGTCGCATGCCGTTCTCCGCGCTCAGGGTTCCCGGTGGATGGCCAGGGGACCGCAGCTCTGGCAGACCGGCATGACCTCGACCGTGCAGATGTTGACGTGCGGCGGCACGGTGGTCACCCAGTGGACGATGTCGGCGATGTCCACCGGCCGCAACGGCTGGGTGCCCTTATAGACCGCGTCGGCCTTGCTTTTGTCGCCGTGGAAGCGGACGATGGAAAACTCGCTCTCCGAAAGACCCGGCTCAATGTTGGTCACGCGGATCTTGGTGTGGATCAGGTCGGTGAGCAGGTTGCGGGAGAACTGCTTGACGAACGCCTTGGTGGCGCCGTAGACGTTGCCGCCCGGATAGGGGTAGGTGCCGGCGATGGAGCCCATGTTGATGATGTGGCCCCGGTTGCGGGCCACCATGCCCGGCAGTAGGCAGCGGGTGAGGAAGCACAGCCCTTTGATGTTGGTGTCGATCATGGTTTCCCAGTCGTCCAGATTGGCCTCGTGGGCGCCTTCCAGGCCGAGCGCCAGGCCGGCGTTGTTGACCAGGACGTCGATGTCGCCAAACCCCTCGGGCAGGTCGCGGACCATGGCCTTGACCGCGTCCAGGTCGCGGACGTCGAGTTCCACGGTATGGATCGGGGTGGCGCTGCAATGATCGCGCAGTTCCTTGAGTCGGTCCGCCCGCCGGCCGGTGACCACGAGCCGCCAGCCCTCGGCGGCGAAACGTTCGGCGCAGGCCCTGCCGAAACCGGAGGTGGCGCCGGTGATACAAACGGTTTTCTGCATGCTGTACTCCATTTTTTGCAATTTATTCGGAAGGCATAGGGAAACAGGTTTGCCTGCAAAAAACAACATCTTTCCAGAAAAGTCTGGAATGCCTCATGGTTGTGCTTATAGTTGGAAGCATCGTTCCCCTGGGGAACACCGTCCATCATTCGTCCAACCGGCAGCCAAGGGAGGCCACCATGCTGAAAAAGAAGATGCTCAAGGCGTTCAACGACCAGATCAATGCGGAAATGTATTCCTCCTACCTGTACCTGGCCATGGAGGCCTATTTTCAATCGATCAGCCTCAAGGGCTGCGCCAACTGGATGCGGACGCAGGCGCAGGAAGAACTGATGCACGCCATGAAATTCTATGATTTCGTCATCGAGCGCGGCGGCAAGGTGACCCTGGAGGCCATCGCCAAACCGGAAACCGCCTGGAACACGCCGCTGGCCGTCTTCGAGGCGGTGCTCAAGCACGAGGAGCACGTCACCGGCCTGATCAACGACCTGGTCGACCTGGCCATCAGCGAAAAAGACCATGCCAGCAACAATTTCCTCCAGTGGTTCGTCTCCGAGCAGGTGGAAGAGGAGGCCAGCGCCAGCGAGATCATCGAAAAGCTCAAGCTGATCAAGGACAATACCTCGGGTCTGTTCATGATCGACGCCGAACTGGGCACCCGCGTCTTCACCATGCCGGCACCCGCGGCCGAGTAAGGAGAGCCCGGCGACGTGAGCGGCCGTACCATCAAGCACGAGGTCCTGGCGCTACTGCGGGGCCCGGACCTCGCCGCCGTCATGGCGTCGATGCGGCGCTATCCGGCCAAGGCTGCGGTCAATGTCCTGTTTTCGGCGATCTGCCGGGAGGAGCCGCACCTGCGGTGGTACGCGGTCAGTTGCATGGGCGATGCCGTGGCCCGGCTGGCGGCGGAGGCTATGGAGGAGGCGCGGGTCGTGATGCGTCGCTTTCTCTGGAGCCTCAACGACGAGTCCGGCGGCATCGGCTGGGGGGCGCCGGAGTCCATGGCCGAGGCCATGTGCCGCCATGACGGCTTGGCCGGGGAATACATCCACATGCTGCTGTCCTACATGCGCGAGGACGGTCCGGAGATCTGCCAGGACGGCAACTACATCGAGCATCCCCTGCTGCAGCGCGGGCTGCTCTGGGGCGTGGCCCGCTTGAGCGGCTGCCGGCCCCGCCTCCTGATCGACAAGGGCGCCGGGGCCGACATCCCGCCCTACCTGCACGCCAAGGACGCGACCGTCCGCGGCCTGGCCGCCCTGGCGGCGGGCAACCTCCATCTGAACGCCACCGAAGCGGCGCTCCGGGCAAGGGTGGACGATCCGGCCCCGCTGACCCTGTACTGGGACGGCCAGTTCCGGGCAACCACGGTCGGCGCCCTGGCGCAATCAGCCCTGGAGCAGATGAGCGAATGAGCGAGTCGACCCTGTTTCCGGCCGTTGCCTGCGTGCAGTTCACCATCGCCATTGGTGCGGTGGAACGCAACATCGATGAGGCGGAGCGCCTGATCGATGAGTTCGCTCCGGCCCCGGACACCCTGCTCGTGCTGCCCGAGATGTGGGCCACCGGCTTCGACTACGACCGGACGACGGAACTCGGACGGCGAACCCCGGAGATTCTGGAGGCCATGCAGCGGATCGCCGCCCGGCATCGGGCCGTGCTGGCCGGCACCCTGACCGACCTGCCCGCCGATGGCGGCCTGCCGACCAACACCCTGTTCGTGGTCGGGCCGCAAGGCGTGCTTGGCCGACTGGCCAAGCAGCACCTGTTCACTCACTGGCACGAGGACGACTATTACCGGGGCGGGGCGGCGTCCTCCCTGATCCGAACCCCGAACGGCCCGCTGGCCGGACTGGTGTGCTACGATCTCCGCTTTCCCGAGGTCGCCCGGCAACAGATCTTCGCCGGCGGCCGCCTGCTGGCGGTGTCGGCCCAGTGGCCGGCGAGCCGGCTCGATCACTGGCAGACCCTGGTGCGGGCCCGGGCCATCGAGAATCAGGTCTATGTGGCTGCGGCCAACGGCTGCGGCCTGACCGGCGCCATGGCAATGGCGGGCCACTCGATGATCGTGGCCCCGGACGGCACGGTGGTGCGGGCGGCCGGCGTCGAAGCGACGGTGATCGGTTGTCCGCTCGACGACGCTTTGGTCGACGAACAGCGGCGCCGTTTCTATCCGGCCGGCGACCGGTCCTGGGGCACCGCCGACCGGGACAAGATCCGCACCCTGGAGGAGTTGCACCCCGTCCTGGCCCTGATCCGGCGTGCAGGATGTCAAAACAGCCGCATCGCCTTCACCAACGGCTGCTTCGACATCCTGCACGCCGGTCATGTCAGCTACCTGGAGGCCGCGCGCCGCACCGCCGACTGCCTGGTGGTGGGGCTGAACACCGACGACTCGGTGCGTGGGCTGAAGGGGCCGTGCCGGCCGGTGAACAGCGAGGCCGACCGGGCCCGGGTCCTGGCGGCCTTGGGCTGCGTCGATTTTGTCGTGCCCTTTGCCGAGCCCACCCCGCTGCGGCTGATCACCGCGCTTTCGCCCGACGTTCTGGTCAAGGGTGCGGATTACCGGGAGGAAGAGATCGTCGGCGCCGCCGAGGTCAAGGCCGCCGGCGGCCGGGTGGTGCGGATTCCCTTCGAACACGACCGCTCGACCACCGAACTGATCGACCGGATCAGATCCGCATCCTGACCGTTGCGACAATCATCCGTGAACCACAACCAAAGAGGACCAACAATGACAACTCTCCGAATTCAGGGCATGAAGTGCCAGCATTGCGTTGCCGCCGCCAAAAAGACACTGGAAGATCTGGGCGCCACCGGCGTGGTCGTCGACCTTGCCAAGGGCGAGGCCCGCTACGAGGGCGCGCTCGATGGCGAGGCGGTGCGCCAGGCTATTGCCGCCAAGGGCTTTAGTGTCGTCGAGTAGCACCTGTCTTTTTCCGCCGCCCCGGCCTCCGGCCCAAGCCGGGCGCCGGTGGCACAACCTGTTGACCGGCTTGGGCCGGGATGGTATCGTAATCCAGCGTATGATGGCGGTTCCGGTTGTTTTCCGAACCGCCTTTCTTTTGTGGAGAGACGGCGATGAAGATCAAATCCCTGCTGCTCGGCATCGGCGGAGTCGTGGTGCTGGTCGGCGTGCTGGCCGGCGCCAAGGTCCTGCAGATCGGCACCCTCATCAAGACGAGCAAGGCGGCCAGGATTCCGCCCGAGGTGGTGGCCACGGTCCAGGCCCGGCCGCAGACCTGGGAGTCGCTGGTGACGGCGGTCGGCTCCCTGGAGGCGGTCCAGGGTGTGACCGTCGCGGCCGAGTTGACCGGCAAGGTGGTGGCCATCGCCTTTGAGCCGGGTTCCCTGGTCAAGGCGGGCGATCTCTTGGTCCAGCAGGACATTTCCGCCGAAACCGCCCAGTTGCGGGCGGCGGAGGCGGCCATCGCCCTGGCCAAGGTGACCTTCGAGCGGGCGAAGAAGATGCTGGAAACCAAGGTGGTGGCCGAGGCCAATTACGACAATGCCGAGGCCCAGCTCAAGCAGGCCCTGGCCCAGGCCGACACCATCCGGGCGACCATCGCCAAAAAGACCATCCGCGCCGCCTTCGACGGCAGGCTGGGCATCCGCCAGGTCCATCTCGGCGAGATCATCAAGGAGGGGACGCCGATCGTTTCCCTGCAATCACTCGATCCGATCTTCGTCAATTTTCTCGTGCCCCAGCAGCAACTGGCGCAGGTACAGCCCGGCTATCCGGTGCGGATCACCTCCGACGGCCTGCCGGCGGGCCAGGTGGTCACCGGGGCGATCACCGCGGTCAATCCCGAGGTCGACACCGCCAGCCGCAATCTCCGGGTCCAGGCCACGGTGGCCAATCAGGGGGAGCTCCTCAGGCCAGGCATGTTCGTCAACGTCGCCGTGATCCAGCCCCAGTCCAGCCCGGTCCTGGCCATTCCGGCCACGGCCGTGCTCTACGCGCCCTACTCGGATTCGGTGTTCGTGGTCGAGCCGGCCAAGGCCGACGAAGGCGGCGCGAACGGCTTGGTGGCGCGGCAGCAGTTCGTCCGCCTCGGTGAGAAGCGCGGCGATTTCGTGGCCGTGACCTCGGGGCTTACCCCGGAGCAGACCGTGGTGGCCACCGGGGTGTTCAAGCTGCGCAACGGCCAAGCCGTGGCGGTCGACAACAGCCTGCTGCCGGAATTCAAGCTGGCGCCGCGGCCCAAGGACGATTGACCCATGAACTTCACCGATCTTTTCGTCCGGCGGCCGGTCCTGGCGATCGTCACCAGCCTGCTGATCATCATCGCCGGCCTGCAGGCCATCGGCTCGCTCAACGTCCGCCAGTACCCGCGCAGCGACAATGCCGTGGTCACGGTGACCACCATCTACACCGGCGCCAACGCCGATCTGGTGCGCGGCTTCATCACCACGCCGCTGGAACGGGCCATCGCCGGGGCCGACGGCATCGACTATCTTCAATCCCAGTCCAGCCAGGGGAAATCGGTCATCAACGCCCGCCTGCGGCTCAACTACGACCCGATCAAGGCCCTGTCCGAGATCGGCTCCAAGGTCGATCAGGTCCGCCGCGATCTGCCGCCGGAGGCCGAAATCCCGATCATCGACGTCACCTCGGCGGATTCCCAGTTCGCCTCGGCCTATCTGAGCTTCACTTCGGAGGTGCTCCAGCAGAACGAGATCACCGATTATCTGATGCGGGTGGTCCAGCCCCGGCTCTCGGCGCTGGCCGGCGTGCAGCGGGCCGATATCCTGGGGGCGCGGACCTTTGCCATGCGGATCTGGCTCGACCCGGCCCGGATGGCGGCCTTCAACGTCAGCCCGGTGCAGGTGCGCCAGGCCCTGGCCAACAACAACTTCCTGGCCGCGGTGGGCACGACCAAAGGCTCGCTGGTGCAGGTCAACCTGACCACCAACACCGACATGCGCACCGTGGAGGATTTCAAGCGGCTGGTGATCCGCGAGGATCAGGGAGCCATTGTCCGCATCGAGGATATCGGCCAGGTGGTGCTCGGCGCCGAGGATTACGACACCGAGGTGCGGTTTTCCGGGCAGGCCGCCGTGTTCATGGGCATCTGGCCGCTGCCCAACGCCAACTCGCTCGACGTGATCAAGCGGGTGCGCGCCGAGATGGGCGAGATCGACCGGCAACTGCCCAACGGCCTTTCCGCCCGCATCGCCTACGACGGCACCGACTACATCGAGAACGCCATCCGGGAAGTGGTCGAGACCCTGAGCGAGACGCTGTTGATCGTCATCGTCATCATCTTCCTCTTCCTGGGCTCGCTGCGCGCGGCCATCATTCCGGTGGTCACCATCCCCTTGTCCCTGATCGGGGCGATGTTTCTCATGCAGGTCTTCGGGTTCACCATCAACCTGCTGACCCTGCTGGCCATCGTGCTGTCCGTGGGTCTGGTGGTCGACGACGCCATCGTGGTGGTCGAAAACGTCGAACGCCATCTCGGCGAGGGCAAGACGCCGATGGATGCGGCCCTGCTCAGCGGCCGCGAACTGGTCAGCCCGCTGATTTCGATGACCGTCACCCTGGCCGCGGTGTACGCGCCCATCGGCCTCCAGGGCGGCCTGACCGGCGCGCTCTTCCGCGAATTCGCCTTCACCCTCGCCGGGGCGGTGGTCATCTCAGGGGTGGTGGCCCTGACCCTGTCGCCGATGATGTCCTCCAAGCTGCTCAGGGCCGGCATGACCGAACATGGCCTGGCCGGCAAGATCGAACGCGATTTCAAGCGGCTCCGCGCCGCCTACGGCCGCTGGCTCGGCCTCACGCTCCGGCACCGGCCGGCGGTGTATCTGGTTTGGATCGTCCTCGGCCTGCTGTCGGTGCCGATGTTTCAGATGTCGGCCAAGGAACTGGCGCCGACCGAGGATCAGGGCGTCATCTTCGGCATTATCGAATCGGCGGCCAACTCCACCCTGGACCAGAATCAACAGTATACGAAGGCGGTCAATGGCGTCTTCCAGAGCGTTGCCGAAACCGATTTCGTCTTTCAGATCACCGAGCCCAGCTCCGGTTTCGCGGGCATGGTGACCAAGCCCTGGCAGGACCGCGAGCGGACCATTTTCGAGATCATGCCCGAGGTGGCGCAGAAGCTGCACGGCATCAGCGGCATCCGCGTCCTGCCGGTGACGCCCCCGGCCCTGCCCGGCGGCGGCCAGTTCCCGGTGGAATTCGTCATCGCCTCCACCGCCGAACTCGACCAGATCCTCGAATTCGCCAAGAAGATCCAGGTGGCGGCCACCGAGAGCAGGATGTTCGCCTTCCCGCCGCTGCTCGACGTCAAGATCGATCAGCCCCAGTCGGAGATCGTCATCGACCGCGACAAGGTGGCGGCGCTCGGCCTCAACCTCCAGCAGATGGGCGCCGATCTCGGCACCATGATGGGCGGCAATTACGTCAACCGCTTCAATATCGCCGGCCGCAGCTACAAGGTGGTGCCCCAGATCATGCGGACCGACCGGCTCAATCCAGATCAGTTGGGCAACATCCATGTGACCGGCCCGGATGGGACGCTGGTGCCGCTCGCCACCGTGGCCACCATCAAGGATACCACCGAGGCCCGGTCCCTGAACCGCTTTCAGCAGCTGAACGCGGTCACCATCAGCGCCTATCCGATGCGGCCCCTGGACGAGGCGCTCCGCTTTCTCGAGGACGAGGCGGCCAAGATCCTGCCCCAGGGCTACTCGCTCGACTACACCGGCGAGTCCCGCCAGCTGCGGGTGGAGGGCAATACCTTTGTCCTGGCCTTCGGCCTGGCCATCGTCCTGATTTTCCTGGTGCTCGCCGCCCAGTTCAACAGCTTCCGCGATCCCTTCGTCATCCTGGCCGGCTCCGTGCCCCTGGCCATGTTCGGCGCCCTGATCTTCACCTTCCTCAAGATGCCCGATCCCAACGTCCCGTTCTGGACCAGGGGTTGGACCACCTCGCTCAACATCTATTCCCAGGTGGGCCTGGTGACCCTGGTGGGGCTGGTGTCGAAGAACGGCATTTTGATCGTCGAGTTCGCCAACAAGCTCCAGGAGCAGGGCTTGAGCAAGCACGCGGCGGTGCTGGAGGCGGCCATGACCCGCCTGCGGCCGATCCTGATGACCACAGGCGCCACCATTGCCGGCCATTTTCCCTTGACCCTAGTCACCGGTGCGGGCGCCGCGGCCCGCAACTCGATCGGTCTGGTGCTGGTGGGTGGTATGGCCATTGGCTCGCTGTTCACCCTGTTCGTGATTCCGTCGATTTACATGCTGGTGGCCAAGGATCACCGGCGCGATCGCGCCGCCTCGGCCGAAGAGGCCCTGGCGCCGCCGCCGACCCAGGAGTGAGTCGCCAGCGGCGCGGGCCAGGGCGTGCTTATTGATGCATCCGCCAGCCGCCGCCGGCATAGAGCAGTTGGCCGGTCAGCCAGCGGGCCTGCTCGGAGGCGAGAAAAAGGATCACCTCGGCCGCGTCTTCGGGCCTGCCGATCCGCCGCAGGGGGAGTTGCGCCGTGATGGCGCGTTCCTCCTCCGGTGTCAGATACCCGATCTGCGTGGGACCGGGCGCGACGATATTCACGGTAATGCCATATTGGTCCACTTCCAGGGCGGCCGAGCGGCTGTAGGATTCGATGGCGTGTTTGCTGGCCGCATAGCTGACGTTGGCCTCGTGGGCATGGGCCGCATCGGTGCTGACATTGACGATCCGGCCCCAGCGGGCCTTTCGCTGCACGAAGCGGCGGATGTATTCGGCTATGGTCAGGGCGTAGGAGCGGGTGTTGACGGCGCTGTTCCTGTCGATGTCCCGCGCCGACACCGCCTCGACGCCGAACCCTTCGCTGGTCATTGCGGCCGGATCGAAGGTGTCGGGAGCGCAGTAGCAATGGTTGTTGACCAGGATGTCGACCGGGCCGAGTTCGGCTTCGCACCGGTCGAAGAGGACGGGAATGTTCGCCGCAATTCCGAGATCGAGTTCGCATGCCGCTGTCGTGCCGCCAGCTTCCCGGATTTCCGCGACAATGGCGTCCGCCCTCTGTTGCTGGCTGGCCCGATAGAGGAGAGCGCCGCCCTCCCCGGCCTCCTGCGCGGCCCTGAGCTGGGCCGCGCTGTACTCGCAGGGCTCCCGAAAACAGCTTAGATACACCTTCGCACCCTGGGCGGCAAAGGCCCTGGCCGTCGCTGCGCCGATGCCGTGATTGGCCCCGGTGATCATCACAACCCTGCCGGCAATACACGGATCGATCATTTCAGTTTCCTTTGATATGTAACCGTCTCTTTTGGCGGATTGCCGCGTTAAACGCTTAACCATTCAGGAAGCGAGGCGCGGCTCCCCCAATCCTCAGAACAATATCGTTTCAGACAAAACCGGATACGGTGGCTTCGCTGTATTGCGACATCTTCTTCTTGCCGAGAGAGGGGAATTACGCTTTGATGATAAAATGCCTTCGGCATTATCTTGAGCCATGCTTGCGGCGATTCCCATTGGAGGGTAATCAAAACGCCATAAAACACAAGTGTGGCTTGCTCGGTCCGATGACGGAATCAGGCAACCTTTTCAAGGCTTGCCGCCAGGATTTGGACACTCGGCCCAATTGCATTTGAATCGACGGGAGATGCTTCCAAGGATGCCGTCCAAGAATACGACGGTATTGCTGCTCATAAATATGGAACGAAGTTTGAATTTACTCACATTTTTTCTTGATGGTCAGAGGAACATTGTTTGTTGGCGGGAGATTTTCCCTACCGCTGACCAATCTTTGCCTCCAGCCCTGTTTACCTCGCTTCTCCTTTGGAATGTGGGGATTTTTTTGTACTTTCTCGTAGAGCTAGATCAGCATGTGCGGCAAAGGTGGTGGCCATGAAAGAAGCGATAGCCCCTGCCGGCGGAGATATTGGTTCGCTGTGGGAAAGTGTTGTTGAGAGTATTCGGGAGGAATATCTTTCCGAGACGCAATCCTATCCCTGGATCATCGGTTTTTCTGGTGGCAAGGATTCCACGGTGCTGGCTCAGGCAGTATTTGAGGCATTGCTCTCCATCGCTCCTTCACGCCGCACCCGCGCCATCCATATCGTTTCCAACGATACTTTGGTGGAAAGTCCATTGGTCGTTGCCCACCTTGTGCGTTCACAAGCTGCAATCCGCGAGGCTGCTACCAATTGGCGGCTTCCCGTCACAGTTGTCACCACCACACCAGCCCCTGAACAGACCTTTTGGGTTTTGCTGATAGGCAGGGGCTATCCTAGCCCAAACCAGAAAATGCGCTGGTGTACTGATCGGCTGAAAATCGCGCCGACCAGTCAATATATTCGTGCTTGCGTCAACAAAGATGGCGCGGCCATTGTGATTCTCGGCGTTCGGTTGGATGAATCGAACAGCCGTCGGGCCAGTATCCTCAAACATGAAAACCTCGTACAATCAAATCTCACCCCTCACACTAATTTGCCGGGTGCGTTCATTTACCGACCTATTGTTCATCTGACCACTGACCAGATTTGGGAGATTATCTGGTGCTTCCCGCCGCCTTGGGGCGGTTCGCACGAGGGATTGATTAAATTGTACAAGGATTCCCAAGGTGGTGAATGCCCCTTTGTCACCAGTCCTGAGGATGCACCGGGCTGCGGCACCACTTCCAGCCGTTTTGGTTGCTGGGCCTGTACGGTCGTAACAAAAGACAAGAGTTTGCAAAATGTTGTCGATGCAGGAGAACAGCGATATAGCCCCTTAATCGAATTTCGTGATTGGCTGAAAGAGATCCGCAACGATCCTCAATGGCGTAGTGTGGAGCGGCGTAATGGCAAGATTCAATACAGTCTCACGGGCAAACATATTCCCGGTCCCTTTACCATCGAGGCTAGGCATAAGATTTTAGCGAGACTTCTCCAAACTCAGGAAGCCTTTGGCGTAGAACTGATTTCAAAGCGGGAAGTTGATCTTATCAAGCGCTTATGGGCTGATGAACTCTTAAGAAAAGGAAACAGACATGGATGATTTTTTAGGTGATCTACCTCTTTGGAAAGACACAGAGGCGAGGAAAATTTTGGAAGAACTGTGTGCAAAAAATAATATGCCCGTGGATGTTTTGGAAGACCTTGTAACCTTGCAGCGTGACCGACAGCACCAAGAACGGGCACATGGGGTGAATGAGGCGATAAGCGAGATTCTTGACCGGATGGAATAACAGCCATGTGGATAGCGGAAATCGAATTGACCAATTTCAAAAGCTACATTTCTCAGAAATTCACTTTTCCCAAACCGACAGAAGGAAAAAACCTAATTTTGATCGGTGGGATGAATGGGTATGGCAAAACTACCTTGCTGGAAGCTTTGTATCTTTGCCTGTATGGTAAGGACGCCATGCCACATCTGGCACGCGCTGGTCTTGATTTCACCAAAAAAGGTAGAGGGTATCCCAGTTTTCTCGAACGGGCGCTCAATGGCCGCGCCCTTGAAATGCGTCGCGACAACATGAGCGTTAAGGTGGGAATTCTTTCGGGCTCTAAAGAAGGATTTTCGATTAGCCGCCGATGGTTTTTTGACAAACAAGGCAACTGGAATGGAGAGGAAGACACTCGCTTGATAAGAATCAGCCCCGGCAGTTACGGGCAAACGATGGGTGAAGAGAGACTTCCTGAAATCCTTGATAACCATTTTGTCCCCGCCCATATCGCCCCCTTCTTTTTCTTTGATGGCGAGGAGGTTAAAAAACTCGCTGACCAAAACCGAATTGAACAGATCAAAATGGGCATGGAAGGGTTGCTGGGTGTTGTTTTGCTGCGCGGGGTTCAAAAACGGCTGGAGCGGTATCAAAATAGTATTCGCCAGCGGAACCAAGTGATCGGTGTTGATGAGCAAAAATACCAGGAACTTGCCAGGAAGCTGGAACGAGATGAGCGTGAGTTGAGTGGATTGAAAGCCAAAAAAGAAGATCTTGACCATGACCTTGAGGGCGATAAAACCCGCCGCCAAGACCTGACCGGTCGCATTTTGGCTCTTGGCGGCGGTGGTGGTGACATTGCCAGCGCCAAAGAGATCATTGAGGAACAAGGGAGATTGAAAGTTGAAATTGGCGAGTGCGAAAAAGGGATGGAAGAGGTTTTGGCAGATAAATTGCCTTTCCATCTTGTTCACAAGAACTTTACCATTAGCCTTAAAAAACAACTCAATCAAGAGATTGCACGACGACGCTGGGATGCTCGCAAGGAAAGCATGGCCCCGGATAAAGAACGTTTTGTAATCGCCTTTTTTAATACGATAGAGCCACCTATCAATCCACCCCTGGAAAATGCTCAGGAAGGTGCGGTACGGACACGTATCGATGCAGCCTGGGAAAGTCTTTTTTATCCTATGCCTCCGGACTGTGCCTCTATAATTCTGCATGATTACTTGGCCGATGAAAAGCGTGAGACTCTTTTGCAAATGATGGCCGATCTGATAATTGGATCAGAAGATATTCGTACTCTTATCGCACGGAAGGAATCTCTTGAACATCAGTTGAATGAACTCAACAAGCGTCTAACGAAAATCGAAGGCATTGATCGCGATGGTACTCTTGCCGAACTCAACAAAGACTTGATAGCGCTTAATGCCACAATCGATCAGCAGGAACGGAGTCGAGGTGATCTTGAACGGCAAATCAGGGCGCTCCAGGCGAGCATTGATCAGGACAGAGCCACTTATAATCACATGCGCGAATTGATTATCAAGGCTAGTCCTGCAAAATCTAATATTGTAAAGGCAGAGCGCGTGCATAAGCTTATCGAGGAACTGGTTCCTTGTCTGTACAGTCTCAAAACGCGGCAACTCGGAGAGGCAATGACCAGAGCCTATAAAAGCCTTGCCCACAAGACCCAGATTGCCCGTATCGAAATCGACGATAGCGGGGCTAGTCACCTGCTTGCCGGTGACGGCGAAGAAATCAGGCTTGATCGTTCCGCCGGAGAGAATCAGTTGTTTGCCACCGCGCTTTTGGCCGGACTCGCCGAAGTATCGGGACAGGGCGCGCCTCTGGTTGTCGATACACCTCTTGCCCGTTTAGATAGTGCTCATCGCCATAATATCCTCAAATTTTGGATTGGACGGAAAGATCGTCAGGTCATTCTGCTTTCCCAAGACGAGGAAATCGATGCCGAGATGTTTTCGACTTTTCGCGATTCTGTTTGCAAGACTTGGTTGCTCGAACACAGCGAATTAGGTCGTGGTATAGGCAAAACCGTAGCGAAAGAAGACCGATATTTTACAATCGAGAAAGGTAAATAATGGATGGATTGACAATCGAGACAGCTTTGTTAGCTAGTTACGCCACATCTGGAGAGGCATATAAGCAGACCGAAGAACTTCGTAAGTTTCTTGGATTTTCAGCAAGAGCACCCATCGCTCGTATGTCCATTGGTCGTTCGCTTGGTGAAACAGCCCCTCCTCCCAAACCACCGGACACAAGAGGAAAAGGGATTAAGGGTGATACCCTGTTTGGTGTAGATGAATTTCCACTGTGGATGGCTCTGCTGGTTACCAATTTGCGAACCTGTTTTCCTCAAAAGGATGTGACCTCGGCCAATGTTCAAGCTCTTGTTGCTTGTCATTGGCATCGTGGCATAAGTCTACTCATGGACGATTGGAACGAAGCGGAAGGGGGCTACAAAAAATTTGTCGAGATGCTCATTACCCGTCGAGCAGTGCTTCCAGATCGCTTGGGAGGTAACGCCACTCCGATAGCAGAAACCGTTTCCTCTGGAGCGGTCAACATCAAGATTGGTAAAGAAGAGGGAAATGGCGAACCTTTTGCTTGGACAGTCAACGGGGTCGGCTATTCACCACATATCGCTATTATGGGACAAGTTGGTTCTGGTAAGACTCGCACCATGTTGGAGGCTATTCTCCAGATGCACCGACAGACTCAAGCGCCGGTACTGTTACTTGATCTTGGCAAGGGAGAACTTGCCGATAATGCTGAATTGGCGCGGGAGTTAGGGGCGGAAGTGCTGCGAGTACCGCAAAACCCCATCGGGCTGGACATGTTTCACGGCTCCTGCGCTTCGGAAGATATCGCTTCGGATACGGTGCTGGGTTTTCGCGATTCCCTGACTAAAGTGATGCAAAGTCGTCCAGGAGGCAAACAGCTCGACCATATCCGGGAGGCGCTTAAACCGCTGTTTTCCCGTAATGTACGGATTTCTATGGAAGGCGTGCGCGACTGCCTCAAAAACTATTACGAAGAAAATGAAATTAATATCGATTCGGTGATCTCCGCTATCAACGACCTGACCGAGCGCACCATATTCCGCCCAGAAATCGCACCAGCGGATTTTTTCTCCCGTTCGTGGATCATCACCTTCGGTCAGGCTCGCGATACAGTGAAAAATCTGGCAGCCTACCTGTTGCTGGATGCCTTAAATGTCTTTTTGAAAAATCTGCAAGAGGCCTCCCGTGATAGCGAAGGTCACCGTGCCATTCGCCTGATTCTGGCTGTGGATGAAGCGAAGAACCTGCTCGCATCTCGACATCAGGGGCTTTCAGACAACATTCGCCTCCATCGCTCCAAGGGTCTGGTGGTACTACTGGCCTCTCAGTCTCCGGATGACTATAAGGGCGCTGGAGACGATTACTTGGAAAATATCGGATTACCTATTTGCTTCAAAACCAACGCCGTCGCGACGGCAGTTATTCAAAATATGTTTAAGGGCAAGGTGAACTTTGCAGCTTTGGATACAGGCGTCTGTCTGACCCTCAAGGATGGGCGGGCACTACGGGTGAAAACCTTTTAGCGAGGTTCGAGATGCAGATACCCATCCCTTGGATTGAAGATTGGTCGAGGGGATAATAGGTTCGGAATGTAAAAATGGATATAAAATACCCAATGAATGCCTGGTGCAGTTAAATTTTCTAATAGGTTGGATCTCATCGTCATACAGACCGGGATTTCTCGCTATTGTTCAAAATGACGATATACATTACCTCATCTTCACGAGAAACGATCAGAATACACGGTGTAATTGTCATTTTGCAAGAAGCTCAGATTGTCACCAAGTTTGCCTCAGTCCGTCAATTTCTTCGTCGTTACCCAGAGAAAGGTCTCGCCGCCGATGGTGTGATAGTCCCTGGAGTCGATGGCGAAACCGATTGCCTCCAGGTCGCGGAACAGTTCGTCCGGCGTGGCATGGCTGTAGAAGAGATCGGTGTCGATAAACCGCTTGTAGCCGCTGAACCTGTCGCTGCCGGTGTATTCCTTGGTCGCGTAGGTGAACAGGACCCGGCCTTCGGGCTTGAGCCACCGGTGGATGTTGCGGAACAGATCGAAGTGATCTACAACGGGAATGTGGAAAATGCTGTACGTGGCCGTGATGGCGTCGAACTGGTTGGGAGCGAATCGAATTTCCCGCATGTCGCTTTCGGTGGTGTTCATTTCCGGTGCATATTTCGCGGCCAGTTCGAGCATCCGCCCGGAAAAGTCGACGCCGGTCACCCGCCATCCCTTGCCGATGAAATAACGGGCGACCGGTTCGCCCGCGCCGCAGCCCAAATCGAGCAGTTCTCCTTCGTTCTTACCCAAGGCATCGTAAAACATGCGTAGAATCGACGAAATATCGAAGGCGCCTCTGTTGGATTCGTAGGTGTCGGCGAATCTGTTGTAGATCTCGTGCAGCGATGTGCTCATAGTGCTCCATTATTTCATGATTCCGTTATCAATGCCGGAGCAGCCGGGTGCCGAAGGAGTAGAGCGTTTTTTCGCCCTATTTTTCCGCAGGAAGCGGAGAAGGGTCGGCTGGCCGGAAAAAAAGAAGGCCAACCCCACAGGGAATTGGCCTCCGGTCCGGTGCCCGGTTCGCCGCTGCACCGGACCGGTCAGAAGGGCACCTTGAGGACCCGGGGCGGCGGCGGGGCTGGTTCCTGCTCCTCGATCTCGCCGGTGGTGGCGCCGAGCAGGACGAGATCCACCCGCCGGTTCTGCTTCCGCCCCTCCTCGGTGCTGTTATCGGCGACCGGACGGTATTCGCCGTAGCCGGTGACCGATATCTTTTCCGGGCTCAAGCCGTGCCGGTCCATGAAAAACCGGGCGAGGCTGGTGGCCCGGGCGGTCGACAATTCCCAGTTTGACTGGAATGCCGGCGACCGGATCGGGATGGTGTCGGTGTGCCCTTCGAAGCTGATCTCGTTGCCGTAGGGCAGCAGGGTCTCGGCCATCTTGGCCAGCAATTCGTAGGATGCCGGGTTGATGGTGGCGCTGCCCGAGTCGAAAAATCCGGCTTCCTTCATGCTGATCACCAACCCTCGCTTGGTGATCTCGATATGCACCTTGTCCTGCGCCTGCTTCTCGATCAGGAATTTTTCCAGGGCGACCAGGATCTCCTTGAAATCCTTCTTGGTCGCCTGCACCTTGTTCGGTCCGTCGCTCTTGGACTTCGGCTTCTCGACGTTCTTCGGTTGCGCCCGCATCGACGGAATGGGCATTATGTCGGTCTTGTTCATTATCTGCGGCTTGCCCGAGGTGGTGCCGGTGGTGACGCCGAACGCGGTCCGGTAGGAAGCGGCCACCTGCTCCACCTTCTTCCGGTCGGTCTGGGACATGGCGTAGAGGGTGACGAACACCGCGAACAGCAGGGTGATGAAGTCACCGTAGGAAACCAGCCACCGCTCGTGGTTGGGCGCCTTTTCCGGCTCTTTTTTCCGTGCCATCTTATCTCTTGCCTCCTTCCTCGTCGGCGGCGGAGCCCTTGCCGCCATGACCGCCCAGATACGACTTCAGGCGCTCCTCGATGAACCGGGGATTCTCGCCGTTCTGGATGGCGACGATGCCGGCGATGATGATTTCCTTGCGCACCGAGTCGTCCTTGATCCGGAGCTTGATCTTGGTGGCCGCGGGCAGGCAGATGATATTGGCGGTGACCAGGCCGTAAATGGTGGCCACGAAGGCGACCGCGATACCGGCGCCCAGCTTGGAGGTGTCCTCCAGGTTGCTCATGACGTGGATCAGGCCGAGCACCGCGCCGATGATGCCGATGGTCGGCGCATAGCCGCCGGCCGCCTCGAAAAATTCGGCGCTCATCTTGGCGTGTTCCTCGGACGCGGCCAGGTCGATTTCCATCAGCTCCCTGATATCCTTGGGCTCGACCCCGTCGACCGACAGCGAAATGGCCTTTTTCATGAACCGGTCCTTGTGCGTCTGGGCGTCCTGCTCCAGGGCGATGATGCCGTTTTTTCTCGCCTTGGCCGCATAGCCGCAGATCTCGGTGATGAGATCGTCATTTTTCGGAGAGGTGCTGAGCAGCTTCTTGACATCCTTGACGGCGCCGATGGCGACTTCAAGGGGGAAACTGACGAAGGCCGCGCCAAAGGTGCCGCCCAGCACGATCAGGGCGGCGGTGGGTTGCAGGAGGGCGGTGAGGTGCAGTCCCTCCAGGGCGGCGCCACCGACGATGGCGCCAAAGCCCATGACTAATCCGATGATGGTTGCGATATCCATAGTGTTTCTGCTGCTGATTGAAGGGGCGGACGTCCGTTTCGGCCCGAATGCCTCGGAAAGACTATGACATATTATTGTATGGGAAGGAACGGGGATTCAAAAGAAAAAAACGAACAAGGGGGAAAGCCGGCGGGTTCGTCTCTCCCGCCGGCACGACGGCGGGGATGCGGATATGCCGGTCTGTCCCGATCAGGGCGGCGATCATGCCGGCGTCCCGGCAGCGGTCGCGTCGGCACCGGGGTCCTGGCGCGACAGGCGGATGATCCGAACGCGGTAGGCAACGATTCTGTCGATGACGTCCTCGGCCTTTTCCCGGACAAGGATATGATCGGCGTTGATCAGTTCGATGATCGTATCCGGCGTTTCCTCGATACTCTTGATCAGGTCGGGGTTGAGATAGAATGCCGAATTGTTGAGCCTGGTCAGTTTAATCATGGCGGGAGGGAACAAGCAGGCCAACGCACGGTGACGCCGGCAACGGAAATCCGCCGGCCGTGCCGCCGCGATCCACGATCGTCGGCGAAACGGCCGGCCTGGTGTATGAGGCCGGCTTTCCCGGAAACGGAAGGTGCCGCACCTGTCGCCCTGACGCCACCCGGCGCTAAGCGACTTTTTCCTCCACCTCGAAGGTGATCAAGGTCTGGTCGGACTCCACCGCCTGCCCCTTGTTCACCAGGACCTCGGCAATGACGCCGTCCACTGGCGAGGCGACGCCGCTCTCCATCTTCATCGACTCCAGGATCACCAGGTTCTGGCCGCGGAAGACGCGCTCGCCCTTCTGGGCCAGCACATCCACCACCAGGCCGGGCATCGGGCAGAGGAGGATGTTGTTGAGCGAGGCGTCGGCCTTTTCGGGCATGAACTTCATCATCTCCCATTCTTGCGGGGTATAGACCTCGAACAGCCGGGAGATGCCGTTGAAGCTCATGAAGACGAACGATTCCTCGAAGCGGATGCGGAACCGGTAGGGCTGGCCGTTGATGTTCAGCTTCAGGCGGCGGCGGAAGAATTCGAAGGTGGGGATCTCGACCCGGTGGGTGGTGCCGTCCACCCGGATGGTGCAGGTCTCGCCGCTGATCGGCGTGCCTTCCAGGGCCACCTCGAACAGATCGTCCTGGCAGCGGACCTTGTACTGATGCATGCGGCCCAGGTCGCGTTTGCCGCCGATGTCGGAAACCATGTGGAGCAGGGATTCGCGGACCGCCACCGTGCGGGTGTGGTAGATCAGCGTCGCCGCGAGGGCCGCCAGTTGCAGATACTGGAGCGAGGGGGACCGTTTCGAGATGCCGCCGTCGAAGTGCTGGTCGATGAAGCCGGTGCTCAGGGCGCCTTCGGCGAACTCGGGCAGGCAGAGCACGCTGGTGACGAAGTCGATATTGGTGAACACACCCTCGATGTGGTAGCCGTTCAGGGCCTCGATGAGCATGCGGCGGGCATCTTCCCTGGTCTTGCCGTGGCAGATCAGCTTGCCCAGCATGGAGTCGTAGTAGACGTCGATTTTGCCGCCGATGTTGACGCCGGAATCCACCCGGATGCCCTTGCCGCGCGGGGAGGCGTAGCGGGTGATCATGCCGGTGGAGGGGATGAAGCCGCGGGTCGGGTCTTCGGCGCAGATGCGGGCCTCGATGGCCCAGCCGTTGAAGGCGACGCCGCTCTGGTCGAAGGGCAGCGGCTCGCCGGCGGCGATGCGCAGTTGCAGTTCCACCAGGTCGAGGCCGGTGACCATTTCGGTGACCGGGTGCTCCACCTGGAGGCGGGTGTTCATCTCCAGGAAATAGAAATTGTGCTGGGCGTCCATGACGAACTCGACCGTGCCGGCATTGACGTATTTGGCCTGGCGGGCCAGGTCGCAGGCGGCGCGGCCCATGCGCTCGCGCAGGTCGGCGGAAACGGCCGGCGAGGGCGACTCCTCGATCACCTTCTGGTAGCGCCGCTGGATGGAGCATTCGCGTTCGCCCAGATGGACCACATGGCCCTGGCTGTCGGCCAGGACCTGGATCTCGATGTGGCGGGGCTGCTCGATGTAGCGCTCGACGAACACCCGGGTGTCGTTGAAGGCCTTGAGGGTTTCCTTGCGGCTGGCCGCCAGGGCCTCCTTCATGTCCCCGGCTCTGCGGACGATGCGCATGCCCTTGCCGCCGCCGCCGGCCGCCGGTTTGAGCAGCACCGGATAGCCGATTTCGTCCGCGATGGCGATGGCTTCCTCCTCGTCCCTGATCGCCTCGATGGTGCCGGGGATGACCGGCACGCCGGCGTTCTTGGCCAGTTCCTTGGAGGTGATCTTGTCGCCCATGAGGTCGATGGCCTCGACCGGTGGGCCGATGAGCACCAGTCCGGCCTCCTGGACCGCCCTGGCGAAGTCGGCCTTCTCGGAAAGAAAGCCGTAGCCGGGGTGGATGGCCCGGGCGCCGGTGGCCTGGGCCGCCTTGATGATCTTGTCGATGTCGAGGTAGGATTTCTGCGACGGCGACTCGCCGATGTGCACCGCCTCGTCCGCTAGGTGCCGGTGCAGGCTGCGGCTGTCGGCGTCGGAGTAGACCGCCACGGTGTTGATGCCCAGGCGGTTGCAGGTGCGGATGATGCGGACGGCGATCTCGCCGCGGTTGGCGATCAGAATTTTATCGAACATGGCGTGCCTCACAGGGGGATGTTTCCGTGTTTGCGATTCGGTCCCTTGGTGTCCTTGCTGTCGAGCATCTGCAGAGTGCGGATGAGATGCGAGCGGGTGTCGCGCGGGAAGATGACGTCGTCGATGTAGCCCCGCTGCGCGGCAAGGAAGGGGTTGGCGAAGGTGCGGCGGTATTCCTCCATCTTTTCGTTGAGCACGGCCTCCGGGTCTCCGGCCGAATAGATCTCCTTGCGGTGGATGACCTCGGCCGCGCCCTTGGGCCCCATGACCGCGATTTCGGCGGTCGGCCAGGCATAGTTGACGTCGCAGTGGATGTGCTTGGAGTTCATCACCAGATAGGCGCCGCCGTAGGCCTTGCGGATGATCACCGAGATGCGCGGCACCGTGGCCTCGGTGAAGGCGTAGAGCAGCTTGGCGCCGTGGCGGATGATGCCGCCGTGTTCCTGGTCCGGGCCGGGCATGAAGCCGGGCACGTCGACCAGGGAGATCAGCGGGATGTTGAAGGCGTCGCAGAAACGGACGAAACGGCCGGCCTTGAACGAGGCGTCGTTGTCGAGGACGCCGGCCAGCACTGCCGGCTGGTTGGCCACCAGGCCCACGGTCTGGCCGCCGAGCCGGCCGAAGCCGCAGATGATGTTGCGGGCGAATCCGGCGTGGACCTCCATGAACTCCGCGCCGTCCAGGATTGAGTGGATCAGCACGTTCATGTCGTAGGTCTGGTTGGAGTTGCTCGGGATGAGGAAGTCCAGGGCCGGATCGGTCCGGTCGGCGGCGTCGCTGAGGTCGAGAATCGGCGCGCGCAGGCGGTTGTTGGAGGGCAGGTAGCTGATCAGCCGCCGCACCTCGCGCAGGGCGAGCACGTCGTTGGGCACGGTGAAATGGGCCACGCCGCTCTTGCCGGCATGCACCTTGGCGCCGCCCAGGGCCTCGGAGGTGATGTCCTGGTGGGTGACGGTCTTGACCACGCTCGGCCCGGTGACGAACATGTAGGAGGAATCCTCGACCATGAAGACGAAATCGGTGATCGAGGGGCTGTAAACCGCGCCGCCGGCGCAGGGACCCATGATGCAGGAGATCTGCGGCACCACCCCGCTGGCCCGGACGTTGCGGTGAAAGATCTCGCCGTAGGCGGCGAGGGCGTCGACGCCCTCCTGGATGCGAGCGCCGCCGGAATCGTTGAGGCCGATGATCGGTGCGCCCACCTTGACCGCCAGGTCCATGACCTTGCAGATCTTCTGGGCGTGGGCCTCGCCCAGCGAGCCGCCGAGTACGGTGAAATCCTGGCTGAACACGAAGACCTCGCGACCGTCGATGGAACCATGGCCGGTGATGACGCCGTCGCCGAGATAGCTCTTCTCCTCGCCCAGGCTGCCGCCCCGGCCCAGCTTGAGCACGTCGAACTCCTCGAAGGAGCCGCCGTCCAGCAACAGATCGAGCCGCTCGCGCGCCGTCAGCTTGCCCTTGCGGTGCTGATCGAGCTTTTTCTCCTCCCCGCCGGCGTCAATGGACTCCGCCCGCAATCGTTCCAAGGTTTCAAGGGTTGCGTTGTATTGGGTATCCATGGGCATTCCCTGAGAATGGAACCTGTATGGCAACCCAGACAAGGGCTGCACGCAGATTCACGATGATAGATGATTGTTCCGTCGCCGGTCGGCTCTGCTTCACTTTCATTGACAAGCCGGTCGATGCCGGAAGGCGGGTACGCTGTTGGGTCAGGTGGCTTTCGATAAAATACGCAATAATACTTGAGCGACGCTTTGTTGACAAATCAGAAAAACTCATTGCCGTCATTAATTTGGCCGCAAAAGAAAAGAAAGTGACCGGAACCGCCTTCCAACCACCCTTTATCGATGGCAGATGCATCCCTGCACGGCTTCGGCGGGCTTGCCCGCGCTCACACCGGGGAGCGCCTCCCGCATCCGGATCGGTTTCCGGGTTCAAATTCCTTGCCGAACACGATACATTGCGGCCGTAAGGAGGGACGCCCCGTCCCGCGGTCGATGAATTCGTCCAGGCCATCGAAATGAAAAAGGCGGCCTGGACCATGAACGACAATGTGCGCCGCATGCGGCCGGAAGAACCGACGATGGTCGTCTTTGATCGATCAAAGGCCGTCCTGGCTGCGCCGGATTTCGATGGTGAACGGGAGGAGACAGGCTTCTGTTGTCTCTCTATCTGATATCTTTTGATCTCTGTTCAATGTTCCACCCCGGTTTTTTCCTGCACCCGACCTTCGGAGCTGCCCATGCCGACCGACACGTTCCAGCCGCCCTCGTGGTTGCGCAATCCCCACCTGCAAACCCTGTGGCCCAAACTGTTCCGCCGCCGGCCAGTCCTGTCCCTGCGCCGGGAGCGCCTGGAACTGGCGGATGCCGACTTCATCGATCTGGCCTGGACCGCGCCGGCGGGCGGTCCGGTGGTGCTGATGCTTCACGGCCTGGAAGGCGATCTCCGCTCGCACTATGCCCTGCCGGTGATGGCCGTGTTGCTCCATGCCGGCCTGCAGCCGGTGTTCATGCATCTGCGCGGGTGCAGCGGCGAGCCCAACCGGCTGCCCCGTACCTACCACAGCGGCGCAATCGAGGATCTGGCCGAAGTGCTGGCGCTGCTGCGGGCCAGCGGCCGGCCGGCGGCGGCGGCCATCGGCTTTTCCCTGGGTGGCAATCTCCTGCTCCGCTATCTGGGCGTGGCCGGGGATGCATCCCAACTGCGGGCGGCAATGGCCGTCTCCGTGCCCTTTGTCCTGGCCGATGCGGCCCGGCGCCTGGAACAGGGCAGCTCCCGCCTTTATCAGCAGTACCTGCTCGACCGGATGAAACGATCCTACAGGTGGAAATGCCAGGCCGTTGCCTCGCCCTTGCGGGTTGATCTCGACCGGATCCGCACCCTCCGGGAGTACGACGAGCGCATCACCGCGCCGCTCAACGGTTTTGCCGGGGCCGACGACTACTATGCCCGGTGCAGCTCCATGGGCTACCTGCCCGCCATCACCACCCCGACCCTGATCCTCCACAGCACCGACGACCCCTTCATGTACCCGCACAACGTGCCCCGCGCCGACCAGGTGGGTCCGGGAATTCGCCTGGCCATCCAGGAGCACGGCGGCCATGTCGGATTCATCGACGGGCGTTTCCCCTGGCGGACCGGCTGCCTGATCGATCGCCTGGCAACCGCCTTCCTGCGCGAACATCTCGCCGTCTGAGTCGCGGTTTCCCGATCAGGGGCGCAGCATCCGCACCCGGTCAACCGCGGCCAGGGCATCGTCCGGATCGAAGATTTCGAAGCAGACCAAGAGTTCCTCGCGCAGATGGGGACGGGCCGCCTGGAGAGTGGCTTCGTCCAGGGGGAGGTGGTCGATGCGGCCGTCGGTGCCGGAGAGGTGCAGCTCGACGATGTGGGGATGATAATGGGCGGGCAGCGGTCTGCCCAAGAGGCTGTGGGTGAGGTCGAAGGTGAAACGGGGGTGGAACTCGACCAGGTCGATCAGGTTTTCCAGGGCGACCAGATCGGGCCAGTCCTGCTCTTGCCATCCGGGCAGGGGATGGAGGGTCATGTTGAGCAGGGGAAAGCCGCTGGCCGCGAAAAATTGGGCGGCGGCCAGGGCGTGTTCCGTCCGGTCGGTGGGCAGGTGGAGGGTGTATTCCAGGTCCAATGCGGCCAGGCCGTCGAGCCAGGAGGCCACCTTGGTCCGCATCGGCTTGTCCCAGGTGTAGACCAGGAGTTCGACGAAATCGACCCGGCCTTCCACCAGGCGGGCGTTATCGAGGAAATTTTCCCCGGTAAGCCATGATGTGGTCCCCAATTTCATCGCGCGATTTCCCGAGAATGGCAAAGGTACCCATTTCCTCGATCATGCGGAGCGAGGCCTCGATGATCGAAAACATCAGGGCGCAGCCGGTGCCCTCGCCCAGCCGCATGTCCATGTTGAGCATCGGCTCCAGGCCGGTGATCTCCCGCAGCAGCATGGCTCCGGGTTCAAAGGAGAGGTGCGAGGGAATCATGTATTCCACCGCCTCGGGCTTGAGGCGCATGGCCGTGAGCGCGGCGACGTTGGAGATCAGGCCGTCGGTGACCACCGGCACCCGCCGGGCGGCGCAGGCCAGATAGGTGCCGGTCAGGCCGGCGATGTCGAGGCCGCCCACCTTGGCCAGCACATCGAGGGGGTCGTCCGGATCGGGCCGGTTGTGCTGCACCGCCTGCTTGACCACCGCTTTTTTCCGCTCGAAGGCCTCGTCGGTCAGGCCGGCGCCCCGGCCGACCACCCGCTCGATGGGCGCGCCGGTGAAGGCGTAGAGCACGGCGCTGCTGGCCGTGGTGTTGCCGATGCCGATCTCGCCGGTGCCGATCAGATCGTAGCCCTGGTCGATGGCCGCATTGGTGACCTCGATCCCTACCTCGATCGCCCGGATCGCCTCCTCGCGGCTCATGGCGGGTCCCTTGAGGAAATTGGCGGTGCCGTAGCGGATCTTGCGGTTGATCACCTTGGGCAGATCGACATCGACCTGGATGCCGATGTCCACGGCGATGATATCGGCCTTGGCGTACCGGGCGAGGAAATTGACCCCCATGCGGCCGGAGGTGACGAAATCGGCGCCGATGCGGGTGATGTCCTGGGGATACATGGCGATGCCCTCGGCATAGACGCCGTTGTCGGCCATCATCACCACGATCGCCTTGCGTTTGATCTCGTTGTGCACCTGGCCGGTGATACCGGCGATCTGGCGGGCGATGTCCTCCAGCTTGCCGAGGCTGCCCGGCGGTTTGAGGCAGTAGTCGATCTCGCGCTGGGCGGCGGCCATGGCCGCCCGGTCGATGGGTCGGATGGCTTCCAGGGTTTGGGTCAGCAGTTGCATGCGTATTTATCTGTTTATCTGTAGTTGAAACGGATGAGGATGGGCAGTTCGCCCATGAATTCGACCTCGCTCAAGGTGGCGTTGTCGACCTTGAACTTCCAGTAGCCCTTGGCCACCGATTCGCAGAAGAAATGGGCGAGCAGCGAGCGGATGCAGCCGCCGTGCGAGACCACTGCCACCCGCTTGCCGGGATGGGTGCGGACAATCTCCTCGACCACGCTGATCACCCGGTACTTGAAGGCGGCAAAGGCCTCGGCACCGGGGATGCGGGTTTTTTCCCAGTCGGTGAGCCACATCTGCCAGATCTCCGGATACTCTTTGGCGATCGTTGAGAAATGCATGCCCTCCCACTCGCCGAAATGGAATTCCTGCAGGCTGGAATCGGTGACGATCCGCGCCTGGTCGCCGAACACCAAGGCGGCGGTCTCCACCGCCCGCGACAGGGGGCTGGAGAAAATGGAATCGACCTCAAGGGCGTTGATCCGTTCCCGTAGCGTTTGGGCCTGGAGACGGCCGTGGTCGTTCAAGGGGGTGTCGGTGCTGCCCATGAGGACGCCGCTTTTGTTCTGTTCGGTTTCGCCGTGACGGATGAGATAGAGTTTGGTCGTGTTCATGACAGCCAGTATTTCCAGACAAGAAGAGCGACAAAAAGGCTGAGCAGTTCGGCGAGTTCGATGGAGGCGCCGATGGTGTCGCCGGTAATACCGCCCAATCGCCATTTGACATAGGCGGCAAAGCCCACAGCCAGCCCGACCGGCGGCAGATGGAGGATCAGGGTCAGCCAGGGAATCACGTTTGCGCGCACGCCCCAGAAAAACAGCATGCCGCCGACCAGAATCAGGGAAAACAGGGTGGCAAAGACCGCCTGCACCAATCCGGTCTGATTGACATAATCGCCGATGCCGCGCTCCTGGCGGGCATAACGGGCCACCGCCGAATGCCAGACCAGGGCCATCCGGCCCAGCACCGGCGCGGCCAGGAGGGCCGGAACAGCGCCGTCCGCCGGGATGGCGCGTAGCAGGAGATATTTCAGCAAAATGGCCAGCACCACGGCGATCACCCCGTTGACGCCCAGGGTCGAGTCCCGCATGATTTCGAGCATCCGCTCGCGCGAGCGGTAGCTGAACAGGCCGTCGGCGGTGTCGGCCAGGCCGTCGACGTGCAGGCCGCCGGTGACGCCGATCAGCAGGATCACCGCGATTAGGGCCGCCAGTTCCCGGCCGAGCAGCCAATCAGCCAGCACAAACCCTCCGGCCGCGGGCAAGGCCACCAGCAGTCCGACCAGGGGCATCCATTTCATGCCCTGGACAAAGCGCTCGGCGGTGAAGTCGATCGCCACCGGGATCGGGTAGCGGGTCATGAACTGGATCATGAGAATGAGCGCCTGCATGCCTCGATCTGCTACCCCTTGATCCGCACCGGAATACCGGAAACAACCAGATAGACTTCGGCAGCGGCGGCGGCCATCCGCTGGTTGACCCGCCCGGCGCAGTCGCGGAAGAAACGGGCCATGGCCGAGCCCGGCACGATGCCGTAGCCCACCTCGTTGGTCACCGCGACCAGGTCGGCCCGACTCCCGGCGACGGCGGTCACGATCGCCTCGATTTCGGTCATCACTTTGGCCTCGACCTCGTTCAATCGGACCATGGCCGGGCGTTCCCAATCAACGGGTTGGGCGAGGATCCGGTTGGTGGTGAGCACGGTGAGGCAGTCGAGCAGCAGGCCATCGCATCGCCGCCCCTCGTCGGCGATAACCGCGGAGGGTCGCTCCGGCGCTTCATGGGTCCGCCAGGCAGCGGGCCGCTGTTGCCTGTGTCTGGCAATCCTGTCGGCCATCTCGTCGTCCAGGGCCCTGGCAGTGGCGATATAGGCGATATCCTTGCCAAGATCGGCAACCAGTTGCTCGGCAAAACGGCTCTTGCCGCTCCTGGCCCCGCCGGTGACAAGAAGAATGCGTCCCATGACTCCACCCCGGTGAAAAAATTTCGGTCCGTTTCGCCTGCGTGCTGCGTGACCCAAGGTCCCGTCTTTAAAAAGGCAACAGCCTGGATTCGTTTGAAAAGATTATGAAGATCCGGTCGACAGTCTGCTGTTATATCGAATCCGGGACAAAAAAGATAGTGGCAAGTGGCCGACTCGGTTGGCGATGCCGTTTCCGGCAGGAACGATCGCCGGATCACTGGCAGGCGAAAAAGGTGACATAGGTGCCGACATCGGCGATACCGACCCTGGTCACCCCCTCTTTGAGCATGTTCTGGTTATGGCCGCTCGATCGCCGCCAGCCATCGAATAGCTTGAGGGGAGTCCTGTAATTCCAGCCGACATTTTCGACACACATGCGGCTGTCTGCGCGTTCGAACCGCTCGTCGAAATTGCGGTGGCTGAGCATCTTCTGCCGGAACATCTCGAAGCTGTGGTGCCTGGCCAACCGGATGAGGTTGGCATCAAATCGCAGCGGGCCCAAGCCGTTATCCTGGCGATAGAGATTGATCTGTTCCAGCAGGGTTCGGGCGTAAAGAGAGGCGCCTTCATCCCGCACCAAGGCCATGGCGCGGTACGGCAGGGTGATCGACACGAGCATGCCGACAACAAGAAGCATCTGTCGTGACTTCATTCCATCCAGTCCATGAATAGGATGTAAAGAGGTGTGCCGTCATCCCGGCAACCAAATGCCGATGCACAATACGGGGCAGCGATAATCAGTGGTACAGAGGTCGATGCCGGATGTCAAGAGTGTCTCCTTCGCTCGGAGAGACAAGCGAGGCAGATGCACGAGGCTCATCAGACTTTTCAGGAGTGTGAAAATAAAAAAACATCATACCGAGAACCTGTTGCCCGGTTTAAAGCACAAAGGCAAAGGGAACGGGGCGATTGCGGACAAATCAAGGGAACGCGAGCTATCAGGTGTTCGCAACAACCTGTACCAAATATCGTAACGCTCTGAAATATGGAACAATTAAAAGACGATGGGAAAAAATAAAAAAATAACCGCACGACTTGACAAAGAAAGTTTTTTGTGTGCTTAATATCATATGAAAAAAAGCCATTAAATCCTGGGACTAGCTCGCTTGGTTTGAAAGGATGCGGGAGAGTTGGTGAGGGGAGATGTTGCGAATTGCATAACCAGGTAATTTTGCTGTATAAAAATAAGAAAGAACGGGAGTTTGTAGCTCGCTCCCGTTACATGGGTTAATTTTGAGACGAAAAAAATAAATCGTGCATTTTAATGTAGTTAGCGAAGATGATGTATTTATTAATATGATTATACTAAATTAATTGCCAATAATGAATTTCTATAAGATAACCAAAAAGGAGAAGTTGATCACCGGTATAGATATAGGATCGCATGCAATAAAAGTATGCCAGCTTAAAAAAGTGGGTGATAACTTCAAGATTGAATCGGTTGGATCTGCTGCGCTGCCCTCTGGAGCTGTGGAAGATGGGGTGTTGCAGGAACCATCAGAGGTGAGTAAGGTCCTCTCTTTGTTGATGAAAAATCTTAAAATAAAAAATAAAAAAATAGGGATATCGATATCGGGTTATTCTGTCATTGTAAAGAAGATTAATCTTGAACAAATGTCGGATGATGAGCTTGCAGATTACATTAAATCAGAGGCCGAGCAATATATCCCTTTCGATATTGATGATGTCTACATTGATTTCCAAAAACTGCCGCAGAGAAAGGAGGTTGCTGATCGGTGTGATGTGATGCTGGTCGCCGCAAAAAAAGAAGTTGTCAACGATTATCTTGAGATGCTAAGCGGGTTAAGATTGAATACCGTGCTAGTTGATGTTGATGGTTTCGCTTTAGAAAATATCTGGGAAACAGTTGAGTCGCGATCGGAAAATGTTGCTTTGGTCGATGTTGGCGCATCGAAGATGAATATTAACATCATCTCGGGAGGGGTGTCCGTCCTGGCCAGGGATGTGGCTGTCGGAAGCGAACAACTGACCGATCAGATCATGAGCGCCATTGGTGTCGAGTATAAGGATGCTGAAAATATTAAACTTGGCATCGCGTCATCCGGTGAGCATCGGGCGATTGTAGAGAATATTTTTAACAAAACATGCACACAATGGATCCTTGAGATAAAGAAAGCTATTGATCTGTATCAGGCGAATAATCCGGACAAACCATTGCAATCCATTATTCTGAGTGGTGGCGGCTCAAAAGTAAATGGATTCAAAGAATATCTAATTCGTGAAACAGGTATGGAGGTCGTTGCTTTTAATCCTTTTGATAGAATGAATTATGACAAAAGTAAATTAGATGAGCATTATATTCTTGGAATAGCTCCTGAAATGGCAATTGCGACAGGACTTGCAATTAGATCAGCATCTTTTTAACTATGATTAAAATCAATCTTCTGCCAGTTCGTGATATTGTACGACGCAAGAAATATTTTTGGCAAATCATTGCGGCTTCATTTTTTATTGGTTGCATTGTATGTGCATTCATTTTTGTTGAATTCTATCAGTTGAATTCAATAAATAAAATAAAAAACGAAATTGCTAGAATTGAATCGGAAAAAAAACAGTTTGCCAAAACCCTATCTGAAATAAAGAAGATAGAGGAAGAGAAAGCCATTTTATTGAAAAGAACTGATGTTATAAATCAATTAAAGCAATCATCATCGCTTACTGTACACGTTCTGGATGAAATAGCAACCTTAACGCCATCAAATAGAATGTGGCTAAAAAGTCTTTCGCAGAATGGTAATCAACTTGCGCTGACAGGTATGGCACTCGATGATCAAACAATAGCCAGGTATATGGATGACTTGGAGGCATCGCATTATATTCAAAACGTCCGTTTGGCAAGCTCCTCTCTGGAGATCGTTGCTGAAAGGAGCTTGAAAGCTTTCTCAATTACGGCGAATGTTGATATGCCCAAAATGTAAAAAAGCAATTTATATTTCTGCGTTAGGTTGATTATATGATGTATAGTCCTAAAAAGACAAAGATTGATCTTTTCTTAGATGAACAATATTCGAAGATAAGCACCCGTAACAAGCTGCTGGCAGTGGCATTGCTTACGTTGCTGTTAACGGGATTGTTTTATATCGTCTTTTACCAACCCAATCATGAAGAACTCGGTAGATTGGCACAGCAAGCATCAACAGGCAATGAAGAGTTACGAAAGGTAAGAAAAGCGGCGAGGGATTTGCCTGTGCACCAAAAGGCTTTGGAAGATGCACGGATACAATTTGAAACCACTTCGGCGCTGTTGCCAAAAAGTCAAGAGATACCAAATTTATTAAGAAATATATCTGATCTCGGAAGAAATTCTGGACTTGATTTTATTTCTTTTACACCAGGCCAAGAGGCGCCAAAAGATTTTTATGCAGAAATTCCTATTGATATCAAAATTAAAGGGCCGTACCATAATCTCGGCCTTTTTCTCGATAGAGTAAGTAAATTAGAAAGAATAGTTACTGTCAATAATATAAAAACTGAGAAAGTTGACCAGGAAAGTAATGAAATGGTATTGAGTTCGAGTTGTAAGCTCATAACGTATAGATTTACTAATGTTACAATCGAAAACAAAAAGAAATAGAACGTGATATAACTATAAGCCAATTATTATTGTAGCGATTGAGAATGAATAACGCCGTAAGATATTTGGTATTATGCCTAACAGTAGCCATGTACTTTGCATCTGATAACTGTTCAGCGCAAGGATTGGCAGATCAGAGCGATGATAGTCTGAGGCAACAGTTGGAAAACGAGAGATATGAGTATAAAGCCGAAGGGCGCTCTGATCCTTTCAAACCTTTTGTTACTCCTAAGTCTACCTCTTCCGCTCTTCCCGACCCGAACGAGATTGTTGAAGAAAAAACCGAATATTCAGGAATGCAATTATTTGAGCCCGGTCAGCTTGCTCTGGTTGGGATAATGATGACTTCAAGTGAACCTATTGCAATGGTCGAAGATCAGACAAAGAAAGGATACATGTTAAAAATCGGAGAGTTGGTAGGGAAGCGAGGTGTGGTGACTTCGATTGACGAGCACCAGGTTGTCATTACAGAAACTGCTCGTACCCGCTCCGGACAAGAGATGAAGAGTACCGTTATCATGAAGATGAAACATGAGGGAGATAAATGATGAGGGCGCAACTTGTCTCAAACGTTATAAAATCAACTGTATCGATGCTGACCGGCATATTATGTCTTTTGATATCATCCCTTGTCAATATTGCGATTGCTGATGGTTCGATGCAAGTAAAATCAGTTAATGTTAGTAATATCGATAGAGCTGTTGAAATCAAAATTAATGGAGAAAATATTGGTGCATCGACCGTTTATGAGTTGCCTAATCCTGAAAGGATAATCGTTGACCTTGCCAATGCTGCTTTGTCCAATAATTTTACAAGTCAAATTAACGCTGACGGCATTACTTTACAGACGAAGCACCTTGCTGACAGTAAACCAACCATTCTTAGATTCGAGTTCTATTTGCCTGAAAAGATTGATTTTGAAACAAGAAAAAATGACAATGAAATAAGAGTGTTGCTTAAGCGGGGTGGAGGCGCGACAAGCCAATCTCCGGCTGCTTCGACGCCGAGCGATACGATGGGCGTGTATTCGGAACGTGCTGGGAGCGGCAAGGGAGGGGGCGATTCAAAAGGGCAGCGAACAGGAGATAAGATCGGTTCGGTGATAGGTGCTGCCAAAAATATTGAGAGCCAACTGCCTGAAATCAACCCTCTTGATTCCAGAGTCTCGCCTAAAACAAAGGCGCAACAAATGGAGGATGCGTTTAATTTTTCTGGATATAATAAAGAGAGGATTACTGTAGAGTTTCAAAAAATGGACCTCCATAATGTCTTCAATTTTTTAAGACAAGTGAGCGGAGTGAATATCGTTGTCGATGAATCGGTACAGGGTTCGCTTACATTGGTGCTCGACGATGTGCCTTGGGATTTTGCTCTTGACATTATCTTGAATTTAAAAGATCTGGAAAAAGAAGAGCGGTTCAATACGTTGGTGATTTATCCGAAGAAAAAAGAATTTAAATGGCCTGATAAGAGTCAGGATAACCTCAGTTTTCAGGCTGATGCCAAAGTTGTTGAGCGTGAGTCACTGACTATTAAACAGCAGGCTGGACAGTCCTTTGAGCATCCTGAAGCCAGGCAGGAGATAAATAAGGGCAAGGAAGCTGAAAAGAATGAGAACTACGAACTTGCTGTTTCGTTTTATGAGCGTGCATACGAAAAATGGCCGTCAAATAGCAATTTGTCGAATAAAATTGCATCTATTTATTTGGTATATTTGAAACAATATGCAAAATCACTTTATTATTCAAATCTTTCATTAAAGCATGACAAAAATAATAGTAGATCGTTGGTGCTAGCTGCTATTTCGTCTGCCAATATGCAGGACAATGAGAAGGCTATTGGTTATTTTGATAAATGTACAAAAGTTAAGACACCCCTTAAAGAGGCGCTGCTGAGCTATTCTTCATTCTGTGAGGATACTCATGATTACAATTGTGCGATATCTAATCTGGAAAGATATAATTTATTTTATGGTGAAGATATGGATTCCTTGGTTAATGCCGCTCGGGTTTATGATAAAATGGGGCAGGGGCATAAGGCTGTTGAAAAATATAATAAATTACTCATCTCCGGTTATCGAATTCCGCCGGATTTAGAGAAGTACGTGAGAAGCCGCGTGACTGTTAATTAATAAAGCCTGTCCGATCATTGCATATAGAGGGTGAGGGGCGTTAATGATGAAACTTGTTAGCATTGTTGTTTCTTTTATTTTTTTGGTTTGCTCGTTTACTGTCGGGTTGTATGGATGTGCGCAAAATAAGCCGCCTCGTGATCTCCCGAAAGCTATGGATTCAGCGAGTGGCAAGGAGAGTGCCCTTGCTGCCTCCTCGTTGTCCAAGCCTGTGCAACTCCCGGTTCGGTACCAGTCTTCAGAATTTGTTGTCCCAAAGGATACGCTGGACGAAAGCTTAGGAAGCGGTGGGGCTGGTGAATATCAGATCAAGGTCGGGGCGACCATCCGTTCTACTAATGGGCCCCAGCCCTTGTGGGATGTCATGAAACGCTTGGCCAATCTTAAAGGTATGACCGTGAGTTGGGCAAGTGATGTCGATCAAAATGTTCTGGTTGATGTTGATATCGCAGCGACAGACAATTTTTACGATGCGGTAGCGAATTTATTGCGGCAAGCGGATTATTTCCATGAAATGAACGGCAGGAATATCGTCATACGTAACAAAACGACGAAAGTATTTAAAATGTCAGTACCTTTCATGCAAGGAGCGTATACATCGACTGTAGGTGGCAATTTTCTTTCTAACAAAGATGCTGCTTCGGGCACTGAAGGATCAGTGAAGATAGCAAGTGCTGATAATAAATTTAATGTATGGGAAAATATTGAAACCAATTTGAAAAGTATTTTGCAAACTTCTTCGGTTGAACGAAAAGATATAGTAAACGTTTCGCCTTCATCGAATAGTCAAAACTCAGATAGTGGGAATGCCACAGGAAAGGATCAGGCAGAAAGTGGTCCCGAGGCGACTGCGTCGGCTTCTCATCCTTCTGCTCGCTATTCAGCAAAAGATGAGCCATCGTTTGTTATCGATAAAAGTGTGGGTTTGATAACAGTTACTGCTAAACCAGCTCTCTTGAATACAGTTGAAAAGTATCTTGATAATTTAAAAAAGCATTTATTTCAACAGGTTAATATAGAGGCAAAAATAGTTGAAGTCTTTCTTCAGGACAATTCAAAAATAGGGATCGATTGGAGTGCTGTATTCAAAGACCATCCATTGCAAGGAACCGTACAATTTGGCAGTAATGGGCAGGTCTATCCCCACGTTCCCGGTAATTCAAATTATGCTAATACATTTGTAAGTAGAGTTGATATTAGTACATTTGATTTTTCTGTGTTGATTAACGCATTGAATGAACAAGGTGACTCTCATGTGCTTGCTAACCCTAAAATCACCGTATTAAATGGTCAGCCAGCTATTATTAGTGTCGGAAAAGATGTGGCTTATGTCAAATCGATCAAGAGAGATGAGAATGATAGCGGATCAACTATTAGGGTCACTTATACAGCAGAAGTTGGCAATGTGGTGCAAGGCGTTGCATTGGGAGTTATGGCATCTGTCGTTGACAAAGATCGAGTGATATTGCATTTGACCCCGATTACCACTGATATAGAAAATCTGGAATCTGATGGTAGTGTTACCATGACCTCGATTGGTGACGGTGCCATTGAACTCGGTCTGCCGCAAGTTAAGGTCCGAGAAATGTCGACCATGGTTGAAGTTCAGAACGGCGAGATGCTCGTTATCGGTGGTCTGATCGATAGCGTTGAAAGCAAAACAGACAATTTCGTGCCCGGCTTGGGCAGTGTCCCTGTTCTCAAATATTTATTTGGAGTTGAGGAAAAGAAGTTGCAAAAACGCGAACTCGTCATCCTCCTTTCTCCGAGAATTATTTAAGATTATTTATGAATTCATGTGCATGGGAGATATGGTATGAAATATAGTCGCCATCTGCTTGTTGGCTTGTCAGTCCTTCTTCTTGGTGGTTGCGGTACAACCATTCATGAATCCCTGAAGGTTCAGCAGGCGACCATGAATCCGGTCGGGGCAGGGAAGACCGTTGTTATCCTTCCCTTTGCTGATTATTCCCAAGCCGACAATCTTGAAAGTTCGTATCGTCGCCAACTTTTTGTCAGTGAAAATATAACCGACCAATTCATAAAATATGGCTTCTATCTTCCGGTGCAGGATGATGTCTTCCCCTATTTGGTTGATCAGAAAATCATCAGAGTACAAACCTATGCCAAGCCCAAAACGGAATCTCTTGAGCAGGAAATGAAGGGAGAATGGTCTTCCGCGATGAAAGGTGAATTGCAGCGATACATGGATCTCGCTCATAAGACCGGTGCCCAAACGGGCGGGGGGGAGGCGATGGGAACCCATGGCCTGACGATGCAAGAAGTGGTCAAGATTGGTAGGCATTTTTCCGCAGATTACATCATTCGCGGTCGGATTATCCAATACAAGGATCGCCAGGATCCTTCCTGGAATCCAATGCGGAAAGGACTTATCACCTTTGTGAGCGGTGTGACCAATAAAATAGCCTTTGGCCAAGCCGAATCAGATCAATACGATGAGTGGAACAATACAGTGGCTGGAGCGGCCGACGCCGCTTTTATCTCAGGAGTAACAGATGGTGATCTGAATCACGCCATCGCCTGGGGAGCCGCGGGGGCTGTCTTGGGGAACATGGCGCATCATTCAGGAAGAATTCCCCAGGCGGTTGTTCAATTACGTCTCTGGGTGCAAGATGCGTATACTGGCAACGTTGTCTGGACAAACCGGGTGGATGTACGGGTATCGCCGGAGTCCGTCTTGGCTGATTACCAGTATGACGCCCTTTTTGAAAAAGCCACGGAAAAGGCGATAACCACCTTGGTCGATGATTTTGCGCAAGTGGTCTACAATGTTCCGCCACCGGCACCACCGGTGAAGACTAGGCGCTGAGCAGCTCTATTTTTTCGTTCAATGGGCAAGACCGCACAAGCGGTCTTGCCCATTTTTTTGGGAAAAATCAGTAGATCAACACAACAAAAACTCTTTCAACAATCAGCAATATCATGCAGTCGGATTATCGCAAGGCAACCCTTTTCGCGGCAGTGCTGCTGCTCCTGGCATGGCCGCATAAAGCGGAGGCATCGGGGTTTCGTATCGCCAACCAGTCACTCGGGGCGGTGGGGTTGTCAGGAGCCCGTACGGCCTATACCCCAGGTCCGGACGCCAGCTATTACAATCCCGCCAACATGAGTTATCTGCCCGACAGCTGGCTGGTGGAAACATCGTTGACTGCCTTGCAGTTGCCAGCCATCGAATACGCAGACAACCGGGGCAGTGCCTTCAATGGCTCGTCGGAAAACGAATTGTTCTGGATGCCGCTTTTGCACATGACTTCGCCGCAATACGGCCGCCTGCGCTACGGGTTTTCCCTGACCTATCCCTTTGGCTTGGCGAAACAGTGGGAACAGCCGTATCCCAAAGCCCTTGCCGAAAAATTTTCCCTGCTCACCGTGGAAGCGAATCCGACTTTTGCGTACAGCCTTGCCGATTGGTTGAGCATCGGCGGCGGGCTCCGCTTCGTCTACGGCAAGGGCGAGGTGGAAAACGAGATAGGGGCACCGCTCTCTCCCCTGGCCACGTTATCGCGATCATCGGATGGAACCGACACCCAACTGGGCTACAACCTGGCAGTGTCGATCCGTCCCAACGAACAGTGGACCGTGGCGGCCACTTACCGCTCGGAGGTGGAACTGGACTTGGACGGACACAGCGACCTTCAGGCCACGGCAGGTTCGTTGCCGCTGGCTGCCTATGCGGGTGATGGCTCCGTGGGCATCACCCTGCCGGCCGTCCTCAGCCTGGCGACAGCTCTGACCGTGGACCGGCTGACCGTGGAACTGGCCTGGGATCGGACCTTCTGGTCCTCTTTCGATCATCTGGATTTTGCATACACCCAGAATTTTCAATCGTCCCCCTTTTTTGCGGTCTTCGACAGTATGCTTGTGAAAAACTGGGATGATGCCGATGCCTATCGCATCGGCCTTACCTACGACTGGAATGCCAGTTGGACCACGACCCTCGGTTTCACTTATGACCGGACGCCGGTTCCTGCGACCACGCTGGGATTTGAACTGCCGGATGCCGATGCGATGGTCTACTGTGCGGGGATCCGTTACCGGTATTCACCGAGGATGGAATTCGGTCTTTCGTATATGTACCATCGGACCAGCACCCGCTCGGTAAGCCAAGCCGATGCCAACACCTCGGCCATTGATGGTCGTTTTACCGAGGGAGGCGCCCACGCGGTGACGCTTGGCGTGATCACCACTTTTTGATTGCCCGCAACCACAGCAGGGCGAATCATCGGCGGAACAATTTCCACGGAATGAGCATCGGGACCTCCCGACAATAGGCGCGATAAGGTTCGCCCAGGCTTTGCCGCAGCTTGCGTTCTTCGAGCAGGGTGCCGACGATCAGGTAGACGGTGAGCAGGGTGCGGATGATCAGGGAGGCATCGGTGAGTTGCGGCAGAGCCCAGAGCAGGGCAATGCCGCCGCTGTACCAGGGATGGCGGACATGGCCGAGGATGCCGGTTTGCTCGAAGCGAGGAGGCGCGCCGCTTCGTCCCATCCGGTAGTCGCGCCATTGGCGGATCCCGAGAAAGCTCTGCAGATCGTAGACCCTCAAGCCGCCGACAAACATGATCAGGGTGTAGAGGCCGAGCACCACCCGGACAGGGAATATCCAGGCGGGCAGGGCAAGGGGATGGTGTGGCACAGTCGGTGTCAGCCAAAGAAGCGGCAGCAGGCTGACCCCTGAAAAACAGACGTAACCGAGCCGATGGCGGGCTTGCCACGCCCGCCCTTTCCGCTCGAACCAGCGACACACGCCGGGAGTGATCAGCAGACTGTGCGCAGCGCACCAAGCCAGCCACAGGAGGATCAACCGGAGCATCACCGTTTCCCCGCCTCGACCGCATTCGCTTCCCCTCGCATCCCGGCAGCGTTCATCCGACCCGCACTCTCCGCTCATTCATTGCGGAATGTTCCCAAGCTGTTGGGATGATGCATCTCGTCGTCCATGGCCACGGTGTGGCAAACCGAACAGGCGCGATTGGCGCCCAGGGGAAGGCGATTTCCCTGATATTGCAGGGGCTGAAGCGCATCGAGTTGGTCGCCGTGCGGGTTGTTCGCCGGATAGAGCGCGTGCGGGCTGGAGTGGCAGGCGGCGCAGAACAGACGGCCGCTTTCGTCGGTCCGGTTGCGATAGAGCGCCTGCTCGCCTTCGGTCCAGGTGTTGATGGTGGTGTCGGTTGCCGGCGGCTGGTAATCGACGTGGCAGTGCAGGCAATCGGGCTGGTTGATCCAGGGCTTGCGCGGGACGATGGCGTCGATGGCGGCCACCGCCCTGGGCGTCAGGGCCGTCATCAGGCGCGCGGCCTGCTGTTTGCCTGCCAGCCGCTCCAGTTGCAACAGGCCCAGGGCATGATCCTCCATGGAGCCGTGGCAGTTCGTGCAGTCCAAACCCAGCGCCGAGTGGATGTCGCGCAGGCTGCGGGTGGCGCCGGTGGGTGAGGCAGGATGGCAGAACGAGCACGCCTCGGCGCCCTTGTCCCTGAGATAATGGACGTGGAATCCGTGAATCGAGGCCGAAAGGCTGAGCCGGTCGGGTTCGCCCTTGGCCCGGACCATCACATCGGCGTGGCAGGATTGGCAGCGCACCATTTTGCCTGATTGTTCGGTCACCAGCAGGGAGGTTCCGCTCAACCGGTCGTGGGCTTCCAGGATGTTCAGCGCGGTCTGCCGGTTCAAACCCGCATGGTCGTCCGGTTCGGGAGCGCCGCCGTGGCAGGTGGTGCAGCCCATCTCGGTGGAAACCGGGGCCACCACCTTGGTCATGGCCAGGATGTTTTCGCTCTCGTCCCTGGCTTCGATGGTGACCACCGGATAAGGATCGAACCCCTGCGCCGAAACGGGGTACAGAGCGATCCCCTCGGCGGTGAATACATCCTCTTCGGGGAGCATATCGCCGGACGGCGCCGCTTGGCCGTCGGGACCGACAAAGCCGTGCTCCACCCGATAACGGAGATGCACGCCTTGATTGACGATCTCCGGTGTTTCTCCCCGCTCGATCAGCTGCGCCTGCAGGCCATTGCCCGGCGGAAACAGCGACAACAATCCCTTGACTTCAGCAACATAGCGCATGCCCAGTGTGCTCCAGGCTACGAGGACAAACCGATCGGACTGCGGATTGAAGGGCGGAATTTCAGCCAGTTTTCCCGCAAGCCGGGCCGGCGGGGGATCGCTGCGACCGTTGAGGCCATGGGCGATGAACCGGGCGAGCGCCCGGCGCTCTTCCGCCGTGCCGGTGAAGGGTGGCATGACGGGATGGAAGGTGTGCATGCCGCTGATCATGGCATCCAGTCCACTGGGGGTGTACGGCGCGGCCAGTTTCCTGATGTCCCGCATCGGCCCGCCGATGGCGTGGCAGGAGAGGCAGAGCAGGTTGTACAGATCGCGGCCCGCTTCCCGCGCATTGTCTTCGGTTATCTGCCGATGGCGTACCCATTTGGCTGCGGTCAGCATGCCTTCGGTCTGGAGGCGCCGGACATCGTCGCGCAACACCGAGGTGGCGTACAGGTAATCGCGGAGAATGTAGGGCCGGCGACCGCCCTCGCGGATGCATTCGAAACAGCCCATGAGAAGCTGACCGATCAGCAGCAGCAGGATAGCCAGCGATCTGCTCAAGCCGGCTGGCAGGCGGGCCATCAGCAGCAGGCCGCCTAGGGCAAGCACGGGAGCGCCGACGAGAAAGCCGTCGATGAAGGGGCGGGCCGAAGGCATGCGCGTCCAGATCGCTTCCTGCAGGTCCGGCGGCAGGGCGGCCCGGTACCAGACGGCGGAGGCGAGGAAAAACAGGAAAGGCAAAAGAAGCCAACGGGCGCAGAACCGGGTCAGGGTGGTCCGCAGGGAAGGGTCTTTGAGCCAGGTGGCGGTGACCAGGCCGAACAGTCCGGCGATGATGAGGGCAAAGAAGGTGCGGAAGGCGAGCGAAGGCCAGAAGCTGGGATTGAAAAAACCGTCCCAGACGTTTTTGGTCGCAAGCCAGTCGCCGGGAGTGAGCATGAAGCCGATGATGCCGTTGATCAGAAAAAGCGACATCCAGGCCACCCCGCCGTAAATCCAGGCGAGCAGTTGGTGGCGGCCGGGTGCCAGCCGATCGAAGCTGTACACGTAGAGGAACAGGGAGACGATCTCGACCAGAAAACAGACCCATTCCGCGGCCCAGGCAAAGACGAAGGTGTGGATGAGGATCGAGGTGGCGGCCGGGTTCAGCAGGGAGATGACAAACCAGATCCCCACGCCGCTGATCGCACCGGCCACCATGGTGAGCACGAGGAAAAATCGGGCGTGCCCGCGGACGTAGGCGAGCATGGCCGGATTGTTTTCCCGGATGGCCTTGCGCTCGGCCAGTGCCAGGAACAGGCCGCCGCCCACCGCGAAATGGGCGATGTAGACGTGGAAGACGGCGATCAGCGCCACCGGCAGGCCGCCGCCGAGAAAATCGAGCTGCCAGACCGGATAATTCATGGCAGCTCCTCCCTGCCGGCCCATGAGCGAAAGGTGAAATGGAGCATCGAAGCGATCAGCGTCAACCCCGCCGCCAGCATGAACAGGAAAAAGAAGAGCGGCGTCGCCGCGGGGGTGAGCGGCAACTGCTCCATGGAAAACCATGGAGACAGCAGGGCGGCGCGCAGCAGGCCGCGAGCCCAGAGCATCAGGGCAAGGGTGGCGAGGGTGCAGGCCAGGGCAGGGAGGACCCGATTGGCCAGGCCGAAGAGAACGGCGGCCACGGCGAGCATGCCGCCGATGGCCAGGCAGAGGAGGAACAGCCAGCCGGTCGTGGTGGCCGGGCGCAGCATGCCCTGGGGCAAGGCGGCGAGAAACCAGAGGCCGATGGCGACATTGGCGATGGTGGCGAAGCTGAACCAGCGGCAACCGTGCCTGAGCCAGTGGTCGGCAGTCTGGTCGCCCCGTGACCGCCGCCAGTGAAACCAGAGGGCGATGGCCAGCCCGCCGATCGCCACCGCGCCGACCATGAAGTGGAGGAACCGGGGTACGAGCATGGGATCGGCGAGATTGAGCAGCAGGCCGTGGGGATGGGCGAAATAGCGGCTCCAGTTGGACGGTGTCTGCATCAGAGTGAAATTGTTGACAAAGAAAAAGGCAACGGTGAACAGCAAAAGGACCATCAGGGCGACAACGAACGGCCGGCCGCGCCCCAGGCGGGCATACAGGTTTTTATAAACATAGGCCAGGGCATAGGCGGCAATCAGGAGGCCGACGACCGCCAGCCAGAAGACAGCCATCAGGATGGAACTGGTATAGAGGAAGTGCCCGTAGAGCGCCTGCACGAACAGCAGCGGCGCCACGCCGAAATTGACGGTAAAGGCGATGGTGAACGGCAGGGTGCGGGAGACGAGTTCGGTGCAGGGGGTCGATGCGCCCCGGCCGCGCAGATAGCCAACCATGGCGATGCAGGCGGTGCCCACCGTCACATTCATCAGCAGGATATGGCAGAACAGGGTGAGGTGGAGAAAGAACTGCAGCCAGCCCCAGTGGACGGGAATGGCGTCCGGGACGGGGATGAGCGCAGCGGGATCCATGGCGGCCTCCTGGGTGGCTGAGGGCTCCGTTTCCGGAATCGGGCGGGAAATGGCCTCATGCCGGCGGCAATGCTGCCACAGGCACAGGACATTCTACAATCTGAAGGAGGGGCTGGGAAGGAGTTTTAGCTCGTCGTGCGAAGCCGCTTGTGCCAGCGTGCCGGAATGTGGCCGCATTTTTCGGGACAACAGAAGGCACGCCGGCAACGGCCGGCGCACCCAACGGCAATGGGCGCCCGCGGCCCCGCCCCGGCAGGACACGGCGTCCGGACGTTCAACAGCCGCAGTTGGAAAAGGCCTCCTTGGTGAAATTCTTGTCCGGTGCGATCGGATATTCGCCGGTAAAACAGGCCAGGCAGAAATGATCCCTGGGCAGGCCCGTGGCCTCGACCAGTCCCTCCGGGCTGAGATAGTGGAGCGAATCGAGGCCGAGATAGTCGCGGATGGTCTCCACTGTGTTGCCGGCGGCGATCAGTTGGTCGCTGGAGGGAAAGTCGATGCCGTAATAGCAGGCGTGGCGGGTGGGCGGACAACTGACCACCAGATGGACCTCGGCGGCGCCGGCGTTGCGCAGGGCCTTGACCCGGCTGCGGCCGGTGGTGCCGCGGACGATCGAATCCTCGACGATGATGACCCGTTTGCCCTGTAAAAGCGACCGGACCGGATTGAGCTTGACCCGCACCGAAAAGTCGCGCATCGACTGGGTCGGCTGAATGAAGGTACGGCCGACATAGTGGTTGCGGATCATCCCCATCTCCATAGGAATGCCCGAGGCGTTCGAATAGCCGATGGCCGCGTAGTTGCCCGAATCCGGGAAGGGCATGACGAAATCGGCCTCGATTTTCGCCTCTCTGGCCAGGATTTCGCCCATCCGCTTGCGGGCAGCGTACACGTTGAACCCGAAAACGTTGCTGTCCGGCCGGGCAAAATAGACGTGTTCGAAGATACAGAAGCTCTTCTGCGTCGGCGCCCAGGGAAAGAACGAGGTCAAGCCCTGCTCGTTGATGATCAGCACCTCGCCCGGCTCGATATCGCGGACGTATTCGGCCTCGATCAGGTCAAGCGCGCAGGTTTCGGAGGCGACCACGTGGGCGCCGTTGTCGAGCACGCCGAGGCAGAGCGGCCGGAACCCGTTGGGGTCGCGGACCGCGATCATGGTGTCCTGGGTCATGAGCAGCAGGGAATAGGCGCCCTGGATGCAAGTGAAGGTGGTTTTGATCGCCTCCTGCAGGCCCCGGTCCAGGTGGCGTACCATCAGGTGAATGACGATCTCGCTGTCCATGGTGGTCTGGAAGATCGCCCCCTGCTGTTCCAGGTGGCGCCGCAGGGCGATGGAGTTGACCAGATTGCCGTTGTGGGCGACGCTGAGCGGCATCCCCTTGTGGGTGGCCATGAACGGCTGGGTATTGATGATGTTGGATTCGCCGGTGGTGGAGTAACGGACGTGACCGGTGGCCAGGTGGCCGGAAAGGCGCTGCAAGGTTCGTTCGCTGAAGACATCGGCCACCAGGCCCATGTCCTTGTGAATCAGGACCTTCTTGCCGTCGCCGGCGACAATGCCGGCGCTTTCCTGGCCGCGATGCTGGAGGGCGTAGAGACCGAAGTAGACGAGTTTGGCGGCATCCTGGTGGCCGTACACCCCGCAGATTCCGCATTCATGCCGGGGTTTCGTCGAAAAGTGCTGGTCCGTTGCAAAGGTGTTCATAGCGCTTGTCTACAATAATGTCGGATGCGCCAAAAACCGAAAGGCACAAAGAACGATTCCTTGTGCCTGTACTTTGGTCGATCCGGCGTGCCTGAAGAAGGTTATTTTCAACCAGATTATACGTTTTTTTTCAACAAAATATCGGGTAGTTTATACAGAATAAAATTTCACTGTGATTTCAGTATGCAAAACGACAAAACCATGACCACCGCTCCCGTCAGACTGACCGCCACCGTCAAGGCCGCGGGCTGAGCCGCCAAACTGGGCCCGGGGGACCTGGGCCGGTTATTGTGCGGACTCGAGTTGCCGCAGGATCCCAATCTGCTCGTGGGCACCGAAACCAGCGACGACGCCGGGGTGTACCGTCTCAGCGACGATACCGCCCTGATCCAGACCGTCGACTTCTTCACGCCCATCGTCGACGATCCCTACGATTTCGGCCGGATCGCCGCCGCCAACTCCCTGTCCGACGTCTACGCCATGGGCGGCCGACCGCTTCTGTGCATGAACATCCTGGCCTGCCCGGTCAAGTCCATGGACCAGTCGGTGTTCCGGCGGGTGGTCGAAGGGGGCCTGGCCGTCATCCGCGAGGCCGGAGCGCTGCTGGTGGGCGGCCATTCCATCGAGGATACGGAATTGAAGTACGGTCTGGCGGTCACCGGCCTGGTCCATCCGCAACGGGTGCTGCGCAACGGCGGCGCCCGGCCGGGCGACGTGCTCCTGCTCACCAAACCGCTGGGCACCGGCATCCTGTCGACGGCGATCAAGGGCGGCCTGGCGAAGGCGGCAATAGAACAACAACTGGTGGCGCTGCTGGCCACCCTCAACCGACTGCCCATGGAGATCGTCGGCGAGGACGAGGCGGTGCGCTCCGGGGTGCACGGCTGCACCGACATCACCGGTTTCGGCCTCTTCGGCCATGTGCACGAGATGGCGGAAGCCTCGGGCGCCTCCATCCGTCTGCAGCGGCAGGCGCTGCCCATCCTGCCGGAAGCGCGCGCCTTCGCCGACATGGGCATCATCCCCGAGGGTGCCTACCGCAACCGCAACCATTATCGGCAATGGGTCCGCTCCGGCCTGCCCGAAATGGACTCCCTGGAGATGATCGGCTACGATCCCCAGACCTCGGGCGGCCTGCTTTTGGCCATGGAGCGCGACGCCGCAATGCGGTTGCAGGACGAACTCCAGCGGCGGGGCTATCTGCCGGAGTGCCGGGTGATCGGCGAGGTCCTGGCCGGCGAGCCGGGCTTGGTCTATCTGAACTGATCCGCTCAGCAGGAGGATTCGGTCAGCAGAGCCAGGAGCAGCCGGGTCAGGTCGACCATGTCCTGCAACTCCACCTGCTCTTTCGTGGAATGGACGTTGGTCATGCCGGTGGCGACGATCGCCGTGGCTAGGCCGTTGCCGTTGAAGATATTGGCATCCGAGCCGCCGCCCGCACGTTCGTAAGTGAGTGTCATGCCGATCGACCGGGCCGCGGCTTCCACCCGACGGAGCACCGGTTCTTCCCGCTCCAGTTGCATCACCGGAAAATCCTGCCGGACCGCGACATCGACCGCCGGCGTCCCCTTGGCCGAGCCGGTGGGATCGGTCCAGGCGGCCACGGTGGCGGTGAAGATCTCGCGGATCTCCCCGGTCACCCGTTCCAGTTTTGCCATCGAATGGCTGCGCACCTCGCCCTCGATCACCGCCTTTTCCGGCACGATGTTGGAGGCGGCACCGCCGCTGATGGTGCCGAAGTTGGCGGTGGTTTCCTCGTCGATCCGGCCGCTCGGCACCCTGGCCAGGGCCCGGGCGGCGAGAATGAGCGCGCTCACCCCCCATTCCGGATGCAGGCCGGCATGTGCCGCCACGCCGGTCACGGTGATGGTCAGCCGGTTGGCCGCCGGCGCATGGGTGATCACCCGGGCAAAGCCGCTGGAATCCAGGGCATAGCCCTCGCGGGCACGCACCAGGGCCGGCTCCAGGGCCTTGGCGCCGACCAGCCCGATTTCCTCGCAGGTGGTGATCACGAATTCCACCGGCCGATAGGGCCGGTTGTTCTCCCGCAACACCCGCATCGCCTCGATGCAGGCGGCGAGGCCGGATTTGTCGTCGCTGCCCAGGACAGTGTCGCCCTCGCTGGTGAACAGATCGCCGCTTCGTTTGACCCGCACGCCCTCGGCCGGCTGCACCGTGTCCATGTGGCAGCTGAAGAAGATCGGCGTGCATTCGAGGGCGCCGGCAAAGCGGATGATCAGGTTGCCGCTTTCCGAACCGGTGCGGCCGGCCGAATCGTCCTCGACGATTTCGGTGGCGCCCAGCTCGCGGAAAACCTGTTGCAGGTGACGCGAGATGCGCCCTTCCCGGCGGGAAGGGCTGTCGATCTCGCAGAGTTCGGTGAAGCTGGCGGCCAGCCGTTCTCTATTCACATCCATGATTCGACCTCAAGAGGACGACGGCATGGGCGGCAATGCCCTCGCCCCGTCCGGTGTATCCCATTTTTTCCGTGGTGGTTGCCTTGATGTTGATTGCCGCCGGCGCCACCTGGCAGCAGCGGGCCAGGTGGCTCGCCATGGCGGCGAGATGGGGGGCCAGTCTGGGCCGCTGGCAGACAATGGTGATGTCGGCGTTGCCCAGACGAAAACCCTGCTGTTCCGCCAGGTTATAGGCTCGGCTCAGCAGAAGCAGGCTGTCGATCCCCTGGTAGTGCGGGTCGGTATCGGGGAAATGACGGCCGATGTCGCCGGCGCCCAGGGCGCCCAGCAGGGCGTCAGTGAGGGCATGGGCCACGACGTCGGCATCGGAATGGCCATCCAGGCCCAGCTCATAGTCAATGGTCACGCCGCCGAGGATCAGTTTGCGGCCGGCAACCAGCCGGTGGGCGTCAAAGCCGTGCCCTATTTTCATGCTGTCCTCCCTGGAAAGCAAGGCTGCCGCCACGCGCAGATCTTCGGGACGGGTGATCTTGCCGTTCTCTTCGCTGCCCGCGACCACCTGCACCGGGATGTCCGCCGCCTCCAGCAGCGAGGCCTCGTCGGTGCCGACAAAGCCGGTGCGCAGCGCCTCGGCAAAGGCCCTCTCCAGCAGCGGCCGTCGGGCGGCCTGGGGCGTCTGCGCCTGCCAGAGAGCGGAGCGATCGACGGTGGCGACGATCGTGCCGTGGTCGTCGATCCGCTTCAGGGTGTCCTTGACCGGCACCGCGGCGATGACCGCACCGTGGCGGGTCGCCCCTTCGAGGCAGCGGCAGATGGTTGCCCGGTCCACCAGCGGCCGGGCGGCGTCATGGACCAACACCAGTTCAATTTCGGGGGGAAGCTGCCGCAGGCCGGCGCGCACTGAATCCTGGCGGGTGACGCCGCCAACGGTGAGCCGCAGCCGTTCGACATCCTGCGCCGGCAGATGGGCATGGAGCAGGTCGGCGGTGTGCTCGAAGAAATCGGCGGGCGCGGCCACCACCACGACGCGGATGGCCTCCACCGCGAAAAAGGCCCGGCAGGTCCGGACCAGGATGGGGAGGCCGGCCAGGTCGAGGAACTGCTTGGGCCGGGCATGGCCGAAGCGGGAGCCGGTGCCTCCGGCCGGAATGACGACCCCGGCCGGCGGCAATGGGAACGTGTGGTCGTTCACAACAGAAAAAAAGGGGTGAATTGTAAGCCGAATTCTGTTTCCGTCCGAAGACGGACCATGATCATTTCTCTCGGATGCCGGTCGCCCGGCACCTCATGCAACCTACCCGGAGGCTTCGGACGGGCCGCCCTCAAACGCCTCCCTATTTGGTCTTGCACCCGGTGGGGTTTGCCCTGCCCCCCATGTCGCCATGGGGGCGGTGAGCTCTTACCTCGCCATTTCAACCTTACCTGTGAACGCTCGCGCGCTCCATCGGCGGTGTCGTTTCTGTGGCACTTTCCCCCGGTTTCCCGGAGTTCGCGTTACGAACCACCGTGCCCTCCGGTGTTCGGACTTTCCTCCCCGGCCTGCGCCGGAGCGATCATGCATTCACCCCTTACCTCGCGTGACGGTCAAAGGTGCCGTCAGCCGTTTTTCCGGTCGATCCCCTGATTGGCCAACTGGTCGGCGCGCGCGTTCTGCGACCGGGGCACATGGGCGATCGACCAGGCCTGGAACCGGTCCAGCCGTTCCCGCACCTGGCGGAAGAGCGGCTGGAGCGTCTCGTTCTTGACCTTGTAGCGTCCCTGGATCTGGCGGACGATCAACTCGGAATCCAGAAAGATGGCCACCTGGACGCATCCCTTGCTCAGGGCCTCCTCGAGGCCGAGAAGCAGTGCCTTGTACTCGGCGACATTGTTGGTGCAGGTGCCGAGATAGGCCGAGCGGGCCGCCAACTCCCCGCCTTGCTCGTCGAAAAGAACCGCGCCGGCGCCGGCATGGCCGGGATTGCCTCGGGAGGCGCCGTCGGTGAACAGGCGGCAGCGGCCGCCAGCCGCTGTCCGGTCTGTCGGTTGTGTCTGTGCCGGCGGCGGACTCGGTACGGCGTTTCCCGCCGCCGGCGGGACGCCGCGAAGCAGCCGCCGGATGGCATCCGGCTGCCGGTCGGGAAAAATCCGTCGCAGGGTATCGTCGTCGAGGTGGTCCGCCAGCCGCCGCAGGATCAGATCCCTGGTCAGCAACTCAGGATTCAACCTGGACTTCCTCGTCTTCCTTGTAATACAGGATGCGCTGGCAGGTCGGGCAGAGATTGAATTTTTCCGCCTTGCGCACCTCGATGACCTGCTGCGGCGGCAGGGCCATGTAGCAGCCCTGGCAGACGCTGCCGTTGACCGCCACCACCGCCAGGCCGTCGCGCTTGGCCAGGAGCATGGTGTAGCGCTTGAGATGCGGGCCCTGCAACGCCGCCGACTCAGCCTCCCGCCTGCCGAGCACCGACTTCTTCGCCTCCTCGATGCGCTGGATTTCCTTGTCGACGTTCTCGACCTCCTCGGCCAGCAACTGCTGCTCGCCGGCGCAGAGATTCTCCAGGGCGGCGACCTCTTGTTCCAGTTGTTCGATCTGTTCGATGAACTGGAGGATGCGGTCCTCCGTTTCCTTGACCAGCCGTTTGTTCTCTTCGATTTCCTTGAGTAGGGCCTGATGCTCCCGGCTGGTCTGGACCTGCATCATCTTGTTCTGGCGATCTTTGACCCGCGCTCCCGCATCGTCGTGCTCGGCCTTGGTTTCCGCCTGCTTCTGATTGAGCAGCTCAATCTTGGTGCGGAACTGCGTGATCGCCTCCTGTTTTTCGGCAATGGCCTGCTCGCGGCTGGCTATCCCTGCCTGATGCTTGGCGATGGTGTGGTCGAACCCGGCAATTTCGCTGTCAATTGCCTGCAGTCTGATGAGTTTGAGTATTTCCTCTTTCAATGATGGGCTCCTCGGTCGGTAAGTCTGATGTTAACAAAGGAAACAAAATCTGCGGTGTGATGGTGAACACGATGCGTGGTGGCCTGGGCGGCGGCTGATTGGCGGGTGCGATGGACGTTCATGCCAGGTTCAAAGGCGGTTGCTGGACCGCGGCGTCAATGGCGAGATTCCAGGAACGCGCCGCGGTCTGGCGCCGCAGCATGTCGCGAAAAGCACGCATGGCGGGCTGCTCGGTGGCGAAATGGCCGGCGTCGAGCAGCCACAGGCCCGCATCCGCGGCCCAACGGGCCACCGCATGCTTGACCTCGGCGGTCACGAAGACATCGGCGCCCTGCGCGTGCGCGATCTCCGCCAGGTCGGAACAGGACCCGCCGCAGACAGCGGCCACCGTCACCCGTTCGGGCCGGGTCCCGGCCTCCAGAACCCACGGCGGCGAGCAGGCCTGCCGGATCCGGTCGAGAAAGACGTCGGCAGTGACCGGTGCGGGAAGCGTACCGATGCGGCCGAGGCCGCAGTCGAGATCGCATCCCCGGCGCGACGGCACCAGCGGCCGGGTGTCCGCCAGGTCCAGGGACTGGGCGAGATGGTCGCTGACGCCGCCCTGAATCGAATCGAGATTGGTATGGCAGGCGATGACGCTGATCCGGTGGCGGGCGGCGGTGGCGATGAACCGGCCCGTGGGGGTATCGGTGCGGATGGTCTTCAGGGGCCGGAAAATGACGGGATGATGGGTTACGACCAGGTCGTAATGTTCGGCGGCGGCCTGATCGATCAACGAGGAGGTGGGGTCGAGCGCCAGCAGGACCCGCTGCACGTGCTGGTGCGGGTCGCCGACCAGCAAGCCGACATTGTCCCACTCCTCGGCCAGGCTTTCCGGGGTGATCTGCTGGAGAATTGTCAGAACGTCTCGAACGGTAGGCACGTGTTATTCTTTAAAGAAAAAGAGGCACATCCCTTCGGAGATGTACCTCTTCTCAGGCATTGTCCGCAATGCCCTGCGGTTGTTTCAACACTGGTTGCCAAGAGCTGTTCAATGTCTTCAATGTCGGGCGTGGGGTGGCAGGGGCCGGGGAACATTCGCTCCGCTCTTCCGAAAAAAGTGGTGGGCCCACCTGGACTCGAACCAGGGACCGACCGGTTATGAGCCGGTGGCTCTAGCCAACTGAGCTATAGGCCCTGATATCACAATAAACAAGAAATAATATCAATGAATCGAAAAAGGTCAAGACCTTTTTGTGTCACTCCCGAAAAAAACGAGGCGCCGAAGGAGAAAAACAAGGGCGGGTCCAAACGATTCCTGGCATATTGCCCCTGGCATGCGTAGGATAACCGCATGCCGGTGCTGCATTCCTGCCCGCCGTCCTTCCGGGCTACGGGCGGAAACACGAAGAGGTGTGTTGATGCTGTATACCAATCTTCTCTATTTCCTGGTGGCGATTTTTGTTTTCTCCACCAATACGCCCGCACCCAGGCCGGCCTTGCCGCCCTTTTGGGCGCTGGCCGCGCTGGCCGTGGTTTATTGGGGGTTCGGCCGCCTGGCCGCCCGGATGTTCCACCGGTCGGCATCGGGGCCGGCGGGGTATTTCTCGGCGGAAAAAAAGCTGTCGGTCCTGGCGGTGCTGGTGTTTGCCGGTTGTGTCTATCTCTTGGAACTCAAATACTATCTGAATCCGCTGTCCCTGGGCGGCCGGCTGCCGGTGCTGGCCGACGTCGCCGGACTCGGCTGCTTTTTTCTCCTCCTGATCCTGATGTGGCGGGCCGCCAGGCCGCACTACCAGCGCATCTTTCAGCGTTCGTACACCCCCTGGGCCTTTGTCCGCAGCAACGTCAAGGCCAACCTGCCCATCATCCTGCCCTGGCTGACGCTTTCCCTGGTCTTCGACTGCCTGCTGCTCCTGCCGATTCCCGGCCTGGACGGCGTGTTACGGTCGCCGTGGGGCGATCTCGTCCTCTTTGCCCTGTTCCTCCTGTTCCTGATCCTGGTCTTTCCACCCCTGGTCCGCACCCTCTGGGGATGCACGCCCCTGCCGCCCGGACCGCTGCGGCAGCGGCTCCGGGCCTTCTGTCAATCCCAGGGATTTCATTCGGAGATGTACGTCTGGCCGATTTTCGAGGGACAGGTGCTGACCGCGGGCATCGTGGGAATCGTGCCCAAGCTGCGCTATCTGTTGCTCACCCCGGCACTGCTGGAAACGTTGAACGAGGAGGAGTTGGACAGTGTTCTCGCACATGAGATCGGCCATGTCAGGCACCGGCACCTGCTGCTGTATATCGCGCTGTTCCTCGGATTCAGCCTGCTGGCCGGGGCGGTGGCCAAACCTCTGCCCCATCTCATCCTGTCCAGCGATTTCTTCTACCGTCTGCTTGCCTCGCTGCCGGTGGCGCCCGGCAACCTGCTGGGCATCCTGGCGACCCTGCCGCTCCTTGTCCTGATCCTGGTCTATTTTCGCTTCGTTTTCGGCTATTTTGCCCGCAACTTCGAACGGCAGGCCGACGCCTTCGTTTTCCGCGCCCTGGGCACGGGCTGGCCGCTGGTCCGTTCCTTTGAGAAGATCGCTCTGCTCGGCGGCGGCAGCCGGGAGGAGAAGAACTGGCATCATTTCGGCATCGGCGAGCGGATCGATTTTCTGCAACGATGTGAGCGAGACCGCAGCCTGATCGACCGGCACGACCGCCGGGTGCGCCGCCATCTACTCGCCTATGCCGTCTGCATCGGCCTGGGCGTCCTCGTCCTGCAGGGCATCGATGTCGGCAAACTCTCCGAGGGCTATGAGACGAAATATGCTGAAGCGGTGCTGATGCAGAAGGCCCGGCAGGACCCGGAAAACAGTCTGTGGCTGCTGTATCTGGGCGATTTCCTGCAAGGCCGCCAGATGGAGCAGCGGGCGATCGACGCCTATGAAAAGGCGCTGGCGCTCACACCGATGAGCGCCGAAATCAACAACAACCTGGCCTGGCTGCTGATCACCGCCCAGGACAAGCGGTTGCGCAATCCCGAGCGGGCCCTGACCCTGGCGCACACCGCCGCCCTCCTGAAAGAACGTGGTTTCATCCTCGATACCCTGGCCACGGCCTACTGGGCCAACGGCTTGGTCGAGGAGGCGGTGGCCACCCAGCTCAAGGCCATTCGTCTCGATCCGGAAAACAGGGTGTACTATCAGGGGCAGATGGAGAAATTCAGACGGCAGCGCTGGGGCGAGTAACCGGAAACGGCGCAGCTCCTGCGGTTTTTACAGAATGACGGCGGGCAGCTCCATTTCCAGGCGGTTGAAGGCCTTGGTGAAGGCGTGGACCACCTCGGGGTCGAATGCCGTGCCGGTGCCGGCGACGATGGTGTCGCGGGCTTCTTCGGGCGACAGGGCTGTGCGGTCGTGGCCGCCGGCGGTCAGGGTGTCGTAGGCGTCGGCCACGGCCAGGATGCGGGCGCCTTGGGGAATCGTTTCCTCCGCTTCCCCGGACGGGGGCGGCGCTTGTTCCTGGAAGCCGATCAGCAGAGGAAGAATCCGGCCCATTGGCCCGCTGAGGAGCTGCTCGTCCGCGGTGCCGCCGCCGGAGTCCTCGCGCGGCGGTTCGTCCCGGATAAACCGGGTCGCCTTGTCGAGAATGGCGCGGCTGATCCGCATCCGGCCGAGGTCGTGGAGCAGGGCCGCCGAGCGGATATCCTCGATCTCGTCCTTTTCCAGGCCCAGATGCGTGGCGATCCGGGTGGCATAGATCGAGACGCGGAAACAGTGGTTTTCCCGCTCCTCGTTCTGGGCGACGAAGTGGCGGAGGATGAGCAGCAGCCCCTGGTAGCTCTGCCTGAGTTCCTGCATCTTGTTTTTGTTCCTCTCGTACAAGGTCCCCATGGTATAGGCGGTCACCAGCAGGATGCACCCCCAGGAAGCGATGTGGTACCAGTGGCTGTCGCCTCCGAGTCCGGCCGGATTGAACCGGTCGAAGCGATCGGGATTGAAATGGCAGACCAGCCCGACCAGGAGGATGCTGGCAAAGGCGGTGAACACCGCCTGACGCCGGCCGAACGAGTAGGCCGAGACCACGGCCGGCAAGGTATAGAAGCCCAGGAGCAGATACTGCGAGGCAATGGTGTGGTTGAGCATCCAGGCGATGGCCAGCATGGCGGCAATGATCCAGAGTTCCCTGTTGATCTGCCGCAGGGAGCGGGTCAAGGCGCTGGTTCGCCGCAGCGGCGGCAGCTTGATCCGGTCAGATTCGGCACGATCGTCCGACCCGTCCGGCCCCGGTAAGAGTGCAGCGTCGGCGCCATCCTGAAGCGGGAGAAATTGGGCTTCGGCTCCCAGTTCCTGCAGCCTGCGGACAACGAGCAGTCCGGTGTCCTCGGCCACGTTGCGGCTCAGTACCACCGGCAGGTTCCGCAAGAGTGTCGGGATTTTGTCCGGCGGAATGCTTTTGGCCCGCTTTTCAAGATAGACGATGAGTTGCGGCTCGTCGGCGGTCGGGGAAAGTGCTTTCAGGATGAGGGAGCCTCTGCTAGTATGCATGGTTGCCGTGCGGAATGAGCCGGAACGTTCCCGGTGTTCTGGAGGAGTTGGGGTGGACCGTGGAAAAATGCCGACACCGCAATTATACGGGGAAGCGTCTTCGGGTTCAAGGCATGGCGGCTATTTTTAGAAACCTGACGTGAGACGGCGTTCGGGCCGGGCGGAACGACAGGGAGAGTGTACGCGGGGAAGAGGAAAACATGGTCCGACGAACGCAATGGCTGTTGAAAGGACAAATGCTGTGGCTGGTCCTGGCGGTGGCGGGCGTGCTCGCTTTCCGGGCGGCGCTGCTGACCTGGCGGCCGGCGCTCATGCTGGTGGCCGTGGCCATCGGCGGCCTGGTGCTGACCGGTTTCGTCAGCCTGCTGGTGCTGTTTTCGCTCCTGCGCGCCGGTCGCAGGGGGAGCGCCGCCGCCTGTCTTGCCGCCGCCGGCCTCGGCCTGCTCGCTTTGGTTGGCGTGCTGCTGGCGGGCGTGCACGGCGCCAAGGCGCCGCCGATTCACGATATCACCACCGATCCCGGTAATCCGCCCCTGTTCGGGATCGCGTCGCAGCTCCGAACCTCGGGCGACAATCCCATCGCCTATTCGGGCGGGGCAACGGCGGACCTGCAACGGCAGGCCTATCCCGACATCGTGCCGCTGACGGTGGCGCTCGCGCCGGCCGAAGCTTTTGCCAGGAGTCTGGCCGTGGCTGAACGGCTCGGCTGGCGGATCGTCGGCCAGAGCCGCGAGCAGGGCAGCATCGAGGCCGTCGACCGGACACTGGTGTTCGGCTTCACCGACGACATCGCCATCCGCATCGTCGCCGCCGGCGACGGCAGCCGCATCGATCTCCGCTCCGCCTCGCGGGCCGGGGTCAGCGACCTGGGCACCAATGCCAAGCGGATCCGCGCCTTTGTCGCCGCCTTTGCCAATCCTCAACGCAGATAAACGACCATGTCCACACCACTCATTCTGGTCACCAACGACGACGGCGTGCATGCGCCGGGCATCCGCGCCCTGCACGAGGCGGTCAGTTCGCTGGGCGAAGCGGTGATCGTCGCGCCCGAACGGGACAACTCGGCGGTGAGCCATTCCCTGACCATGAACCGGCCGCTGCGGGTGGTGCAACTGGATAATCAGATCCATACCATCGACGGCACCCCCACCGACTGCGTCACCATCGCCATCAACAAGATTCTGCGCCGCAAGCCCGATCTGCTGGTGTCCGGGATCAATCCCGGCGCCAACCTGGGCGACGACATCAGCTACTCGGGCACGGTGTCGGCGGCCATCGAAGGCACCATGTACGGCATTCCCTCGCTGGCCTTTTCGCTGGGCGGCCAGCCGCCCTTCGATTTCGAGGTGACCGCGGCGGTGGCCTGGAAGCTGGCCTCCATGGCCCTGGCCATGCACCTGCCGCCCAAGTCCCTGCTCAACATCAACATCCCGCCCCTGCCCGCCGGCGAGATCCGGGGCATCCGCTTCACCCGCCAGGGGCGCCGGCTCTACCGCGACGCCATCCAGGAGACCTTCGACCCCTGGGGCCGCAAGCACTACTGGATCGGCGGCGGCACCGTCCACTGGTCCGGTGGCGACGACACCGACGAGGAGGCGGTGCGCAACGGCTATATCTCGGTCACCCCGATCCAACTCGACCTGACCAACCACGACGGCCTGGAGTACCTGGAACGGCAATGGCAGATGTGACCCCAAGCAGTCCGGAGACCGCCGATGCCGCTGCTGGGCGCCCATGAATCCATCGCCGGCGGGCTGCACCTGGCCTTTGACCGGATCGAGCGAGTGGGCGGCGCGGCCCTGCAGATCTTCACCGTCAACCAGCGCCAGTGGCGCTCGGCCCCTCTGGAGCCGGAGGCCATCCGCCGGTTCAGGGAGCGCTGGGCGCAATGCGGCGGCCTGCCGGTGGCCGCCCATGCTTCTTATCTGATCAATCTGGCCGCCGGCGCGCCGGACACGGCGGCAAAGTCGGCGACCGCCTTTGTCGAGGAACTACGGCGCTGCCTTCAGTTGGGCATCGCCTTTGTGGTGATCCATCCCGGCAGCCATGGCGGCGCCGGCGTCGAGGCGGGGTTGGCGCGGGCGGCGCGCCAGCTCGAGCTGGTTCTGGAGCGTGCGGGAGCGCTCGACAGCGACCTGAAAATCCTCCTGGAAACCACTGCCGGCCAGGGCACCTCGCTGGGTGGCCGCTTCGAGGAGCTGGGCCGGCTGCTGGCCGCAAGCCGCTTTTCCGCCCATCTCGGCGTCTGCGTCGATACCTGCCACATCTTTGCCGCCGGCTACGATCTCCGCACCGCCGAAGGATATGGCCGCACCATGGCGGAACTGGAGCGGCATGTCGGCGTGGACCGCATCCACTTTTTTCATCTCAACGACTCCAAGAAAGAGTGTGGCAGCCGGGTCGACCGGCACGAACACATCGGCGAGGGCTGTATCGGGCCGGACGGCTTCCGCTTTCTCCTCAACGATTCCCGCTTCGCCCGTCTGCCCATGGTCCTGGAAACCGACAAGGGCGATGATCTGGCCGAGGATGCCGAAAATCTCCGTCGGCTGCGGACCCTTGCCGCCTGACCGGATGCGCGCCAAGTCGAGCGGATACGGGAAAATTCCTCGGGTGGATCGGACTACTGCTTGTTTCCCGATGACCAATCGATTATGCTCCCGAAACCGTTGCGGGTGAACGGCGGTTGGGGCGACCGCGTTCCGCCGGGCCTTGCCGGCGCCTGCCCATGGCCCCTCATTCCTCGAAAAATTCCTCGAAAAATCGGAAACCGGTGACAGGGAACCGGTGCACGCAGGGTGGCACGATGTTCAACAATGAGCTTGAAGTAACGCTGCAAAAGGCCACGGCCGATCAGATGAAGCCGAAACCGGATCAGAACAGCCTGGGATTCGGTCAGTTTTTCACCGATCACATGTTCACCATGCGCTGGACCCGGCGGCAGGGCTGGCATGAGGCCGCCATCGAACCGTACCGGACCTTCGCCATGGACCCGGCCGCCATGGTGTTTCACTACGGTCAGGCGATTTTCGAAGGCATGAAGGCCTATCGCGGCAAAGACGACCAGATTTTCCTGTTCCGGCCCCAGGACAATTTCAGCCGCATGAACCAGTCGGCGCTGCGGATGTGCATGCCCCGTTTCCCGCAGGAGCGCGTCCTGCAGGCCCTGCGGGCCATGGTCTATCTCGATCAGGAATGGGTGCCCAAAACGTCGGGTGCCACCCTCTACATCCGCCCCACCATGGTGGCCACCGAACCGGCGCTGGGGCTGCGGCCGGCCGAGGAGTACTTGTTTTTTATCATCTGCTGTCCGGTGGGCGCCTACTACTCCGAAGGCTTCAGCCCGACCAGGATTTATGTCGAGGACACCTTTGCCCGCTCCGTTCCCGGCGGCGTCGGCAACGCCAAGACCGCCGGCAACTACGCGGCCAGCCTCAAGGCCCAGGCCCTTGCCCACGACAAGGGCTATACCCAGGTCCTGTGGCTGGACGCGGTCGAGCATAAGTATGTCGAGGAGGTGGGCACCTCCAATATCTTCTTCCTGATCGATGGCGAAGTGATCACCCCGCCGCTGGAGGGATCGATTCTGCCCGGCATCACCAGGGATTCGGTTTTGCAGCTGGCGCGCGACTGGGGCTATCCGGTCAGCGAGCGCCGCATCACCATCGACGAGGTTCTCGCCGCTGGCAGAAAGGGGACCCTGCAGGAGAGTTTCGGCACCGGCACCGCGGCGGTGATCAGTCCGGTGGGCGAATTCTGTTACCGGGATGAGTGCGTCCAGATCAACGGCGGCACTGCCGGTGCTTTGGCCACACGGTTGTATGAAGAGTTGCAGGCCATCCAGTTCGGGTATCGCGAAGACCCGCACAAGTGGCGCGTTCGGGTCGGATGAGGCGATCCGCGCGCACGTTTCCGCCTCCTTAAACCTTTTCATTTCAAAGGGTTGGTCGATATTTTTTTTTCGGCCAACCCTCCCTTGATTTTTCGGGAACCGAACCTATTATTTTGCGCAGTTTGAAGACCGAAGCTTCGTTTTCGTCCAACAATGCGGTTTGAACCGACCGTCGGACCTCAAACTACCCCCATCGGTTCAAACGTTTTCATTTCAATGCTCACAACAAAACAAAGAAGGAGGAGTGTTCATGAAAATTCGTCCATTGAATGACCGTATCCTGGTCAAGCGATTGGAAGGAGAGGAAAAAACTGCCGGCGGCATCATTATTCCCGATTCGGCCAAGGAAAAACCGGCCGAGGGTGAAATCGTCGCCATCGGTCCCGGCAAGCGCAACGACGCCGGTGAGCGCGTCGCCATTGATCTGGCGGTGGGCGATCGTGTGCTGTTCTCCAAATACGGCGGCACCGAGGTGAAGCTGGACGGCGAGGATTTTCTGATAATGCGCGAGGATGATATCCTTGGTGTGGTACAGGCGTAAGAAAAAGGAATCCATCCAAACGAATTATTGAGGAGACAATAGAATGGCTGCAAAAGATCTGAAGTATGGTGCCAAGGCTCGGGAAAAGATGCTGACCGGTGTCAACACCCTGGCAAACGCTGTCAAGGTGACCCTCGGGCCCAAGGGACGCAATGTATTGATCGAGAAATCCTTCGGCGCGCCCGTCATCACCAAGGACGGCGTCACCGTGGCCAAGGAGATCGAACTGAAGGACAAGTTCGAGAACATGGGCGCCCAGATGGTCAAGGAAGTCGCTTCCAAGACCTCGGACGTCGCCGGTGACGGCACCACCACCGCCACCGTTCTCGCCCAGGCCATCTACACCGAAGGCGCCAAGTTGGTGGCCGCCGGTTCCAACCCGATGGAAATCAAGCGCGGCATCGATGCCTCGGTCGCCGCCGTGGTTGCCGAGTTGGGCAAGATCGCCAGCCCGACCAAGGAGCAGAAGGAGATCGCCCAGGTCGGCACCATCTCCGCCAACAACGACGAGACCATCGGCAACATCATTGCCGAGGCCATGGACAAGGTCGGCAAGGAAGGCGTCATCACCGTGGAAGAGGCCAAGTCCATGGAGACCTCGCTGGATGTGGTCGAGGGCATGCAGTTCGACCGCGGCTACCTTTCCCCCTACTTCGTCACCGATCCGGAGCGGATGGAAGTCAGCATGGACGAGCCGCTGATCCTGATCAACGAGAAGAAGATCTCCAGCATGAAGGACCTGCTGCCGATCCTCGAGTCCGTGGCCAAGATGGGCAAACCGCTGTGCATCATCGCCGAGGACGTGGACGGCGAGGCCCTGGCCACTCTGGTGGTCAACAAGCTGCGCGGCACCCTCAACGTCGCCGCGGTCAAGGCCCCCGGCTTCGGTGACCGCCGCAAGGCCATGCTCGAAGACATCGCCATCCTCACCGGCGGCCAGGTGATCACCGAAGACCTCGGCATCAAGCTCGAGAACGTCACCATCAACGACCTGGGCACCGCCAAGCGCGTGGTGATCGACAAGGACAACACCACCATCATCGACGGCGCCGGCGACAAGGAGAAACTGGCCGCCCGGGTCAAGCAGATCCGCGCCCAGATCGAGGACACCACCTCCGATTATGACCGCGAGAAGCTGCAGGAGCGGCTGGCCAAGCTGATCGGCGGAGTGGCGGTGATCAATGTCGGTGCCGCCACCGAGGTCGAGATGAAGGAGAAGAAGGCTCGCGTCGAGGATGCGCTGAACGCCACCCGTGCCGCGGTGGAGGAGGGCGTTGTTCCCGGCGGCGGCGTGGCCTACCTGCGCTGCCTCAAGGTCCTCGATACCCTCAAGATCGAAGGTGAGCAGGCCCTGGGACGGAACATCATCCGCCGCGCCCTCGAGGAGCCGGTTCGTCAGATCGCCACCAACGCCGGCTGCGAAGGCTCGGTCATCGTCGAGCATGTCAAGAACCTGGAAGGTCCCATGGGCTTCAACGCCGCCACCGAGAAATATGAGGACCTGATCGAGGCCGGCGTCATCGACCCGGCCAAGGTGACCCGTTCCGCTCTGCAGAACGCCGCCTCTGTTTCCGGCCTGTTGCTGACCACCGAGTGCATGATCGCCGAGATGCCCGAGGAAGACAAGGGTGCCGGCGCTGCCGGTATGCCTCCTGGCGGTATGGGTGGCATGGGTGGCATGGGTGGCATGGGCGGCATGATGTAAGTCCTGCCACCTGATGTCCGGTACTCGGTACCGGGTGCTGTGCAAAGTGCCCTTTCCTGCGGATTTTTCGTGGGAAAGGGCATTGTTTTTCAGTGTGGCGCCAACCCTTGCCGGGCGGGAGTTTTCTTGTTGACAAACAACGGGAAATCTAGAATATTGGCGCGTCCAAGCCACCCGGCTTTTCAGATACTGGCGATGTAGCTCAGCCGGTTAGAGCATACGGCTCATATCCGTAGTGTCCGGGGTTCAAGTCCCTGCATCGCCACCATTTCTCAGTCCGGAGTTGTCCGGCATATATAAAAACCCGCAATTCGTGCAGAATTGCGGGTTTTTTGTTGTCCGGCCCGGTCCGAAGCAATCCATCGACGGCCGGAAGCATCGGTTTTCCCAACGGGTTGAGATGCCCCTTCCCGCTGACAGGCATCTGTATTTTGTCGATTGAGTCAAAATTTCTTTAACAATAACAAGAGCTGCAAGTATGATAACGTAGATATTTTCTTGATCAACCACCGTGAATTCAAAGTCTGCCTCCGACCTCATTCGATGTCTTCGTCAACCCGATCTTAGCGTTCTCGGCAACTCTATCCGCTCTCTGCCTCCTACACAGTGGCAGAATCACATGTTTTTTACCGGTGTGGCTGACAAGGAACTCAGGCAATGCACCGGTTCTTTTCCGGCAACACTGCGCAAAGATAAAACCACGCATCCCGTCTTTCTTCTGCAGGCCAGGAATACGGGGCACCTGATGTGTCCCTGTTCGTCGAAGGGGGATCGACGAAAGCACCGTTATATAGCCTCCGGGTGTAAACTCGAGATGACACCGAATGTCATGGACCGGGATTCGTTCCTGATCGAGCAATATCGGTTCACCGTTCCCCTGGATCATCGTTTTCAAAAATACCTTCGCTTCCACGGTCAGGTCCCTGACACCTGTATCCATGACGAGAGGGTTGAAAAATGACAGTATCCTCCGGCCAGTTGGTGAGCATCTTCCGTCGATGGTTGGAGACATCGGAAACGTATGCCTTTCTTGCCCGTTTCGTGCATGCCAAAAGCCGGTCTGAAGAGAGTGCCGGCATTATCCGCGCCGATGACCCGGAAGACCTGTGCCACGAATTTCTGCTCTTTCTTGTCGACAGTTATTTAGATGCGGCAAAACTCTCTCCTGAACAGATTCTCCTCATCCGTTCTGCGCAGTATCGCCGGGTTCTCGAACTGGCCTGGGGACGATTCATCTGGCATCGCCGCGAAATCGCACGAAGCAAAAACCACAACCCGCGAGGATATCTGTACCGTCGTTTGCGGGAGATTCTCCAGCATAACCCGGGGCGTTTTGTGGTAATTCGTAATCGGAGGGGCTACCTCTACTACTACCCGACCAGAAGCGTGGCGGAGCATGTGCGACCCAATATTGGGTCGGAAGAGGAACATTCGACCGGGTATGCCCAGTTTCTCCCACCTCCTCCGGCCACCGGGCAGACAGCGGAAAAATATCTGTTTTCGGAAAAGTGGCTCCTGGACACAGCCGATTTTTTTTGGCATCAGGCCATGCAAGACGAAACCGAACCACTTGCGCTGCCTATCCGCGCATTATGCCGATACCTCGCCGACCATCATCCCTGGTTGAACAAGCCTCAGCGCCAGGAGGGAACAGAGTGGGATTGTGTCGACCAGCTTGTCGATGAACGGGAAACCCCTGAGGAACATTTGCAGCGTATCAATGGACTGCAATCCGTCGTGTCCTTGGCCGCCCAATTGATTGCGACCTGGCCGGCGGAACAGCGACAGGTATTCGTTTTGCGCCTTGCCGATCCGCCGGTTCAATATGAAGCCATCGCCGAACGCCTGGGGCTGGCCAATCATAATCGTGCCTATGCCCTGCAGCAGAAAGCATTGCATTCCCTGCAGCGGTTCATCGGCAACTGGCCAGGCGTGCCACTGTCCGAACTGCCCGAGGAAGTCGCACTTTCATTTATCGAGGAAATGAAGCGGTTATGTAAAAACAGCCTGTTCTGTCCGTAACAACAGACAGGGCCCGAGCCTACTTTTTCTGTTTCGAGAACAATGGAATCACTCCCTTTCCGCCTCGACGATCATCCGGCCTGGCAGCAGGCATGGCGCCTGCGATGCTGTCCACCTGATCGTCTACTGGTTAAGCCGCCCGATAACCGCTTGCGCGAGCATCTCGAAATCTGTCCCTGGTGCCGGGCGGCCATGGAGTTGCCCCTGTGCCCGATTCCGGAAGAAGATGCCTGCTGTCCCGCGGAAACGCCGCTCGGCTCAGGACAATTATATGCACTTGACTTGCAACTGGCCGGTTGGGGACCGAAGGCGAGATATTACAACCCGCCAGTCGTCCTGGTGCTCTCCCTGACAGACGCCCATTCGGTCTTTGTCTGCCAGACGTATGGGGACCCGGATCTCGCCGGGCCGGATGACATCGCCCTGGGGGGCGGTTTCGCCGGCTTCGCGCAACCCTGGAATTGTTACACCCTGATGCGACAGGACCTCGGACTGCATCTGGGAACGGTTGATGCGCTGGTGGCCGAGATGGTGCGCCGGCAAATCGATCAGGGCCGATTCTCCCCCCTGCCGGGATCGCTGCTCTGGTTTTTTCGGCAAATGGAGGTCGAAACCGGTTTTTTCTTCAGCAGCCGGTCCGTTGACCAATTGCTGGCCAGACATGAACGTGCCTCCATCCCTTTTCCGGCCGGGATCGACAATGGCACAATACGGCGGGATCTGCACAGCCTGCCTGTCCGATTCCCATTGGTCGACCTTTCCGCCGCCTCAGTGGTTGATTTGCTGTTTTGGGCCGAACCGGACCCGAAACATCTGCCATTGGCCGCCGCTGACACGGAGATCGTCCCTGCCCTGGTCTTCACCCTGGAGTACGGCCGTCTGACGGCGGCCGAGGTTGTGCCGCTCTCGGTATCGTTCTGCGAATATGCCGACAACCTTTTAACTGTCACCGGATCGATCGCATCGCTTCCCTCAGGTTCTCGCGCCTGGCTCTTTCGTTGGCACACCGGTGGTCAGTTGATCGAACCTTTGCCCGAACATGCAGGGCACGACAATCTCCTTTTTTGGGCGGCTTTTCCCTTGACTCCCGAACAGGCAACGCAACCCGGTCATCTCGTTGTTCGCATTCTCCGGGAGGAAGGGGGAGGAAGTGACTGAGAAAAACCACTGGCAGGAACTCCTCGTCTTTTTTCGCCAAGACGCATTGATTGCCGGCCGCCATCTTCGTCGGCCCTGTCCGGTTCCTTTGCCTTCGGTCTCCCTGCTCGAAGAGCTCCGCACCCTGGCCCGGCACCACGGACTTCTTCCTTTGTTCCATCGTCATCTGCTTTCCTCCCTGGCCCTGCCGGAAACTGCCCGACCGCACCCCGGCCAACTTCCGCAGGACGCCACTGCAATCTGTCCCGGCTGTACTGAGGAGACATTGTTTCAGGCCCGTTGGTGCTGCTTGCCCATTCTCACCTGCCGGGGAGCAACGGCTTCGATCGTTTGGATGCTGCTCGGACACATGCCGGGATGGCAGGGATTCTCCTTCATCGGCGATCCTCAACCGCAAGCGAGCAGCCTGGAGGCCGCTATCACGGCCCAGACAGCCATCGGGCACGACCTGCAGTCACCGGACTACGGGTTCCTTGCCGTGACGCTCCAGCATCCCGACGAGCCGCCGCTGACCGGTGGTTCCCTGGCGCTTTCGTTGGCCCTGGGCATGCTGCTTCTGGATCGGGGCAAGCGCTGGCCGGAAGGCGTCTATGCCAGCGGCGGCCTATCGGTTGCCGGCCGCATCCATAATATTGCCGGAGAGGTGCTGAAATACGGCAGAGTGGGCCAGGACATGAAAATGCTGATGTATCCGGACACCGGCCTGCTTGAACTCATCCCGGATGCCAAGGTGGTCCGCTGCGCGGATCTGGAACAGGCCGTCTTTGCTCTCGACTGTGTCCAAGAAGGGGCCGATGCGGGGAAAATCATCCTTTTTCGCGCCTGCCTGGCCAATCCCCGCCTGTTTCTTGAGCGGTTCAAATCGTTGCCTTTGGGGTTGCTGTCCTTTGCTGCCGGTCGGAAACTGCTCGCCCGGATCGGAAATGAGCGGCACCGGTTGTTCCCTGTGCTCGGCCGTTGCCTGGCCGATTGTCACGACGATCCCGAACGGGCCGCCGTTATTGCCGACCTGTTCAGCCCGGAGGAGATATCCGCCATAGCCCGGCAAGATTCCGACGAAGAGGCCTTGGTCGCCCATCGCTGGTGCGTGTCCCGGATCGCCTGCGCCAATCGCAATGGTGCCGTGGCCGACAGCCGGGCCTGGATCGATCTGGCTCAGACCTTGGAGTTCTCAGCGACTAAAGGAGTGGAAAAGGTCGATTACGCCAACCACGCTTTCGTCACCGCCCGGTTCAACCGCTACGATTTTCGACCCGAGCCGCCAGGAGATTTTGTCGAGTGTCTCGATATCGAACAGCGCCTATACGGGATCGCTCAGCGCGATAATCGCGTCCTTGGGGCCATGTACGGCACCCTGGCCCAGAATTATGGGTTCTGCGGGCCTGCCTGTCGACCACAGTTTGCCGACTGCATTCACAAGGCGGAGGAAGCTTTTGGCCGGAAATACCGCCGGGAAAGTCTGCGGCTGCTGGCCTACCAGATCTACAGCCTTCTGGATGGCGCTCAGTACAGTGAGGCGATGAAACTGCTCAACCGTTACCTGGGTACGCCTGCCGGGGGTGGTCCCCAACAGTGGATCGATGCGATGCTGTGCCTCTGGCGGCGACCAACGGAGCATACCCCGTTTCAGACCGCTACCGTCTGTCGCCTGCTGGTGGAACTGACCCATACCGGCAATCTCTGGCCGCAACCGGACTGGTGCCGCTCTCTGGCCGCCATGCTCCCCGGTCGACTGTCGCACCCCTGGCAGCTGACCGCCTGCAATCTCGGGCAACTGTTCAATGCCGCCGGCCTGCACGACCAGGGCGCGGCGCTGCTCCATCGTTCGGTCGACGCCTGCAGGGCCGGGGGGATAACCATGGTGCCCATGGCCCTGATGCCTTTGGCTGTTCTCAACGACCTGTATCCCGGCGATGCCGGGATAGGGTCGGTTTGCGCTGAAATCGTACAAAAAATACGGACAAGCGGCCTGTTGCATCGACCGCATTTTCAACCGCTCATGGATGCGACGACTCCGGTGCAGATCCTGGAAGAAGTGTTGGCCGACCCCGGCCGTTATTTTCCGTTCAGTTATCGATAAAAAGACAGGGTGCGTTCAAAAAAGAAAAAACCTGCCCGTAAGGGAAAGCAGAAACAAACAACGCGGATGCCCCGTACCAACCGGATAACTGAACAGGAACAGCACGATATGCCCCGACTTTTTTTGATGTTCAATCACACCTTCACCCTCATTCAACAGGAAAGCGCCCGCCGCGAGTTGGGGGTGGATGCCATTCTGGAACCACCGCTGGAGCTGCGCCGCCGCTGGGCCAATATCCCCCCGGAAGAACCGAGCCTGCGCCTCTGGTTGCAGCCCATGCGCGACTGGTTGGCCGATCGCGCCCAACCGGGAGATTATCTTTTGATTCAAGGAGATTTCGGGGCCTGTTACCTGATGGTCCGCTTTGCCCTGGAACGCAATCTCATCCCGGTCTACGCCACCACCGAACGCCATGCCCACGAAGAGCATCTCGGCGACGGCCGGGTCAGGCTGGAGCACACCTTCGACCATGTCCGCTTCCGGCGGTATGGGGAGTGAATACTTTGCCGCTCCGGGAACAAGGAATGAGCGAGGAACCATGACTATCCCTTTGCACCATTTTACTTTTCATTGCCGTTGGACCACCGAGGCCCGATTGCCGGAGTATCTCGGTTCAGCCTTGCGCGGCGCTTTCGGCTGGGCACTGAAGAAGAGCAGTTGCGCCCTGAAAAATCAGGATTGCGGGGTCTGTATTCTGCGGCAGCGCTGTGCCTACGCCTGGATTTTCGAAACTGAACGCTACAGGGACACCGCTGGCCGTCAGGTCAATGCCCGGCCGCACCCCTATGTTCTTCAGCCGGGAAACAACACCAGCGGCCAACGACAGCCTTGTGGGGAATGGTCCTTCGAATTGCTGCTCATCGGCCGGAGTATCGATTTCCTCCCCCATATCGTCTATAGCGTGCAGCAGATGGGCGAGGTCGGTATCGGCGCGGCGACCCGGAACGGGCTGGGACGTTTTGTTCTCGAGAAAATCGATGATGGCGCCACATTTATTTTCGACGATCACAGCGGACGGTTGCATCACCCACCGACAACCGTTGAGTTGGGATTGGCTGAGCCTCCTGAAGAACCGGTGCACACGTTGCGTTGCACCTTGGATACCCCCTTGCGGCTGAAACAAGGCGACTCGCTGCAAAAGGACCTGCCCTTTCACGTCCTTATTCGGGCTGCCCTGCGCCGAATTGCGGCCCTGGAAACAGCCTACGGTCAAGGCGAACCGGCCTTGGACTACAGCGGCCTGGTCCGCCGGGCCGAGCAGGTTGAAACCACCGCCTCCACGATTCGCTGGCACGAGACGCTGCGCTTCAGCAACCGCCAACAACAGAAAGTTTCCCTGAGCGGCCTGATCGGCACCACCGAATACCGTGGGGATCTGAACGAGTTTGTGCCCCTGCTCGAATATGCCGGCCGGGTCAACCTCGGCAAACAGACCGTGTTCGGGTTGGGGAAGATGACGATGGAATGGAATTGATACACATTGAGCGGTTGCCGTTCATCACAACAACAGGAGCAATCCATGGCAAAGGTATTCGTGAGTTTTTTGGGGACAGGGCCGTACTCCAAAGCTAAATATTGTTGGACGAAAAGGTCGGACATAATCGTGGATGTTCGTTTCGCACAGACAGCTATTCTCAAATTTCTAGAAGAGCAAAAGACAGCGGAAGAACCCGTCGAAAGGTTAATCCTTTTTTGTACGGAGAAATCCCGCAAACAGCTTCCTGTTCTTGAAGAGGAAATGCGGTTACACCTGCGAACAGTACCGGACCCATTCCCTCCCGGCGTTCTCGTCCCTGAAGAAATGACCGCTCCTAATCAATGGAAGTGGTTTGAGCAACTTCTGAGGTATATAGATCAGGGGGATACTCTGATCATTGACTTTACCCATGGCTTTCGGTCCGTTCCCATTGTCTTTTCCAGCGCGATTGGTTTCTTGCGCCGGGCAAAGGACATCAAACTGGCACACGCCCTTTATGCTTGGTGGGACAAGGAGGAGCCCGACAAGGAGCATCCCATCGTCGACATGCGTGATTTTTACGTGATCAACGACTGGGCCGAGGCCGTGGCCCGGCTCGCCGATGACGCCGATGCCCGTAAATTGGGAGAGTTGGCGAAAAATACCGAAGTGGAGTCGTTACAACCACTGGCGAACGAGCACCTGATTGACGCGTTTGCGGAAATGACCGACTGCATCCGCAATGTCGATGTCAACAACATCGGCAAGAAGGTTGAGGCTGCCCTGGAACGAGTCGAACAGGCCCGAACAAAGACCTCCGGTTCCGCTCGGGTGATGCTTGATCTGGTTTGGAACAAATTCAGCACGCTGTCTGTTCCGACCAGCGGCCGTTACGATCAGGCCTATTTCAGGAGCCAACTGGAGATTATCCGGGTACTGCTCGAACACCGCCTGTTCATGCAGGCCTTCACCGCCATGCGGGAGTTGGTCGGATCGATCGGCATGATTGGATTAAGCGGAAAATACAGCAAACAAATGTCTTGTGCCGATGGCAGGAAATACAGAAGCAGGTTTGCCGAGGTTTTTGTCAACCTGATGCAATACGCACAGGATAATTGGCGGTTTAGCGATCAAGCTGCCACAGATAAGGAAATACTGATGCCTTGGTTTAATACATTGCAGGATGTTGGGGTTGAACCGCAATTAAGGCGAATCGTCAAACCGTTAGTCGACACAAGAAACGGCTTTGACCATGCCTGGACGGCAAAAGCTGAAGCTCAACAGGATGTGGAACAACAAGGAAAAGAAGATTTGACCACCCTCGACACTATCATAACCCAGTTGGTCGAACAACGACTGATTTCGTGAAACAGGAGGTGAAAACGTGATCATCACCAGATACTACAACACGACAACCCTGCACCTGACCGTCGAGTTTCTCACCCCGACCTTTCTGGGCGGCGCGGATCAGAACGCAGAATTGCGGACCGCACCCTTCAAGAATTTGCTCCGTCAGTGGTGGCGGGTGGCAGTTGGAAGCAAAAAAAAGGATGTAAAGGAGATGTTGACGGCGGAAGGCGATCTGTTTGGCTCGGTGTTGGACGACAGTAAGGCCAGCGCAAGCAGGGTGCGTCTCATGCTGACTCCGGTTGAAGGAGATTTTTCATTTTCCGGGCAGGAGGTTGATTTTGGTAAAACATCGCACCCGGAAGTCAAGGGTGGCATGAAGGTTTCCAATGCTTTGTATTTGGGTTTCGGACCGATCACCTACAAAGGAGGTCAGACAGAAACAAAAAGATACATCGCCCCAGGGAGCAAGGCTAAACTTGATATCTCGTTTCCGAAACTCAACGAGGCTGATCTGCGTGAGATTCTGGAATACGTCGATGCCTTTGGTACGTTTGGTTCCAGGTCCAGAAATGGTTGGGGATCAGTTTCGTTTTCAGGAGATGTGTTTCAGCGGAAAGATACCCGGGCCTTTGCCGCGGTTGCCGTCTCTCGCTTGCTTGATCCTGAACAAGGAAAACCGTATCCGGCTTCCTTGGGTAGTGACGGCGAAGGTATTCTGTGTTGGGAGACCCATCCACTCGGGAATGATTGGAAGACGACCATGAAAACTCTGGCTGAGATGTACATGAACTTACGGACAGGAATCAACATCAAACCGCAAGGGCTGCAAGAGAGGCACATACTCGGTTATCCAGTGACGAATCATGCCGTCTCTGACAGGGACTGGGGCGGCAATGAAGGCCGCATGCCCTCCCAGCTTCGGCTTATGGTCAAACGGAATTTAAACGATCAATTGGTCGGCCGAATACTCCATCTACCCCATAAATTGCCCAAAAAATGGAATAACGGTTTGGGCCAGGAACTCGATATCTGGAAAAAAATCCACGCCCGACTCGACGCCAACAAACAATTCCATCGCTGCGGGGGTGCGCAATGACACACGACAACTACTGGCAGCATAAACTCTCGCTGTGGCTGCATGACCCGGTGCATAAGATATTCGACATCCGGCGGCATGAATCCCTGGCGGCTGACCTGGCTGAACTGCTGCACGTGACCACCCCGTCCAAGGACACTTACCAGAACGCCGACATGATTGCCGCCGGCCTGACTAGGGCGGCATTGCCTGGATTCAATACCGATTCCGCGCAAAACGGAGCGATCGACTTTAGTGCCGACCCCGTGGTCACCCATCCGCTCGTCAAAGGGCGTGCCCTGCGGCTTGGTATGCCACCGGTCAAGGTTGACGCAATCCATGCCGCCCTGCGCGAATTGCTGAAATCCGATCTCGGTCTGGACAAGACTATTGAACAATTGCGGGCCATCCCCGAGGAGGAGCGTCCCTTAAGCGGCTACTTCGATCGGCATGATACCCCTGAACAGTGGGCGCGGGCGCTCTATTTTTATTTTTTCTTCGCCTTGAAAAAACGGCTGCGACAAAAAGACGTCGGTGGCCTTGGCGGGGCTTGGGACCTGCTCCCGGCCGATTCCCGCATGCCGGACCATCCTCTGTGGCATCATCTGGGCATGACCTCGGCCATCGGTTCCAGCCTGGCAGCCGATCCGGCCAAGGAATTGTCGCTGGCGGTGTTCGCCATCACGCCGGTACAGCCGTTCATCAGTCGGGCGCGTAAATTGCGCGACCACTGGGTTGGTTCGGTGATCCTGTCGTATCTGGCCTTCGCCGGTATCCGCCATGTGGCGGATACCCTGGGACCGGATCATATCCTCTATCCGTCGCTGCACGATCAAACACTGGTGGAATCGTGGATCGGTAAGGCGTTTCACTTGGAACGGTTTCTTGAAGAACAAGACGAAGCCTTGCAGCAGCATCGAAAGAACGGCGCTGCCATCGCCTCCTTTCCCAATAAATTCGTCTTTCTCTGCCCAACGTCCCAGGTAGGTGACATCTGCCGCCGCCTTGAAGAGGCGATACAACAGGAATGGCTTCGCCAAGCCCGCTTGGTCAAGGGTCACCTCGTTAAACAACACGGTGGCGGGGCAACTCTGGCGGAATTGTTTGAACACCAGATCGCCGACTACTGGCAGTTCAACCATGCCGCCAGCCGCCTGGCCGGTTTGGACGACCGGGAGCCCCTGGCTTCGCTGCTGCATCAAGAAAAATGGCAGGACGAATATCAGACCATTGCCGCCTTTGCCAAACCCTATGGGCAAACAGGCGCGACGCTCGCCCGCTTGTATGGAACATCGCATACCCTGGTGCAATCGGTGCTGGCCGCTGCCAAGCTCAAACCGACGCGCATCCGGCGACCACAGCAGGGGGAAAAGTGCCCGCTTTGCGGCGAGCATGAGGTGTTGCATGATTTCAGTCAGGCCGGCAGCACCAAGGCCGTCGAATACAAAAATGCGGTGAAAGATTTTTGGGACGGCGTACGCGGTAAGGAAAACAGCGGAGACAGTTTCGCCCAGATAGGGAAAAGCGAACGCCTCTGTGCGGTCTGTGCAGTAAAACGGTTTTTGCCTCAAGTTCTCAAAAATATCGAAAACAAGACGGAACTCCTGGCTGAAGTGTTGACCGACGCCAAAAAGTTCCCAGCCACGACTGCAATGGCGGCTGACCGGTATATCCACGCTTTATTGGAAAAACAGGTGATAACTGAGGACGAGAAAGAGCAGGTCGTGCAATCACTCCACGAAAGCGAGTTGGAGGAACAGGACGCCAACGACGATACCCCTACCCCGATTCGATCATTTAAGAAAAAGGGGGAGGAGCATGGGATACGATTCACCGACCGCGACAAATACTATGCTCTCCTGCTCATGGATGGCGACAAGATGGGGGATTTGATCAACGGCAAAACCCTGACCGCCACCTGGGGGGATGTCTTGCATCCTGATTTAAAGGCCCGGTTCGAGCAGGCCACCTTTCACCCCCATTCGGCACTCCGACCCCGCATGGACAATATTCGCCTGCTCAATCCTGCCCTGCATGCGGCTGTCTCCGACGGGCTCAACAGCTTCGCCCGCTATGGTGTGGCCCCGGTGGTCCATCGCCTGGGCGGCCGGTTGATCTATGCTGGCGGTGACGACGTTTGTGCCATTCTTCCCCTTGATGCAGCTCTGGAAGCGGCTGATGCCATCCGCCAAGCCTACACCATGGGCTTTGTTCGTTATACCGCTGACGGCGCAGTAGAAGTTCGGGGGGAGTGCCCGGCCGGTGCTGGCAAACTAGGCATGCACCTGGGACAAGCAGAAAAGATTTCCATTTCCGCTGCCGTGGTCATTGCGCATCACAAGGCACCCCTGCGGGAGGTGTTGCGTGACGCCCATGCCGTTCTTGACGGCATTGCCAAAAAACGAGCCGGCCGTAACGCTCTCGCCGTCCGCTTGAAGAAACGGTCCGGTGGCGACCGTGATCTTTGGATGCAATGGGATGAAGAGAATAGCTATTTTGCTAGCAATGGCACTCCACCCGGCACGGAACCTTTGCTCTCTTCGTTTAAGGAAGTAATGCGAGGCGTTACCGACGATCTCATGGGCGGCAGCCTATTGTATCGGTTGGGCGACCTGGAACAGGCCCTCGCACCGTTGGTTGTCAGCGAAGCAACCCGAGCGGCGAACCGGGACAAGGTGGTCAGCTTGATCGCCTATGAGGTCGGCCATTCCGGGAAAAAGCTCAAAGATGACGAGAAAAACCTGTTTGCCCGTCGCCTGGCTGGGTTGATGGTGCGTGGCACTTCCAACCAGCCCGGTTGGTATAATCCGGAAGCCGCAATCATCGCTCATTTTCTCGCTTTGCCTGCTGCAAGGAGGAATGCATGACTATTTGGTACCAAATTACTCCAGCGGACACCTTGTTTTTTCGAGGCTCTGAGCCCCTGGAAGCAGGGCAACCAAGCAGGGATGCCCTGTTTCCGCCCCCCGTTTCCGTGCTCCAGGGTGCCCTACGGACCGCTGTGCTCAAACAACGCCGTATCGCTTTTGCCGACTATAAGGCTAACCGTTGCGCAAGCGATGTCATTGAAGGTATCGGCGCTTGCAGTCAGCCAGCCCCGTTTCGCGTCACCGCCATCTTGCTGGCCCGTGGGGAGACGATCTATGTTCCCTGTCCAGCGAACTGGTTCGTCGAAGCAGGGCAGTTGGCCAAAGGCGGTCAGCCATCCATGGTTGGGCAAACTATTCTCAGGGCCGCACAGCCTGACCGGGCCGCAGATTCGCTTCACCTGCACTCCTCAGCCGGTACCAACCTCCCCATGGTCCGAGCCGCTGATGCGCAGCCGCTTGCTGGCCATTGGTTGCGGCTGGATTGCCTGCGTACGCCACCAACCGAATTCGTTGAAGGCGACCTCCTCGCCCCCGGCGAACTTTACGACGTGGAACCACGCACCGGTATCGCCATCGACAGCAAGCGCAAGGTGAAGCAAGGCGCCATCTATTCGGCAGGGCACATCCGCTTGCGACCGGAAGTGACCATGGTCTGCGGCATCGACCGCAACCTCGGACTGGCAGAGAAGGGGTTTCTCAATTTGGGTGGCGAGCAGCGGGTGTGCGGCTATATCCGTTGCCAGGCCCCAGATCTACCGGCTATGCCTGCCGCCTTGTTTGTCACTCTCGCCCCGGTTGAGCTCACCAACGAGGTCCTGTCCGCTGTGTTTGCTGCGGCAAAACCGGTCACCCTTGCCGGCTGGGACCTGGCCAACGGTTTTCACAAAGCCACCTCCACCTGGCTGCCCGCCGGAACCGTGTTTAACCACAATATCGATTCTCTCTGTATCCCCCTGGCTCAATAAGGAGAAAATAATGAAAAATACTGCATCCATCCTTGGCCTTTATGCTGTCACTCCCTGCCATGCCGGGAGCGGCGCTTCGGTCGGCGTCGTCGACCTCCCTATTCAACGCGAGCGCCACACCAACTGGCCGGTCATCCAAGCCTCGGGTATGAAAGGTGCCCTGCGCGCTCATTTTGACCGGTTCAAAAATTCGATAACAGCCAGACCCGATGAAGAAGCGTTTAAAAAGATAACCGAACTGATCTTTGGATCGGACTCCAGAGACAATGACCACGCCGGTTCGCTCACGGTTGGTGACGTCAAAATTCTCGCTTTCCCCATGCGTTCCAACGTCGCCCCTTTTGTTTGGATTACCTGCCCGGCGGTATTGAAGCGATTGAACCAAGACCTGGCTCTGACCGGGCGGAAGACGATCGATCTTGCAAACCTTCAGGAACTAACCACCGACAAGGCCCTATGGGCGAATGGCCTATGCAAAGAGGGTGACCGTATCCTTCTGGAAGACATGGAGGTCACAGCAACCGAACCATGCTCTCTCGGCGAAGGTACGCCCTTCTTTCAAGAGGCGGAACGGCTGTTGGTGGTCCACGATGAGGTCTTCGGTTATGGTGTCTCCCACTGCACCTCGGTCATGGCCCAGATTAAGATCGACCAAAAAACCGGCACTACCAGCAACGGTTCGCTCCGCTATCAGGAAGAACTTCCCGCTGATACCCTGATGTACACCATTCTTTTCTGGGGCGATTCGCGCGACGACAAAGAGAGCCTCAAGGCAGATGCCATCCGCGGCTATATACAGGATGAGGTGGTGAGCGGCCATATACAAATCGGCGGTGACGAGACCCTCGGCCGCGGTATCTTTTCCCTTACCTGGTTCTGAGAAGGAGACGCTCATGCAGACCAAAGAACAGAAACGCTCGGCTTTTGCCCTGGAACAAATTACTGCGGTCTTCAAAGGCCAAGTTGACGAGAAAACAGCTAATTTTATCGTTGGTGTGCCGACCATGATATTGAGCAACGGATTGGCTCAAACCATGGCTTTTTTGTTCTCTAAAAAGAAGGATAAAAAATACAAGGATACCTTCGATGTCATCAAACTATGGTTGACTCGGGAATTTCCTGCTCTGAAAAAGCAACCAGAGATGGAATTTCTTTTGTCATTCTCTGGCCTCAAGCAAGACCAGTATTTGCAGGCCCAACAGGAAGCCCTTGCCATGCTGCAATGGCTGAAGCGCTATGTTCGCGCTTTTGAAAAGGAAGAAGGGGGACAAAAATGAATATGATCCCTGATTGGCAAGCCAAGTTGTTGGAAAACGGAAAAGGGGTGAATTACGCTTTGTATTTTTCCAGAATGACAAGTTGGCGACCGAGCGGGGGTGAACTCAAGGCGGAGTACCTTGCTCGTGTTGTACAAACGAAAAATGGCCCCCGTGATGAGTACGCTCCAGATATTGAACGGTTGAGTGGAAAAGCTCACCATATTCTTCCCACCGCCTCTGCTTTGTTGAAAGCCATCCACACCCGCCAAACCGATATTCTCAAAACCGAGTCCGGTCGTGGCGTCATGGTCTGGGAATTCCGCGTCCGATTGCTCAGCTCCTTTGTCTCCGGGCTGGGCTCCGGTCACCCTACCGAAACCGGCATGATCCTCGACCGCAACACCGGCCTGCCCTATATCCCGGCCAGTGCGGTCAAGGGCGTACTGCGTTTGGCCTGTGCTCTGGAGATTGCAGAAACGGAACCGGGTGCTGTTGTTCCAAGCGAAAAAGAACCCGACCACCTGGAAATTCGTGATGATCATGCAACCCTGCGCCGCTATTTCGGCGACACCGACACCGGCAAAGCGGACAGCGTCCGTGGGCAGCTTGTTTTCCTCGATGCCTATCCCGCCTCGACGCCGACAATCAAGCCCGATATCATGAACCCTCATTTCGGCAAGTATTATTCGGGTGATCAGGGGCCGCTGGAAACCGAAAACCCCATTCCAGTGAAATTCCTCACCGTCGCTCCGGCAACCGAATTTGTCTTCCGTTGTTTTGCATCGCCTTTGCCCGAGCAAGGACAACGCCTAGTACCCACCGACGTTTTTCGCCCCTTTGACGTCATGGACGAACAGTCCGTCATCGCCATGTTTGAGCGGGCATTCAGCCAACTGGGTTTCGGCAGCAAAACGTCCATCGGCTACGGGCGCTTTGCCTTGTCCACGACCAACAACACCGATCATTTTCGGTGCCTTGTTACGCAGGATATCGAACTGCGTAGACAGGCTGAGGAACAGCGCCGGCAGAAAGAAGAAGAGCGTCTTTATCCCTGGCGTCGCCTGTTGGCGGATTTGGAACGGATCTCCGACTGGGGGCCGTTGCGCCAGAAGATCATGGACAATAAACATCTTCAGGAACACCAGGCACAACAGGAAGTCGGCGAGCGGGTTAAGGCGGCGGCGCAACGGGTCCGCGAAGCTAACCCAAAAAGATGGAAATCGGATTGGGATAGCTATCTTCAGCAATGGCTTACCCCTTCGGGAATGACCTGGAGTGCCGCAGAGGATGTTGGTTCCGGCACTGCCGGAAAAGGGGGGAGTGACATCGGTCTCACCCCGGAAGAGCGGGAACAAGAGGAGCGGATCGCTGCCTTGCATAGCTGCGATTCCGGGAAGAAATGGGAGCAGGTGAAAAAGATCATGGAGACAATCGATCAACTCTCTGAGCCTGCCGTCCTGAAACTGCAGGATGTGTTCAAAACGGAGAAATGGGATAAAAACAATGTAAAAAAAGACAAAAAGGAAGCGTGGGAGAAATTGCGGAAGCGTCGGAAGCAATTGCGGGGTATCTGATGGCAGGGTTTTACCTGTTTCCGTGGAAGTCGTGCGCCACGGTGCCTTGCCGTACAATAGATGACGACCCTTCTCTTGCTCCGCCGGCTTGCATTCGTGCAGGGAGTGCGGTAAATTGATGTTGTTTTTGATGCTTATTGTCATCGCAATTGACGAGGAAGCCCATGCGTACCACCATCACCATTGACGATGCCCTCTACGAGCAGGCGCTGGAAATGGCTGGCCCGGACATCCCGAAAACAGAAATATTCCGGGAAGCCGTCAAAACCTTTGTCCGGGTGCAGGCGGCAAAGCGCCTTGTCGCCCTGGGAGCGGCAGCCCCTGAGATGGCGGATGTGCCGCGCCGACGGCAAGAATCAACGCCATGAGCGTACTGGTTGATACCTCTGTCTGGGTTGACCATTTCCGATATGGCAATGCACGGCTCGCTTGGCTGCTTGAAGCGGACATGGTGCTCGTCCATCCGATGGTCATCGTCGAGATCGCCTGCGGCACACCGCCGGAACCACGCGCACAGACCCTGGCCAGCCTGCGGCTCCTGCGTCCGAGCCAACAGCCCACGTTGGCCGAAGTCATGGATTTTATCGAAGGAGAAAAGCTCTACGGCTTGGGTTGTGGCCTGGTGAATATTGCTTTGCTTGCCTCCGCTCTGATCACACTGTCACCACCGATAAAAAACTGACCCGTTAGGCGTATTATTGCTGACCCCGTCGAAGTTGCCGGATTTCGATGAGCGTGCGATCTCACACCGATTCAGAGAGGTCCCCAATGATGGGATGGACGGCAGGCATCAGGGCTGCGTCGGGCCCGACGCAGCCCTGATGCCTGCCGGGAAGGTGGTTCTCGTTATTTGGGGGCGTTGAGTTGGCGTGATTGGTGGAGGCGCCAGGAAGGGCCTTTGACGGTGAGAATGATCGAGTGGTGGATCATCCGGTCAACTGTGGCGGTGGTGATGACCGGGTCCCCGAGGTAGTCGCCGAGTTGCTTGAAGTCGATATTGGTGGTGATGAT